>WTIT01000087.1:125627-132058 GCA_011526375.1 Methanobacteriota archaeon
TGGGCTAAATTAACCGCTAATTTAGTTGCTAATAACGCAGTTATGTCATCTCGGTAGTATGCGTGAGCGGCAATATCAGTTCTTCCCTCCACTAATTTTCTGCGTTCATTCATTCTATCTTCATCTTCTGCGTGAACTGCAATCAGTCCTGCAGTCTCAGTGAATATTCTTTCCAAGGCGGTCTTATCTGAAACCAATAGAGTACCTGTTGAAACTCCCATGAATATTTTGATTCCACAAATGCCGGGAATTGCAATCGGATTTTCTCTTGTACCTACAGCATCTTGTAAATCTTCTACATTATCTTCAGTCGCGCCTATGAAGAAGCCATAGTTGCTGACACACTTTTCTGCAGCAGTGGCTAGTTTTCCCTTCATGCCTTCTAAAGTAGTAATCGATGGGACATTATTTGGCATATCTAAAAATGAGGTAATCCCGCCACTCACGCCAGCAATGGAGCCACTTCCCAGATCTTCTTTTTCTGGCTGTCCAGGGTCTCTAAAGTGAACTTGTGGGTCAATACAACCAGGGAGTAAGTGCAGGCCTGTACCATCAACAAACATCTCGTCGTCATGATTTTCCAGTGTTCCAGCATCACCTATTTCTGCAATAATTCCGTTGGTTATTCGCAAATCGCCAACTTTTGTGACTTCTGGTAGTACCATTGTGGCGCCGCTGATGAGTAAATTACCGTTATTATCCATCCTTATCGTGTATTTGCACCCCTAGTCAATGAATGAACTTTGAGGTTTACCTGCGCCTTGCATTTTTCGGCCTAAATGAGTCGCAGACCTCTTCATTCATGTCGATATATGGTCCGCCAATCAAATCGACACAGTAAGGTACAGCACGCCATATCTCATCGATGGTTTCCCGAATCGCTTTCGGTCTTCCGGGTAAATTGAAGATTAAGCATTCGCCCCTAATTCCCCCAACTTGTCGGGATAGTATTGCGGTTGGGACGTATTGCAGTGAGATAGCACGCATTTGTTCACCAAAACCGTCGAGGATTTTGTCACAAACGGCAATAGTTGCTTCAGGAGTGACATCTCTTTGGGCAGGTCCAGTACCCCCTGTTGTGACAACAACAGAGCAACCTAAGTCATCAGCAAATCTAGTTAGTTCTGCTGTTATTTTTTCATAATCATCAGCGATGCATGAATAATGAACTTCTACTGGACTTCGGACTGCTTCGGTGAGAAAATCGAATATTGCTGGCCCACCTTCATCCTGATATTCGCCTTTGCTCGCTCGGTCGCTAACGGTCAAGATTCCAATCTTCACTAAGTCGCCACAATTATCCGGTTTACCATCTAGGTGGTTAACAAGGTCCAAGTGAATCACCAACTCAGTGCTCACCATACTTTGCTACCACATCAGCATGGAAGTTGTCTAGCATGGTATCTTCGAACAGTTCAGTTTGTCTACGTACCTTGGTTGAGCGTATGTGCAAAAATGCAGCACCGACGAAGACAATAATCATCAATGGAATAACGGCTTCAAGTTTGTATTGATGCATGAATTTCACTATACCTTCTGCAGTGTATGCCCATGTTATCGAAGCAGCGGCTCCGCCGATAAAAGTCGCAGCTAGAACTCTTGTGAATTGCATTCTTGACAATAATCCTAACATTGCTCCAACTAAAACTCCCGAAGCCATAAATGGAATCCAGACGAATACAATTAGCCCCCAGAATCCCCATTTGTTAATCATTTCGCGTTTCTCATTAGCCATGTACTCAACAGTAGATAGCGTGTTTCCAATAAAGTTGGTTTGAAGCATTCTGCCGCCGAGGCCATCTTGTTTGGCTACAGCGACAATTCTGTCGTCATTCTTATTCTTATTTGCACTTTCAACTCTACCTGCGCCAGAACGGTCTGCTAAGGTCGAGACCTGATTTCTCGCTTTTACGATTAATTCTTGACTGCCTAGTAGGTCCTCATTTCGCTCAGAGATGTAGCGATATAACTCAACCTCTACCTCGTCGGTAGTTTTCTTGAACCTAAAGAAAGCAAACCGTTGGGTAGGTTTGTAGATAACTGAAACAAAGATTACTCTATCATCGCTTGTAACAACTGCGCCTTCCATTCTTACATCGCTACGTCTAGCAAAGAATAAATCAAGACTGTCTCTTACCTCATCTTCAACTCTTGACAAAGTATGTAATTCCGAGAAGAAACTAGCGTAGTCTTGCTCTTCTTCAACATCAGCACCTTCTGCACCAGCACCGACGCCAACGCCGCTCTCAAAGTCAATCGCTTGATTGACTCCAATTGTTTTCACCGTTAACTGAACTGGTTTAAACACTCTAAAAATAGCAAATTCTTCGAGGATTTCTCTGAGGATTTCAGCCCTGATATCTTTGCTATCTGATAATGTGCCATCAGTATTTTTGTAAGGTACCATTATGTCAATGGACAGTTCTCTAGATTCAAGTTTGTATAATTCCCAATCAATATCAATGTGTAAACGCTTGGAGGTTTTTCCAAGGACATCTTCGACTACTCTCGCAATGTGATTTCTCGATAGGATGTCATCTGTGTCTTGGTGATAAATTTTGTACATTACAGGGTAGATGATGAGTAGAGTTACCGCAGAGAGTGATAGTGAGATGAACGCCATCCACCATGCTGGTATTCCAGCGGTTCCACCAGTCAGCATTGCAGTTTCTCGACCACCGCCCAATTCTGCTGCCATCAACAAGTATCCCCAATCTCCGAGATCTTTTGTTGTCCAGCATGTTCTTGGTCCAGGCTCGGTTATTCTTACTTCTCGATGGGAATCCGAATCAACGAATGGTAGGAATGAGAAAAATCCCCCACTATTGACCTCTAATTCAAAGTCGATATTTTTGCTGAGTCTTTCTCCACCATCGACTAATGAGGCGTTATCGAGGTCTGTGCTTTGATTGTAAACTTCGACGAAGAATTCTATTCGATATTCTCCCACACCTAGTTCGTCGAATGATGCTTTCATCGATGACTTAGCTCCAGATACTTCAGCCACAAGCTCTTCAGAGACTACGTCGCTCCACGAATCATCGACGGACTCCATTATTGTGTAATTCATCAACGCATAGCCTGATGGTAGATTTCTACCAGATAAATCAAGATATTCTGCATCGTTTTCTGGGAATATCAAAATCCATGGCTCATCTTCAATGTTCAAACATTCTTCTCCAGTATCTAGGAAAGTTTGGGAGGCTTTATGATCAAGAGTTGTTGAAGAACCGAATATACCACTTGACATTCCAACTAGCAAAATTGCAAATAAAACCCCATAGCCTATGCCAGCAAATAGCACATAATCCTCTTTGTTGGTAAGGAATCTTCTTTTGCTGGTCTTGGTTTTCCTACGCCTTATATCTTCGAGTTCTTTGGCGATTTTATCTCTCGCTTTTTCCTCGACATCAGCCTCTTCGATGGGCTCGTCAACCTGCTCGAGTTCTTCGCCCATGGCACCCATAGGTGAAACTACCAAATTAATGCATTGATTATAGATTAGGTGAATTCCGCTAATCATCTCGCCTTAAGATGAGGAATGGTGGGTAGGGCCGGACTTGAACCGGCGACCTCAGCATCTTCAGTGCTGCGCTCTCCCAACTAAGCTACCTACCCGCAAGTACCTGCGATATGATTTGGCATTTCAATTCTTCCAATGAAATCAATTTTAATTGATGCCATCCAAAATTGCTGCTTGAACTTCAAACAAAGCATCAAGGCCAGCATCCGCTTGGGCAATTAAGGCAAACAATTCTTCACCAGAAAATGTAGATTCTTCACCAGTACCCTGTAATTCAACATACTTGCCATCACTGGTTTTCACCACATTCATATCCACATCAGCATTTGAATCCAACACATAGTCAAGATCTAGGTAAACATCTCCCTCGATTAGGCCAACAGAAATTGCCGCCAAATCATGTGGAATTACTCTGTTTTCATGAGCCATTTTCTCTTCTTCACTCAATTCTGGAGCATTCCAGCCTGATTTACGTTCTTCGTCAGTTGGTCTATGTTCAATCGGTAAACATTGACCGCTAGCAATCAGCCTTCTAACTGCTAATCGTAGGGCCAGGTTTGCTGCGGTAATTGAAGCGCATCTTGTACCTCCGTCAGCGTTTAGAATGTCACAATCAATGTTGAGAGCAATTGGGCCTAATTGTTCTAGATCAACAGCAGCACGAAGCGAACGAGCAATCAAGCGTTCAATTTCCTGAGTTCGACCTTTAGCACCCCGTCTCTCTCTCCTAAACCTTGAGTCAGTAGAGCCGGGTAACAGTGAATATTCTGCGTGCACCCAGCCTTTAGTGGAATCTCTGGGAAACCAACCTGGCAGCCTTGCTTCTTTGGTACAACATGCTAATACAACGGTATCTCCCTGTCGGTAAAGGATAGACGCTAGCGCATTTGAGGTAAAATCAATCTCAACCTCAACATGTCTCATCTGATTTGCTTCACGGTCTGTTTCAAACTCTGTCTTGAACTTCGCCATGTTTCTCCCAAGACTCTTCTTTCATCAAATCTTCTCAAGAATTAGGGTTAATTTTTGATGGGCATATTGAAGTCTTGATTCTCATTGGAATGACTATGAGCAAGTCCAGAGTGGCAATCTGTGGTGTAGCAAGAACTCCGATAGGCAGTTTCTTGGGCACATTATCATCCATGACAGCAGTTGAACTGGGTGTTGCGACAGTGAAAGAATTGTGTGATAGAGTTGGACTTGATGCCTCATCAGGAATAATTGACGAGGTTTTGTTTGGTCAGGTATTGCAAGCAGGATGTGGACAAAACCCCGCAAGACAAGTTGCTCTTGGTGCGGGTTTGCCAGTATCAATAGGGGCGACAACCATCAACAAAGTTTGCGGCAGTTCATTGGAAGCGGCAATGATGGCGGCAAACAGCATTACTGCAGGTAAATCAAAGGTGGTTATCGCCGGTGGAATGGAGAGCATGTCAAACGCACCACAGTTGCTCTTAGGTCAACGAAAAGGTAAGAAGATGGGCGATTCTAAACTCGTAGATTCGATGATACATGACGGCCTTTGGGATGTTTACAACGACATCCACATGGGAAATACCGGTGAAACAATTGCTGAAGAATCAGACATCAGCAGGGGCGAATCCGATGAATTCGCTGTCCGTAGTCACCAAAGAGCTGCTGAAGCTTGGAATCAAGGTTGGTTTGATTGGGAAACATTTGCTGTTAACGTTCCACAGCGACGTGGCAATGATATTTTATTCACCAGAGATGAAGGCATTAAGAGCGATTCAAACGCTGAAACACTGGCTAAATTAAGACCAGTATTCAATAAATCGGGACAAGTAACCGCAGGCAATGCAAGTACACTAAACGATGGTGCTAGTGCCATTCTACTTGCTGATGAATCCACCGCAAAACAAAATGACTGGGAGATAATTGCTTATGTTGATGATTATTGTACTAGCGGGGTTGAGCCTCATAGAGTTATGAGCGCACCAATACCAGCAATCAATACTCTACTCGAGCGCAATTCATTGGGCGTATTAGATGTCGACATTTACGAGCACAATGAGGCATTCGCCGCAGCATCATGCGCTGTCGCTAAAGAGGTCGGAATCCCTCACGATAGGTTCAATCTCCACGGTGGCGCAGTATCGCTTGGTCATCCACTTGGTAGCAGTGGTACAAGGTGTCTGATAACCATGCTTGGTGTTATGCGAAGAACCGGATCAAAATCAGGAATTGTAACTTTGTGCCTCGGTGGTGGAAATGCGGTTGCCATGCTTGTCTCTATGGATTGACGGCTAATCCAGATTAACACACAGGTAAGCAAATTACGTCAAATACCTACTGGGGGTATCAAATAGGGCTGCAAGACGGCTTAGTTTGTTGGATATGGTGTCTTTTTCAGATCTAGGGGTTTCCAAAAGGCTGGTCAAGGCACTCTCTGCCGAAGGAATTTACGAACCTTTTGAAGTTCAAACAGAATCTATTCCTGATGGGATGTTAGGTCACGATTTGTGTTGTAGGGCGCCTACAGGTTCAGGAAAAACACTGGCTTTTGGATTGCCGTTAATTGAGCGAACCAAGCAAGCAGAACCGGGATTTCCAACTTCTCTAATTTTAACTCCAACTAGGGAGTTGGCAGAACAGATTTTCAAAGTGCTAGACCCGCTTTCTCGAGAACTTGGATTGTACACATATGCTGTTTATGGCGGTGTATCCTACACTAAACAATTCAAAGCGCTCGACCGTGGAGTAGACATTTTAGTTGCTTGTCCGGGTAGATTAATCGATTTGATTGATAGAGGTTCTATCTCGTTGGAAGATGTTGATATTGTCGTGCTTGATGAAGCAGATCGAATGGCAGATATGGGCTTCATGCAACCTGTGTGTCAGATTTTAGATGAATGTCGAGAAGACCGCCAAACAATTTTGTTTAGTGCTA
>WTIT01000087.1:132158-135105 GCA_011526375.1 Methanobacteriota archaeon
TGTCAGATTTTAGATGAATGTCGAGAAGACCGCCAAACAATTTTGTTTAGTGCTACTTTGGATGATGAGGTTGCTGATTTGGTTAGGGATTACCAAACTAATCCAGTTACCATTGAAGTAGGTCCAGAAGAGGTGACAATGGAGAGTATGACTCACTATTTCTGGTTGATGCCGAACTCCAAGAAATCAATAATTTCTAATGAGATAATAAGAAAGTGTGGCCGTACTATTGTTTTCTGCCGAACAAGAGCTGGAGCCGATAGAGTTGGGAATGACTTGACTCACGATGGATTAGCCGCACAAACGCTTCACGGAGGGCTATCTCAAAAGCAGCGAGACCGAGCCATGGCAAGATTTCAACACGGTGAATGTATGGCTTTGATTGCCACAGATGTTGCAGCACGTGGGATTGATGTAGACGGAGTAAATTGTGTAATTCACTATGACCCTCCGGAAAATGGTAAGGCGTACAAACATCGCAGCGGCAGAACAGCAAGAGGTGGCTCAACTGGAATTGTAATTTCGCTCATTCAAAAGCCACAAAGGAAAACAGTAAGTAAAATCCAGCGAGAAGTTGGAATTAATGTAGAGTTTACTCCACCAGATTTTGGTAATTTACCCGAATTCGAGGTGGAATTCATTGGCGCAAGTAGACGTCGAAGTTTTGGCAGCCAAAACCGCAACGAGTCGAAAAGGGGCCATTATGGCAGGCGCAATCGCTCACAAAGTCGTTCAAATCAATCGGATAGTAATTCAAGGTCAAGGTATCAAGAGAAACCGAAACGTAATTACAACAAAAAGAAACCTCGTAATACCCACTCAAGACCAAATAGAGGGAATAAATCAAAACCAGAAAAAGCCACTCAAATATCAAGAGGAAGAAGAAACAACCGTGGCAATCGTGGGAATCGTTCAAGAGGGCGTAACCGAAGATAGCACAGCCAGTAGATTCGGGAAATTATTCGTTATCTAGCATTGAAGTAGTATGCAAGGTTAATCACTCCAGCAAAGCTGACCCATGCGATGTATGGCCACACAAGCATAGAGGCTTCTTTGGCGGGGGTATAGATCATGTACGCATATGCCGCAGTAAACACTGTCATAACCACAATTAGTAGAAAAGACGCTAGATATTCTGCTGAATTGAACACGTTTGGCCACATAAGGTTAGCAATCATTTGAATGACAAATAATCCAATGACTAAGTTACTGTTCGGGATTTCTTCTCGCTTTGCTAGCATCATGGTGAAACTGATTGCCAACATTGTATACAGGACTAACCAAATCGGTCCGATTATCCAGCCGGGAGGCTCGAACCACGGCTCGTAGTCTGAATCAAACGTCATCGTATCATTTTACCTCAGCAGTTGCGCCCTGTAAAATAATTGTTAGAAATTTTCTGGTATCATGAGATTTGCTATATTACCTATATTCGGCTATATATTGCTAATTACTTCTTTAATCCGGATGTAAACTACTTTTAATAGGCGTTCAACTTAAGTAAAAGACCGATAACGGGTAATTATGTCGTTAGCACCTACAGATTATGATTTTGGAGTCCCGGCGAACTATGCATTCGCTGAAAATATAACATGCTCCAACGATGAAGCCCGCAGAATGTATGTTGAAGCCTTTGGCCACATGCTAAATTACAACCATGAGCAAGCAATTGCCTGCTTTACAAAGTGTACTGAATTAGATCCTAACTGTGCCATGGCATGGTGGGGAATTGCATACTGTGTATCCTCTAATTACAACTGGTCACCAGGATTAGGGCCAGGTTATGATGCCATTCAACAAGCCGTTGCTTTGAAAGACGGATGTACCGAACTTGAGCAAGATTTGATCATGGCTCTTTCGACCAGACACTCAAAGGAAGCTAGAGATAATGCAAACCCAGCAATGCTAAACATGGGTAACTCACCTGAATTGAACCAAGCGTTTGCTGAAGCAATGGCTCCATTATATGAGAAGTACAAAGGTAATCTCGATGTTACTGCAATATATGTTGAAGCACTAATGAATCTAAATCCTTGGACACTGTGGAATAAAGATGCCTCAACCGGAGAAATAACTCCTGTTGATGACAGCACCTTACTGCTAATCGAGGTCATGGAAGAGGCTTTCGAGAATGTACCTGGTGCCAAAGAGCATCCTGCATTGTGCCACTTATACTGTCACGCTCTTGAATTATCGCCATACCCAGAGCGAGCACTTCCAGCGGCTGATGTTCTTCGAACACTAATGCCGGGCTGTGGTCACTTGGTTCACATGCCATCACACATTGATGCATGGGTTGGACAATGGAAAGAAGCGATTGACTGTAACATTGCAGCAGTTGAAGCTGATGACAAGTATGTTGAGTTGACCGGCAATGAATCACAATTCTACAAATTCTACCGTATGCACAATCATCACTTCGTAGTTTGGTGTGCAATGTTTGACGGACAATACGAAACTGCGCTAAAATATGCTAGAAAGGCAGTTGACACACTACCAGCGGGTGACGAAAACCATGGTGCACAATTTATGCTAGCAGGAATTATCCCAATGGGTGCAATTTTCCTCGAATCATATGTTACTATGCCGTGGCACGTTATGATTAGATTTGGTAAGTGGGACGAAATCCTGGCTGAACCGATGTACACCGACAAAGAGGTTTTCCCAGCAACAATTGCCACTCAGCACTACGCACGTGGTGTTGCATATGCTTCCAAAGGTATGGTTCCTGAAGCAGAAGCAGAGCAAGCATTGTTCAAGGAAGCCCTTGCAAATCCAGCACTTGCTGGTCGAATGATGCATAACAACTTCATGTATCAAGACCCAGCAGAAGGGCCATCAATTCTCAATGTTAACGCAGCTATCCTTGAGGCAGAGATTGAATATCGCAGGCAGTTCTTGGCCAAGGCAGCCGGCGAACCACATGACTTCACAGCCGCTTTTGATG
>WTIT01000146.1:0-9874 GCA_011526375.1 Methanobacteriota archaeon
ACCGTGTACGCCCTAGTCACTCTTTCAGTGGTAGCGGAGCAGTGATCCTGGAAGACCCAGGTGAGCTCCTTTCCTAGGCATAGAATTGCTTGTGGGCAAACGGCCATGGATTGGATTGACGACTGGGAAGAGCCTGATGCGGATGTGGCTTATGAGCCAGCAGCCTATGTGAATAGGCATGTGAGAAGAGAACCAGCAGCAATAGCAATGACAACACAGGTCACTACAAAGGTGCCCCCATCTTATGATGGAAAGACTTCATGGTTTTCCTATGAGGATGCCATAGACGATTGGTGTGATATCACCGAGCTGGAAGATGAGAAGAGAGGACCAGCATTGAGAAACAGATTAGAAGGAGAAGCAGCTGTATACAAGCGTGTTTTAGACAGAGATGCATTGAAGGCAAATGATCCACCAGGAGCCGGCGTAGAATATTTCAAACGAGTACTACGACCATATTTCGTGAAAGGATCAACCAATGTATTCCTGTATAGGTTCATGCAATTCGTGCGCTTCAATCGAGGATCAGCTGACATGATGAAATGGATGACAAGATTCCAGATTTTACTCCAAAGGCTTATGAGCAGTTGGATGGACATGTTAGAACCAGTCACTCAAGCACATCCACAAGTCCTAGCACAGATGCAGGCAGATGCAGCGTTGACTGGAGTAGCACCAACGGCAGAAAGGATTCAGGAAATCATGCAGACCATCAATGGCAATATGAGGACTTTTCATCAGAACGAATTTCCTCTAGGAGAAAATCTCATTGCCTTACTCATGCTGTCACTTGCAGATTTGTCTCAGGACCAGCGAAACACTTTGACTTCTTTGATGACTCATCGTGGCAGGGTCCTGCAGCAATACACCACAACAGAGTTGAGGACAGTGTTCATCGAGATGTTCTGCACGACAAAGACTTCAGTAGACAATCCTTTGATGCAGCCGACAGGTGCTGGAGGTAGAAGATCATTTCTCGTACTAGACGAAGGAGAACTCGATGGTACATTTGGCTATTGGGCCGAAGATGAAGAAGATGGAACAGAAGGATTTTTAGATGCCCTGGACGATGTCTTTTGGGTATATGATGATCAAAACTTCTCGTGGTTCCAAAGGAGATTCCAAGGAAGAAGAGCCAGAAAAGGCAAAGGAAAAGGAAGAAGAAAAGGAAAAGGTAAAGGAAGATCAGGCCGCAGATTCTTCAGACCTCGTGGAAAAGGAAAAGGAAAGAGACGAGGTAAAGGCCATTTTGCTGATGAGCAACAGACAACATATCCAGAAGAGTACTTTGAAGAGAATCCTTATGAGGACACTTGGGAGTCAAACCAAGTAGCATATGATGCCATTCTTGCCGAAGATATGAATGACTATCTTCAAGGAGAATATGATGATGCCAATGACTTTTGGCAACAGCTTGAAGAAGCATGGTTTTCCCACAAAGGAAAAGGAAAAGGCAAGAGAAAAGGCAAGAAAGGAAAAGGAAAAGATAAAGGAGATGGCAAACAAGATGCAAACTATGCAAATCAACAACAGCCACGTTCTTTACCTGCACCTTCAAGAACTTCACAAGCATCAGGAGGTCAACAAGGTTTCTTTGCACATTGTGTGACAGCAGCAGCTGAAGTCCATGACAGTGAGGTGGACTTGCTGTCAGGCATGATGACCTCATGCCAAGATGAAGCTGACTGCGTGGTCAACAATGGTGAGACGATCTTCGATGACATGAGTGCCCCTGTGAGGTACTCTTTGTCAAAGGAGATGCTCACAAAGGCTCCTGATGGCTTTGCGCTTATGAGCGCTGAGGAAGAAGTGAAGGAGATGCAGGCTATTTCATTTTTGACTGAGAATCGCTTCCCGCCAACTATTGCAATCCTGGACATTGGATGCACTAGAGCTATGGGATCAAGGCGAGCAGTCGACCATTTTTGCAACTATGTCGACAATCACCCAGATTGTGGATTATGGTACTCTTTTGAGTCTACCAAGAGCAAGTTTTACTTTGCCAATTCCCAGAAGGCTACTTGCTCTCAGAAACTGGTGATTTACATGTATGATCGTGCATGGACGATCCACCATACAGAGTTCGACATAGTGGAAGAAGGAGAAGTCCCTTTGCTTATGAGCTTGCCACAGATGAGGAACTTAGGCTTTGAACTCAGGCTGACACCTCAACATGCTTATCTGACATCGGTGCCTCTTGGTATCAAATATTTGGAGTTGAAGGTTGCAGCCAGTACTCATCTTGTTTTGGACTTCCAAGATATTGCATGGTATCTGTCTGACGTGCGTTTGCAGGCTCGGCGCGAGAAGAGTTTTTACTCTCACTTCACTCACTATGAATATGGCCATATTTCGGTTGATCACAATAGTGATGAAGATGAAGCTGAGCATGCATATCCTGTGGTTGACTACTGGGAAGTAGATGTTCACAAGAGAGAACTGATACGTCACCACAAGGATTACAGGAAGATTCTTTTCCCAGCAACTAAGTCCTGTCCTGTAGACACTGACTTGCTGGAAGACTTGCGACTGACAATCATCAAGAAGAAAGAAGGAGGAGAAGAGATCAAGAAGCAAGATGATTGGCGCAAGGCAAAATGGAAGGACCTACAAATTGGCTATGAATGGCGTGGTAGAACAATTTTTAAGTTCAAACCAGATGCCAAAATTCCAGATCTAAAGATCAGGAAGGCTGGCATTGAGCACCGTGGCATTGGTGATCCCGATGCAGTGGTGCGCTCCTCCTCAGAGAAGGTTCCCGTTGCAAAGGACAGGGAACCAGGCTTCTCGTCAGAGAAGGAAGGTGCACCATCCAGTGCCGCGGAAAAGCCTGTGCCGCCAAAGTTTCGGTATACTTCCAAGGGTTTTGATCCATTTTGGAAAGGACACAAGTCGAAACCATCTGAGCCTCAGAATGATTTAAAGGGTGATGATCTTGAGGAGTATGCTCCCTCAGAACCACCTGAGAGGCCAGAAGGTGAACTTGTAGAAATTCCTAAAGCATCAAAAGGACCATCAAGTGATAAACATGAACCACTTGAACCAGGTGATGGCGCTCTTGAGCCTAGGCGGATTTCAATCCCATTACCTGGTAGTGAAGTTGTTGCAATGACACCGGCATATAGGAAGATGTTACAGAGACTGGAGGACAAGGTAGAGCTTTATAAGCTTCATGTGAAGCACTACCATATGAGTCCTACTCAGTTTCGTAGACGTGTTTCTATGTTGAAGCTTCCTGACTCTGTTTTAGAGAAGTATGAATCAGTTGTCAGGAACTGCCGTGTTTGTAACACTTCAGTGGCACCTCCGCCACGAGCCAGAGTCTCCGGTATTAGAGCTTCATGTTTTGGTGATGTTGTTTTTGCTGATCATTGTGAGGTTGAACTTCACAAGAACAAGTATATCATTCTACTTGTTCTTGATGGTGCCACAAATCTTCTCTGGGCTACGGCACAGAAAGACCTCATAGATCAAACCACCATCCAAGCATTGAGGCAATGGTCTGATGAGAACAACTGTGTTCCAAAGGCCATCGTAGGAGACGAAGCCTTTTTCACAGATGCTTTTGTTGAATACTACAGGTTCCATGGTATACAACAATGTCCTTGTGGGCCAAGAACTCCTTGGCCGAACCGAGCAGAGACAGCTGTACGTTTGTTCAAACGTATGTGGCATGTTATGAAGGTAGATCTGGATGACCCACGTTTTCGTGGTGTTACGGTCAGAGAAGTGGTCAAGAAGGTAGTTTGGGCAAGAAATTGTCAGTTGACTATCAGTGGATATTCACCAATAGAGATAGCAACTGGAAGACGTCCACCAGATCTTTTTGACCTTGAGACCGCAAGCCCTGAGCAATTGTCAGCTAATGCCGCCGCACAAGATCGTACAAATTTGGAACTACAACGTGTGGCTTTGAGAGCTCATCAAGAAGCACGACAAGCTCAGGACCTTCGAGCAGATCTTGCAAGAAGGACTATGCCAAGTGACGGTCCTTATTTCCAAGGAGAGAAGGTTTTTGTTTGGACTCAGGATTCATCAAAGTTCAAGGATAAAGGACGTTGGGTTCGTGCCACAGTACTTGGACAAGAAGGAGCTATGGTCCAAGCCAACACTGGTAAGGCAGTGGTACGTGTGAATCAGTCGAAGGTTAGACGTGATCACGATGAGTGGCATGATGTTTCCATTCCGGCATTAGACGATGAGAATCCGGAGAACTTACGTGAAGATCACGAACTGTATGTTGATGCCGAATTTGGAGAACAGTCCTTTTTCTTCTGTAATGATGATCATCCTGATGTTGTTGAGTTACTTCATGGAAACAGTGGATTATCTTGGTTCCTTTCAAAGAATGGTGTTAAAGTTGCATCTCCTATGGATTTCAAGGCAGGATACAACTTTTCCACTATGAAGGGTCAAGATGGTATTTGGCAGCAACTGGAGAGATTGCAGCCCCACTGTATAGTGATCAACAACCCTTCTCCCAAACAGAACAGAGCTTCTATTTGGTTGCTATGTTGTAATGTGATTGAGTGGCAGTTGAGAAGGAAGAAACATGTGTTTGTGACTGTTCCCAAAGGAAACAAGTTTTGTTTGTTTTTGCAGAAGTTCATTTCTTCGTTGAAGGATCCGATTTTTAACTTTGATGTGAATATGAATTGTTTTTGTTATTGTCCGAAGGGAATGAGTTACGTGACAGTCTTCCATTCCTATGCATCCTGCCAAGGATGGAAAGGTATTGGTGACTGTTCATTTCAAGCTAAAACAGTGCAAGCCACTAGAAGCAACCAGTACTTCAAGGATCCTGACTGGAAGAAGTTTCCATTTTCATTTTTGGTTGAGATGAATCGTTTCCTTCCTTATAGTGAGACTTCCGACAAGCGTCAGAGTTTCCTTATTGAAGATCTTCTGGAGAATTTTGACTCTGGAAGTTTGTGTGGAACAGCTCTTTTGTTAGAGAGAGAAGCTCATCAGTCAATTTTGTTGAATTCCGTAAGAACGGAAGAGACGACGGAAATTCCGGTTCCACTTCGACACATACTACCACAAAGGTTCACTACTACTGAACTGATCAGAACCTTGAGGCAGGTAGATGCACTACCTCAGAGATCAGAGTTTGATGTGACAACATCCTCTGATTCTCGAATTGTGTCATTGATTCCAGGCCTGAAGGAGATTAGACGAAGAACCTTGCCACAGATGTATTTTGAGAGATGTAAGGTCTATCGTGGTACTTTTGGTAGAGTGCATCCTCTCTTCAACTCTGAGGATGATGCAGTGTTGATTATGTGGAAGCCAGGAAAATACCATCAGGTTTTCTTTATGTTTGTGTCACAACTGTCTCCTCATCATGAACAGTTTTTGGTAGATCATTGGAGTATGATAGTTTACGAAGCAGAGACGACAGGCGCCGTGAAGCGCATTGTGACTCCTGATGAAGTAGCTCTAGAGGATCCAAAGGATCAACCTCCAGACTACGGACCACCGATGGATGATGATATGGCTTATGAGCCGATTCCCGTCTCGGGGGAACAGCAGTATTTTGATCCAGATGATGAAGATATGTATCCGCCTGGTGATGGACCGGGTGGCAACCCTGATGATCACCAGGGTGGACAACCTCCGGGACCACCTCCGACAGGTTCCGTAGCTGGTCCGAATCAGTTCGGAAATCCCGATGTTCCTTTGGAGCAACTCGGATATCCATCGAGCGATCCGGAAGAGGCAATGCCGGAGATTACGAGTGAATCCCGTCCGCCAGATGATCCGGGTCAACCACCGATAGGGTTTCCGAGTGATACGGATCCCGTTCATCCGTTCGTACCGTCGCCAGATTCGAACACGCCGGAGCCAGAACCATATGTTCCGGAGAATCGTGAACGTCACAGTAAGCACATGCGGAAGCTTTCTGTGGACTCAACTGATGCTTTGCCAAAGGCGAAGGTGAAGTTTCAGGTAAAACGTTCTAAGGTTCAGTTACCGGGACATGACGAACCTATTCCGGCACCTCCGAAGTCAGTGCCAAGAAGTTTCTTTCCTGGACATTCGGAGAATCCGACAGCATCAAGTTCGAATCAGCCACAAGCAGCCGACATTCCCGTGCCTACGAGCACAGTCGAAGACGATGACAATGAGACGATTGATACGAATGAAACAGATTCCGAACCTATTTTTGATGAAGAAGATGTGAAAGGTTTTGAGAAGGATCCAGACAAGGATCTGGACGATGAGAAAAATCTTTTTGTTAGTTTTGACGATATGGATTTTTGTGTCATAGGTCCGAACCAAGCTCCTCCGAGTTTTAACTCGTATGATCCGAAAGGCTTTTCACAATTCTGCCAGTATCTTGTGAAGACACCGGCTAAGAAGACGCCAAAGGCAGAGAGTGTGATTACTCCGGAAGTGCTCCGGAAGTATGCGAAGGAGATCAAGCAAGCTAAACTAGAGGAGTTTCGCAGCTTTTTAGACTTTACTGCGATGAAGTATCGTGACCGAAGAAAGCACAAGATCGATAACTATGTTACCGGTCGATGGGTCCTGACCATCAAGATTGACAAAGATGGTAATTTCAAGAAGTTTAAGGCCAGATGGGTCTGTCGAGGCTTCCAAGATGCCCAGAAATGGGACCTCCAGACGGACTCGCCAACCGCGACCAGGTATGGTTTTCGCGTAGCATGTCAGCATGCAGCCTCTTCTTTTTGGGACCTGTTACACATCGACTTGAAAACTGCCTTTCTTCAGGGGGAACTTTACGACCTCGAGCGACGCGTTATTCACGTTCAACTTCCGACCGACATCGGATTGCCTCCGTATCTTGTCGGATTGTGCACCCGTTCAGTGTACGGATTGAGTGATGCGCCTCGTCGCTGGTGGAATCGACTCGACAAGTTTTTGCACTCACTCGGATTAGTTCCGACTCGAGCCGATCGGTGCACGTACGTTTGCTACTCCGGATGTTTGAAGGTTCCTAAGGCTGTGAACTACTCATCAGAGGAGATGCCAGCCGAACCGGAACCGGTATCCTTCTACGTAGCAGGTGCGCCGCCAAACGAATTCCACGACACAGCGGAGGAAGTTCGTAGGTCTTTTCTCTGTGAAGAACGTCTGTTTTCGGTGTGTTACGGAAATAGGTCGGAGAAGACGGTGACGCGTAGCCTGCTTAAGGCAGAGGATGGAAAATGGACTCCTGTGGTAGATCAGGAACTCCAGAATTTCCTTGACTCTGTAGAGCACAAGGCAGGTTGGCATCAATATGCAAATGGCCATGCTCAAGTCGCTTATCGCGCTAAAGCTCTTCGTACTCCCGAACCTACGTATTCGCGTTCGCGTTTTTGTTTTCGGACTTCAATAGTTAAGCGTAAGGGTGTTTGGTGGCTTCTCGAGACAAACAAGGATATCAGAAACGAGAAGAATGCAGTGACGTTAGAGGAAGAAGCTGAAACGCTTGTCAGTCTTTTTCTTCCTGCAGAACATACGTATACTGTGACACAAACGCCTCAGCTTACACCTGAAGTTGTGGAAGAGTTGCTTGAGCATTTTATGGACCCTGTGCATGGCAGTAATTCTAAGAATAGGTCACCCATTGGTATGTGTTGTTTACATGTTGATGATCTTTTTGTGACAGGTAATGATATCTTTTTGAAACAGTTCAAGGATATTGTGAAGTCACAGTTTAAGATTGGACATGAGGACACTAATGACCTGATGTTTACTGGACAACGTGTTGCTTGGAAGATGCAAGAGAAGACCAAGAAGAAGGAGTATATCTCAGTAGAGCAATCCCTTTGTGTTCAAGAATTGACTGAGATTATCATTCCAAAAGGTTTGAAGGATGAGGACAAGTGTGACAAGGACATGCACACAGCCTTCAGATCCCTTCTTGGCAGCATAAACTGGTTACAATCCAGAACACAATTCCAAGCATGCTACCAATTCTCAAGGTCAGCATCAGCATCAGCAGGACCTACAATAGGTGATTGCAAGGCCCTGAACAAGCTGTGCAAACAAATCGTGACTGACCCTATGGAGTTACGTTTTTGGCCACTTGAAGGTAGTCCACGTTTAATTGCTATGCCAGATGCCGCATTCAGGAACAACAGTGACAAATCCTCTCAACGTGCTATGGTTATTTTTATGGGTGAGCAAAGGAAGGCAAAACAGAAGAACACTAAAGGCTCACTTATTTTCTTTGAATCTTCTAAGATCAAGAGAACAACCCTGTCCACAACTGTTGCAGAGTTGTATGCATTCATGAAGTGTTATGGCACTTGCCAAATGCTTAGAGGCTTGATCAAGGACATTACAGGCTACTCTACTGACATTCACATGCGCACTGATGCTAACAATCTTGTGACTACAGCTAGTACTACTCATGTTCCTGAGCAACAGGAGACTATTCATATGATCCAAATGCTTAGGAAGGAAGCATGCTCTGGTGCAATTGCTGACTTGTCACATATACGCACTCAGTGGTGTCTTGCTGACTGTCTTACTAAGAAGTCTGCTAGTCCTCAAGCTTTGATAGATGCAGTACGCAGTGGTTGTTTAAAGGAAGTTGATGCACATCCACCTTTTAGATCTCTTATTGAACACAAGGCATATATGCGTGGATGGCTTCCTACAGTATGCACACATGTTGACTTTTCACATGATGTGTTTTATCTTGGAGATTCTTTGCACTGAGAGTGAGAGGAGAGAATTCAATGCATGTGTTTTTGTTTGAGAGAAATTTGAATTTCTTTCATGAATTTGTGCCTGCGGCTCAAATTAGCTTGGCAAGATCAGCACTTTTCTTTCGAAGACTATTGCCTTGCATCGTTGACTACCTGTCATTTCTAAGACTTAGGACACTGGCCTCTGACCGGTGGACTTTGTATCAACAGAGATGGCCGGTCAGGGAGCGTCCAATCTGGTCAACATCTTTGAGTATGCTCGAAACTGGTCACAAAAGGTTCCCTGGGGACAACCTCAGAACTGGGCAAATCGTTTGAGACGCCCACGTGCGCCAGTTGAGTTCCATAGGAACTCAGAGCAGGATGAATTGATCTTAACCGACATTCTTGCAATGTGTTTGGCACCTGAGAACCATACTAAGTTCAATTTTCGAGTACGGTGGTTCGCAGAGATTGCCAGATACGCTCTTGGCTATGTCACCCAAGAGGAAGAGGATGAATATGAGAGAAGTAGGCAGTTCGTGGCAACAAGAGTCGCGTGGAGGCAAAACGATTATGGGAAGATAGCCACGGGGCTCAACTATATGCTACGACATGATCGTTCTCTCGATAGGTTGATGGACAGTAGGGCAATGATAGAGCTTATGCCTCTGATCACAGAGGGAACTGCTCGAATGCCATCGCCTTTTCGTATTTATCCTAATACTTTCTTTGCTATATTGCATAGCGATGAGAAGCAAAGATTTCATTTGGTGATTCGCTTGGACAAGAATGTTTGGCACAACACAGGCAATCAATACGATATGCCCTTCTCCATGCGTTTGGGAGTGAACCAAGGGCATACAGGACTCATGCAAAACATCAGTCCAGAGAAGTTGAATCATAGATTGACTTCTATTGAGGCAAGATGTTTGGGACATGTTTTTCATGTTACCAGAAGGGAGAACTGGGCCAGCATTGAGAGGTATGGTTTGATGAGAGACCCTCAAAGTTGGAATAGAAGGAACAGAGGCGAAGGAAGAGATTATGTTCATTTTATGTACAGCAATCCACAAACTTCGCTTTACATTCCTTTAGGCCCAGGTACAGTGGTTCCAAGAGATTATGGACAGCCTTTGTATGTGAAGCTTAATGTGATTCTTTGGCTTCGGGCTGGACGTCCTCTGTACTTCAGCAACAATGGAGTGGTGCTTGCACATTGTGAT
>WTIT01000146.1:9974-11340 GCA_011526375.1 Methanobacteriota archaeon
AGAACCTCAACAAGATGAAGAAGATGACTCTGCTCATGTTGCTGAGCGTGAGATGACATGGTTCATTCAGAATGTCAACAACCTGGTTCTCAACCCATGGATGGTATATGACATTGGCATGGTATCACTCCATGATCGTGTAGGGACACGTGTACTCCAGAGCACTGGAGAAGACGTGATCCTCGTGAGGGATTGGGACAGGTTGACAAGGCACCAGAGAGAATATTTTTGTAGAAGGTACAAGTTGCTACGTCCAAGTGTTTATGGAACAGAGGAAGACCCCAAGACGTATGCACCGAGTTTTGAACCCGGAATTTCTCAGTGGATGGAGTTGGCACAAACTGGATACCAACAGTTTTTCTTCATCCGTGCTTGGGAGAATGGACGCCGCTGGGCTGAAATTCTGACAGACCATGGCATTGCTTCTGTAGAGCTTTCAAGCTTCTTGGATATGTGCAGAGATCCCAAATTGCTGGGTTGGAACTTTGGTATTCCAGAACCTCAGTGGGATAATTTTGGCAATACAGTGGAGGAAGCATTCAACAATCCTTTATTTGCCAAATTGCACTATCGTTTCAAGCAGGAGGAAGAGATTGGTCGTGTCATGCACCTTATGTCTGAACTTGTTTGTGACTTTTTCATCAAGGTGCTTCCCAAGTGGGTTCTTAACCACTCGATCTTGTGGGAAGATTTTATGATCTTGGATCCACACACAAAACTTCCTGTTTACAAGACTTCAGAGGCCGCTTTACAAGCAGAAAGGAATCCAGAGAAGTATCATACACATTTTGCTATGAACTTCAAGAAATTCCGTTTTTCTGCAAGGATTGTGTGGTATTTGATTGACCGTGACAGGAATCATTTAGAGAGTTTTCTTCACAACTCCAACAGTAGATTTGTGCAACATGCATGCTATCAACTTCGTGAGTATGTTCAGGCGCGTGTTGCAGTTTCTGATCCCTTGTATGAGATGATCAAGAAGGAAGAGTTTGAACGCCAATACAATTCCAAGTTTTTGGAGGCGATTTCTTGCTCTCGTGTTGTAGTTGAGCCTGTAAGTTCAGGGACGTATGAGCCATCATCGAAGCTGAACTTAAAGGTACTACAAGACATCCTGAAGGGTATCTTCAAGATCCAGAAGGATGAGGAGCTTGCCAAGGAACGTGATGAAGAAGAAGAACAGGCAGCTCAAAACATCTCATACCTGTTGGCAGATGATATGGAGCTTGATTTTGATGATGATGATGTTCCAGTATGGCGCTCCATTGTCGACAAGTATAGAGGAGGTGATCAGGTGCTACAGGGAGAAGCTGTGAAGATTACTCACCTGTTCAGGGATCAAAAGGACAATGAGAAGGCGACAGAA
>WTIT01000146.1:11440-14513 GCA_011526375.1 Methanobacteriota archaeon
GACCAGGAGGAAGCCAAGGAAGAGTCAACACCACACTTTCTGTCAAGAGAGATAGGTGAGGACTCGACTGCATCGCACTTACCATCAGGTGAGATGGATGCTAACCTTGATGATACTTCAGGTCAGCGGAAATCTAAGAAAAGCCGCCTGAATAAAATTCCTGATCCTCATTTTCATGAAGAAGTTCAGGATGATGCAACCATGGAAGAGAAGAAAGAGGCGGTGGAGAAAATAAAAGAGGTCAGAGAGGATGATGGAGAGAAGAAATTGGAGGCTGAAATCCAAGAATCTTTTCCATCTGAAGTAGTTGTTGAAAAGGATACAACAAAAGTTGACAATACCTATGAGTTGCATACCTCACCTTTGAGGTTGCTTGGAGAGATTACAGGAGATCCAGGTATTGGCTTTTATCAACTATGCTTCAGGGAAACTCATGCAAGATTGCTGAATCATGTTTGTTTCAGAAAAGGTGAGATTTCCCATCCTCATTATCAGTCAAGGATCAACGAGAATGATTTTGTTCGATCCATTCGAAATGTCTGTCCAGTACCTCCACCTGATTGTTATGAACATGAACCAGAGCATGATTTGAAGAGATTCTTCATCAATGATGACCGCATCATTTATTTGGATGGCAGGTATCAGGTCGATCCAAAGGCCCTTGAAAGGGCAGGTCATGCTCGAGAAGAATTGGAGGATACGAAAAAGGAACTCAAGAAGGAACTGGAATCATATGGTCCCAAGGGACCCAGTTGGGACTTTGTCACCTTCTATGAAGAGCTGTGCAGAAGGTTCCTCAAGGGAAGAATAGAAGAACCATATGGAACTAACTTATTGGCCAGCTCAGAGTCCTTGACATTTTTATCCTGGAACTATGGCAACATGGTTCGTGGTCAGAAGTACACCACACCAAGGTTTCTCCAAGGACTTGATAGTGCAATGAGGCCACGCAAACAGAGCGCCATGTCACTTCAGAATGAGCAATTTGAGAACAACCTTTTCTTCAACATGCTCTTCTTTTTACGTGCACATGTCGTGATTCTCCAGGAAGCTCATCTTCTTGTTCCTGCCAAGGAATTTATTGAGCAAAAGAATTGGACAGTTTGTTTCAATGATTGGGAGAATCTTGCAGTGATGGCTAGATTGGCACCAGGTGGATATGTCAAGATCATTGCTGGACATGACCAAGATCTTGGTCACTGTGAACAGCGTGATGTAACTTGGGCTATCTACGAGATTTGTTTTGGAGAAACAAGGCCTCGTCAAGATTTCAAGGATGCAGACTTTGAATTTGATGACTATGGTCCTGAGGACAAGCGTGTTCCACTTACTCGAGCGAACATGCATACCATCAGAGTCTGTAATTATCATGTTGATACACACCGTGCTGTGGATGCCCACCTACTGACAGGAGAACAGACAGCATTGATGCTTTACGAGTGTTTTGTCTATGAGGTGGACATCATTTCTGGTGATGCAAATAGTTTGGCCTACAGAATGTCTGGGTACAAAAGGCAGCCAATGGCTAACTACTATTACAGCACCATGCAGCATTGGATCCGCAGGTTTTCAGAAGCTCGTGTAAAAGCAGATCCTGGTATCAAAGCACCTATTCCCAGAACATTTTACAGTTCAACTTCACAGGTCCTCAAGAAGTGTGAAGATTACTTTGATAAACTCTGGGAAGATTACTCCACAGTAGAGAAAGAAGAATACCAGGGATCACAGCTTGGAGATACATGTTTGTCTACCATTGTTGAATGGGGTCATTCAATGAGTGAAGAGGAATATGAAAATTCCACAGTGAGCACGAAGGAGTTCATCTGTAATTTTTCAGAGAACTTTGCTATGATTGACACAGAGGTTATGTGCTCAAGGCCCACTGACGAGGACAGTCATGGTCCAATGTTTATTTCACTCAGACCAGCTTCCTTTTCATCTGGAGACAGAAGACAGTATCGCATGGGAGCAACTCTTCATGAGGCGAAATTGCGGAGGAAGGAGAGACAGAAAGAGAATAAAAGGAAAGGAAGGCCGCCAACTTCTGATCAAGCAACTTCATCGTTTG
This sequence comes from Methanobacteriota archaeon, assembly GCA_011526375.1. Taxonomy (GTDB): domain Archaea; phylum Thermoplasmatota; class Poseidoniia; order Poseidoniales; family Poseidoniaceae; genus MGIIa-L1. The sequence goes on from WTIT01000146.1 coordinate 13,509, forward strand.
CAGCGGCATAATTCCTGAGCGAAGGCTGAAATTTAAATGATGGCTAGGAAGTGAAGATACTTCTGGTTACAGTTGATACTTTGCTTCCAGGCTTGACTTTAAGTTGCCAGGCTGAAGTTTTAATAAATTCTGGTTTGCAATGAGGAGAAACTTTTTATCAAAGAAGATACTCCTGCATTCCAGGTTTATACGCTTTAGCATGCAGATAGGTATGGACAGTTTTGCATAACTGATGATATCTATCACAGCCGCTTTTTCTGAGATGACCTCTAATGGACAACCATTCATGGTTGATGATTAAGTCATTTCATAAGTCTGCATTTGTAGTGCAAGTTTTGTACATACATTTGCCGGTATCTCCTTCTTGTGTTTTTGATGTGAATGTGAAAGAGAGTCCTTTTGATGCAGTTTATTTTGTCTGTGAATGAAAGCGGTCGAGACCACGTCACGAGAAGATTATTCCTCGGACCGTACGCTCCTTGCATTTTGCAAGGCATCTTAATTCATTGCATTGTGCGGTCTTGAATTTTTAGTTCTTTGTTACGCGAGTGTCGTTTGATTCTTTTATAGGTCTCTGTAGAGAAAAAGCCGCTTTCCCTTTTTAGTTTGATTTAGCTCAGGCCCTAAAGAGCTAGTGAGCGCCGGTACATGGTATCTCCGCCTGCGAAAAGTACAGTCTCCAGCCGAGGTACATTATCGTTTTGATTTTGTACTTGAGGTGAGTCAGCTATTGCTCCCTCACTGTATTTAGTAGCTATGAGATTACCTTCTCCAAAGTGTGAAACACACTGGATTAGGTAAGTACATGGCACCGTAGTTTTCTTTTAAGTTGTCAGAGCTAGCTGGACTGTTTTAGCCTTGCAGTAGAAAAAGAGTATGCGACATACGCAATCAGCTAGAAGTGGACATGAATCTTGTGCCTGCTGAAAAGTAGAGCCTACCTGTACAGGGTTCCACTCCAACAGCTGATATAGTGTGTCCATGCTTGACTGCTTCAAGGCTCAA
>WTIT01000056.1 GCA_011526375.1 Methanobacteriota archaeon
TCTTTAGGTTCAGATATAACCTCAAAGGAGGTTCTTGGTCACAAAAATGGTAACTCACATACCGATTACTTCGGTTAAAGTTCAACAGTTTGTTGGCTTCACAGAAGACCATTCTTGGTTAATTCACCAGTTCCAGCAAGAACTACTGCAACGATTGACATCAACTTGATTAGAATGTTTAGAGATGGACCAGAGGTGTCCTTGAATGGGTCGCCAATTGTGTCACCAATAACTGCTGCATCGTGAGCCTCGTCGCCTTTCTTAGCGCCTTCGATGTGGTTCTGTTCGATAGCCTTCTTGGCGTTGTCCCAAGCACCACCAGCATTAGCCATGAATAGTGCAAGCAGAACACCGGTAACCAATGAACCTGCTAGCATACCGCCTAGAGCAGCGGTACCAAGAGCAAATCCAACAACTACTGGTGCAAGAATTGCTACGACACCAGGGCCGATCATTTCACGTAGTGCCGCTTGAGTAGAAATGTCAACACACTTCTTGGAGTCTGGCTTAACGCCTTCCTTACCTTCCAGCAGGCCGTCGATTTCTCTGAATTGTCGGCGGATTTCAACTACCATGTCACCTGCAGCCTTACCGACTGAAGTCATAGTCATAGCAGCGACAACGAATGGCAGGCCACCACCAATCAGTAGACCAATAACGACCATTGGCTCGGTCAGGTTTAGGTTGACGCCGCCAACCGCTGTGTTGTAAGCAGCGAACAATGCAAGTGCTGTTAGAGCAGCAGAACCGATTGCGAATCCCTTACCTACTGCTGCAGTGGTGTTACCAATGGAGTCAAGTTCGTCAGTGATCGCTCTGACATCATCACCAAGACCACTCATCTCTGCAATACCGCCAGCATTGTCAGCAACTGGTCCATAAGCGTCAACAGTCATTGTGACACCAACAGTTGCTAGCATACCCATTGCCGCCATTGCAATACAGTACAGACCGTATTCTTCGCCACCAAATTCGTTAGCCCCAAGAATACCTAGAGCAATCAAAAGGATAGGAATGAAAGTAGACATCATACCAACTGATAATCCAGCGATAGCGTTGGTTGCTGGTCCTGTCTTGGACATTTCACCAATGTGTGGAATCGCTTTGGTCTTGATGCCAAATACTGGCTCGATACCGGTGTAGTATTCGGTCACTAGACCGATTAGGATACCTACTACGCTACCAAGAACAACCGAGTGCATGACACCGTATTCGACATCGATGATGCCTTGGTTAATAGAAGCATATCCACCAATTGCGAACAGAATTGCACCGATGAATGTGGTGTTTCTAAGTGCTGCTGCTGGGTCTTTGCCGTTCTTTAGGAAAGCCATTGAGAAGACACCGATTATGGATGCGGCGTAACCAATGAAACCTAGTAGGATTGGCAGAAGAACATAGTCAGCAGCGTTGTCGCCAGTAAATTCGTTAGCGATGATCATTGCTGCAATAATTGAACCAACAAACGATTCGAAGATGTCAGCACCCATTCCAGCTACGTCACCGACGTTGTCACCAACGTTGTCAGCGATAACACCAGGGTTTCTTGGGTCATCTTCTGGAATACCTGCTTCAACCTTACCGACAAGGTCAGCACCAACGTCAGCCGCCTTAGTGTAAATTCCGCCACCAACACGAGCGAAAAGAGCAATTGAAGAAGCACCCATACCGAAACCGGCTGCGGCTTGAATTACGTTTAGTCCGCTTGCTGCAGCGTCATCGCCAGAAGCTGCTACATCTCCAGCACCGAGCCACCAAGCGATAAGTGAGATACCGAGCAGACCAAGTCCACCAACTGATAGACCCATAACTGCGCCACCGTTGTATGAAACAGCAAGAGCGGCTGGTTGTCCACCACTCTTAGCAGCCATTGCGGTTCTGCCGTTGGCAGAAGTTGCCGCTCTCATTCCAGAGAACCCGGCACCAACTGATGCCAAAGCACCAGCAAAGAAGGCTATTGTCGTTTCAACATCGTTGAGGACGAACAATAGAACACCGACTGCTGCAACGAATATTCCGAGAATTCGGTACTCTGCATTTAGGAAAGCCATAGCACCATCTTGTATTTCTTCGGTAATATCAGCAACAACTTTGTTGTCAATTTTTACACTGTTCACTCGCATGTATAACATAAAAGCAATTACAAGTCCAACAAGACCTGTTCCTGCTGCAATCAAAGGTATATTTGTAATATCCATAATAAACACCTATTGAGCCGGCGACCAGCGAACTCCTCATAAGTGGTTCGCCTGTAAATCAACGATAAATACGGGATTATTCACCCCTAGCACAATCGCCGAACGGTATTTCATGGTTGTAAGGACATGATTCATTAAAGACGGCCTCCTCGGGTAATCATGGCAATCAGTGCGGAAGAGATACTCGCTGAGATCGGACCTGTTCAAGAAGTCCTAGATGCCCACGATGGCGTGGTTACCGTCATCGATACGGCTGATGGCAACATCATGCTATCACTTGATGGTGGCTGTAACGGTTGTTCATCCACTCCGATGACGGCTATGCAGATATTCTATTCACTGATGAAGCTTGATGCTGTCAATGACGTGATTTTCGTTAACGGTGAATTACCTGAATACATGCGTGATTTCATCAAGAAAAAGATGGAAAAAGAAGCCGCTGAAAACCTAACTTCTGGTGATGATCACGAACCTCGTGGAGAAATCGTTTGAGTTACTCCTCTTCCTTTCGGCCAATCGAATGTGGATTAGCACCGAATGAAACATTGGTTCCTTTGATATTCATTCGAGCAGAAATTGCGATAATTATACACACTAGTGATAGCGGTTTAGGCAAATAGTTCGAACCCCAAAGTGAGCCTCCGGCCAATGATAGCCACCAAAGTACGATGGCGCATAAGATGAGACTAATGGCAATGACGTTTTGCGCCATATATTCGGCTTTCTCCGAGCGCGAGAAAGTAGCAATGAAGGTGAACAATACGGCAGATAGCCCACAAAGTGCTTCGGCTAGGTGCTCGATGAATACTGGGTCGACACCTGCCATGTTTCCCCCTGTAGTCTGTCATTCTTAAGTGCGGTCATGGGATTATTCCGGCGCAGTTGGATTAACTGCTTGCCCTCGAGTGAACGCTAGTATACTGGTAAACCAACCAATAACCGCACACATTACTACAGCCCCAACAGTTGAATGTATACTCCAACCGAATGGAATAACGTGTATGTTGACACCTTCAATCCAATAATTTGTATCTGATATATCACTCACTTTTTGCAATGAAAATGCTAGCAACACAAGGACTTGACTAGCAGCTACCATTGGCAGATAGAAGGAAGCACCCTTAAAGTGATAGAAAAATAAACCCAATTCAGCTATTGCAGCAAGAGTAAGTCCCATGAAAAACACCGAATTATCAAACTCTGAATAAACCCAAGCGCTTACTGCATGGAACATAAAAATCACAAACATAGTTCCTCTTGCCGGAGTCCAGCGCTTGAGGAATAATGCAATGAAGCCAGAAGTCAGAACAGCCTGAATAAACAGTGATTCAAGACCCATCTCAAGGGCATAATTATAATCAGAATTATCGCAAAAGTTAATTCCGCCTGAATAGCAATAACTTTGCAATGGTGCAAACCACAAATTGGCATATCTCACCATCAATAGGATAACGCTCCATGCCGCACCTATGCCAAATGCAAGTAATATTTGAGAACTAAATCCATCTTTACCAGATTTATCATCCTGCCAGGCTGACCAAACGGGAGCGGTAACCGACATCATTAGACCGATGAAAAGTCCTATGTGTGTAGGTGAAAGTAGAATGTCAGTATTTTCTTCAACACCCAGGAATTCATGCCATAACATATCACCAAAACCGGAAACGGCAAAGACAATTATGCCATATACGCCTGGCTTGTGGCGTGATTCGATATTCTTGAGTGTGGCAAATGGTTCGTTAATCAATTGCTTAAGACCACCCTCGGGCATGATAGCATAGAATATGTAAGCCCCGTATGCTGCCGAACCAGAATACCAGATGGCATGCCAAGGTGTGAAGAAGGTGTCATCGACATTACCAGCAATGTGGGCAAATGCATCGATTAGTAAACCACCTAAACACCAAAGCCCTAAAATCAGGACAATGGGGTCATAAAATCGTTCACCAATTTTGGGTAATCCATCCAATCTGCGATGGAAATACAGTGCAATTATCCCTGCAATTATCAAAGAACCGAAGAAAATTACCGGAAAACTACCCAAAAGACCAGTATCTGCATGAACTCCACTCATAATTCATCATAACAAAAACAAGCAAAAAAGCATGTGGTATCAGGAGTGTTACAAGCCTGAGTTTTATGGCAAGGTTTGAGAACGACATCGATTTGTTTTGGCCATGGCAGGCGGAGACTTCTCACTTCCTAAAGCCCGACCGAGTGGCCCACCCTATTTCTCAAGAAATCAAATTGCTGCTGCACTTCACCAAGTAGCGGTATTGTTGGAGTTGCAAGGAGCCAACGTGTTCAGGCTCAGATCATATCAAAACGCCAGTAGAACCTTGGGCAGTATCACAGAAGATTTGGGAGAGTTGGTCGCGACTGGCCAGATTTTTGAGATCAAAGGCATTGGCAAAGGACTTGGCTCAGCTATATCACAAGCAGTTGGAGAAGGCCGCTGGCCGAGTGACTGGGTAGATTTACACAATAATACGCCACCTGGCCTCATTGAAATGCTCGGCATACCCGGCCTTGGCCCCAAGCGCATCAAAATCATGAACGAAGAATTAGGTGTCGACTCGATTGCCACACTAAAGCAAGCCGCTGAAGACGATGCAATTGCTGGACTGAAAGGATTTGGTGCCAAATCACAACAAAAAATGCTGGACGGTATCGAATTGCTAGCGAGATTCCGTGCCCGTCGCCGATTGGATGTAGGCCTCATGTACGGCGAAGCATTTGAACAGAAGATTGCCTCAATTGACGGCGTTATCAAGGCACAACTAGCAGGTAGTGCTCGCCGGCGGAAAGAAACTATTGGCGACCTTGATGTTGTAGTTGGCGTGCTTGATGAGGATAAGGAAAAGGTAAGTGAGGCGATTCTAGCCTTACCAGGAATTGCTGATGTCAAAGGTGCCGGTGATTCAAAAATCTCTTTAATTCTCGACACCAGTATCTTCGAAGGCGGGTTTTCTGTTGGCCACATTGACCCTAATGTCATGGACGCCATAGGTGGGGAAGATTACGAGCAGTTAGAATCCGGTGGGACAATCGATGCTCAAGTAAGACTGGTTACACCTGAAGTATTCCCGTTCACACTGGCATACTTTACCGGTAGTAAAGAACACAACATTGTTATGCGGCAAAGAGCGATTGACCGAGGCCTAAGACTCAGTGAATTCGGGTTAATTCCTGAGGCTGAGGCTGGTGATTTGAAAGGTATGGCGGCAGCTCATCTATCACTACCGGCAGTCGATGAAGCAGAAATTTACCGTCACTTAGAATTGGACTGGGTGCCACCTGAATTGAGAGAGGATACCGGCGAAATTTCTGCCGCTGGTGAAGAAGCATTACCTCGGCTAATCGTGCCCACTGATGTCAAAGGTGCGCTGCATAATCACACCACCCTTTCCGATGGTGACGCAACATTAGAACAAATGGCTGATGCTGCACGTAATATCGGCTGGAATTGGTTGGGAATTGCCGACCATTCACCTACCCTCAAAGTTGCCAATGGAGCTAGTGCTGAGGATTTGTTAGCCCAAGGCAGGCAAATCAAGCAGTACAACGAGGCATGGTTAAATGAAGGTGTTGACTTTAGGCTATTCCACGGTGTTGAATCCGATATTTTAGAAGGTGGCAAATTAGACCATCCTGACGATGTGCTTGGCGAACTCGATTATGTTGTGGCATCAGTTCACGCCATGACAAAATGGAAGAATCGCGATGAAGTGACTAACACTGAAGAGTTGATTCGTTGTATCGACCACCCTGCAACTACCGTCTTAGGACATCCAACTGGAAGAATCCTCCAAGGCAGAGATGGTTACGAAGTAGACATGTTTGCCGTAATTGAGCACATGGCTGAGCATAATGAAGCAGGGCGTCTAAAAGCGGTAGAATTGAACGCCAGCCCATACCGCTTAGACTTAGATTGGCGCCTGTGCAAGTATGCTAAGACCAATAATGTGCCAGTAGTAATCAATCCTGACGCTCATTCAATACGTGGCTTAGGAGATGTCGCATATGGTGTAATGACTGCAAGAAAAGGCTGGTTGGAATGCGATGATATTCTAAACTCGCTATCTGGAGAAGCCATGACTGCAAGATTGTCTTGAACATACATTCATCAAAGGCGGGGAAGTGGAAAGGCTATGCGAACATTACGAACTGCGATCATGGGAGCCTCCATGGTACTACCTGGAATGTTTCTTGCACTAATCATCTGGTACATTGCAGGCAAACCAAATACCGAGCCTCTTGAAACCTTGATTTGTAATGTCATCCCTATGATTTCAATCGCTCTAGGCCTAGTCTTTGGCTGGCTTACTGGCGGCGAATACGAAGGCTGAGGTAGTTTCATGACAGAAGAATATACTATCGAAGAGTGGAACAAGATAGTCGAAAAGTTCACTCAAACCTTTAATGGACTAGGGACTGTTTTGCACAATAATGAAATTGCTTCATTCTCCTCGAAAGCACCTGATGTCGAAACCGGAATTGCGATTTACTCGGATGGTCAATTCTCTGCCTCAATGCCACTACACGGCATTGACTCTTACGTTAAGAAAGTCATATTCACTCATGAATCAATCACGCTAAAAGGTGATGCAGTAGACTATACTTATCGAATTCCGCCAGAGATCCTCAGACGAAGAGGCGATTGAATGAAGCGTAGTGAAAAGGCAGAACGCATTGCGGTCATGTTAGAGGAATTGTATCCTGAAACCCCCGTTCCGCTAGACCACGAAAATCCATTCCAACTATTGGTCGCCGTATTGATGAGTGCTCAGACAACCGATTTGAAAGTCAATGAAGTAACTCCAGCATTATTTGCTAAAGCACCTACTGCAAAGGAAATGGCACAATTGCCCGTAGAGGTGATTCTCGAAGATATACGGCAAGTTGGTCTTGCGCCTACTAAGGCTAAGAATATCCGCAGAATGTCTGAAATTTTGATGGAAAGACATGGCGGGGAAGTTCCGGCATCGTTTGAAGCGCTCGAAGATTTACCAGGAGTTGGTCATAAAACCGCTGGCGTAGTCATGGCGCAATCCTTTGGCGTGCCAGCATTTCCAATAGACACTCACATTCATCGCTTAGCAGCGCGTTGGGGTCTATCGAACGGAAAAAATGTTGAGAAAACCGAGAAAGATTTGAAGGCAATTTTCCCCAAGGAACTTTGGAATAAACTTCACTTGCAAATTATTTTCTTCGGCAGAGAATACTGCCCTGCAAGAAATCACGACCTAACTCAGTGCCCAATTTGCTCTTGGGCTGCCACGAAAAAAAGAATTCGTGAAGAGATGAAGCGCTAGAATACGGTAATATTAGCCGCAGCGACGTTTGCTATTACCAATACACCAGTAATTACTGCGGTGACTCTAACTGCGGTGTGGTGAGCATCGCCATCATTAGCCTCTCTAAGTAAGGCATAACCAATCAATCCTAGACCAATTGCCTGGAGCATATTTGCTAACGCTCCAAGTGTTGTACCAAGTTTTTCATGCGAAAATTGGTCTTCAGCATACTTCGCTCCATCGTCATAGTCAGCAGGATTTGGCGCCCCAACTAAGTCGGTAACTTGAGCAAACATTGCCCCAATAACAATCAGTACTACACCAATCATCAACCACTTGCTAAACGCATAAGTGCCGTACTTTTCAAGAAATTTTGGTTGTGGTTGATATGCTGCCATTGGTTGCATTGGCTGCATTCCTTGAGGCGGTTGAGGTTGGGCTTGGACAGGTGGACCGGGTGCCGGTTGCATAATTCACGATTGAAGAATCAATCTATAATACTTGACAATCTCATTATACCGAGAATATCGAAGATGCGGCATCTAGTATTAACGCCGTGACTAGCGAGGTGATTCCAGCAATCCATAGCAAGGAAATCATTTGACCAAGCGCTGATGTAACTCCTCCACCACGCAGCCTTGTCGCAATAAATGATACCGCAGCAACTTGAATCAAAATCAATATCGAAACGACGATTTTGAACATCCGGATATTCTCACCAACTGAACTGGAATCTTCCATCACGGGTAATGCCACACCACCGCCGAAATCAGATAAAGCGGATACATCGGTATCAGCAAGACCGCTGGCGACACCAGCAATGGCGTCACCTAGTTGCAGTACGATTGAAATTGTTACATTGAGGCTTGTGACGCTGGCAATGAGTAGACCAATTGCTACACCCCACATGGTATTGGCTGAAAGCGCTCTCCTACGCCTTAGAGACAGCAAACTACCAACAGAACGGCTGACCATTTCAGCAGTTTCAGCAGGCCTGCCAGATGATTGAGAACCTTCAATGTAGATTCTCATGTAACGTGAAATAACCGATGAATTGGTATCTGCATTGAAATAATCCCAAGCACGGTCTGAGTCTATTCGTGTGGACAATCGCTTTTCTAAACGATCGATAGAGCCATCTAGCATACCAAAATCAATTCCTCTTAGGGCCTTGATAGTAGCAGATGGTTCAGCAGAACGTGCCTGTGCTGTACCACCTAAGGCTCGAATGAAATCAGGATAAGTCTCATCTCGACGAAGTACCATGCTTTCTTCGCGACGAATCATGAACGCGGGGAATAAAAACGGCGTAAGTGGTATAGCAAAAACCAGCAAACCGTATTTATCCCACTGATCACTTACCGCATCCCAAGCAGAAATCACTGCTATCGACATAACCACGGCTAGAACCGCAAAGAAACCACCTGAAATCAAAAACGCTCGCCGGAAATTAATCCTGAAAGGTGTGTCCATATCGTCTCTAGCAAATGTTTGGTCTTCAGGGATAGTTGCCCTAAAGGCGAATACAGCGCCAATTTGTACTATTGTGAATACTAAACCAGCCAATAGTAAGAATCGAATTCTACTGAATATCTCGATAGGTTCAGCATCCGGCGAACCGATTTCAAACAACACCAAATGAATTCCAGCGATAACCAAGGCAAATAATCCAGCCGAAACCAATGAGACATAGATTTCCTTTAGTGTATCAACAGATTCTAGTCGGGTATCATATAGCGTGTTGTACTGTTCAGCAACGGTTTCCTGCTCAGCTCTCATGAACTCATCTATTGGCTGTCCTGCCTCAATTGAAAACGCCATTCGGTCAAGGAAGTCAGTCCATAGTGGACTCGGGCTTTGATGTGCAACAATCCTTGCCGCTTCTGGAAGGGAAGTGTGCCACTTATCGACCAATGTTTCAATGCGCTTTACTTCCGCAGCTAATTCACCATAGTCAGACATTTGTTTCAAGATATCGAAGATTGACTTTGCGCCGACTTCTCCAAGTGATAAAATGCCCATCCTAGTAATGAACATATGCATCTCTTTTTCGATTCTAGTCGCTGAACGCTGTACTTCAAGCAATGGGAAGGCAATCGCTGCAAGGGCACAAATTATTGGGAAAACAAGTATCATCAATACTCCAGCAAAGCCTTGGAACAGAGCACCTTCACCAAGTCCACCGGTTAGAAACACGATGACAAGAGCCGTAATGAGGCCGGCAAGCGATGCACCGCCGACGAATAGGAATAAGAAACGCGGAATCGGCATTTCAAGCCGTCTAACCGCTACTTGCCAGATTGGCATTCTTTCCATATTCAAACCTCCTAACCGTGATTGACTCCTGTCCAAGTGTCAATTGCTCGGTCGAAGGCTTCGAATCCATTGTTATAGTAAATACCGAGTAAGTCAAACACATCATCGTAATGTGTCAAATCCCTGTCGGCCATTTTATCCAGCGCCGCGGCTCTTTTTAGCATTTCATCATAGATGTCTCGCTTGTTAGCGAATCCGGCCATCGCCGCAATTTTGTTTTCTAACAGATGGCTTTGGAACATACCACGGAAATAGTGCTTATCTTTGACCGGGTCCCATTCGAACATACCACGAGTCAATACACCATCGCTGTGTTTGTTGTAACCAATTACTTCGTCAATACCAGTAACACGTCGGGCGATACCGCCACCTGGTGCTTCAACTACTTCTTGGAAAATCGCGAAGTTTAGATTGTCGAAGAAACGAATTGGAACATTGATTGGGTCACCGGTGAATCTTTGAATCATCTTGACGATTGACGAAGCGTGGAATGTAGCAATAACCGGGTGACCTGTCTGCATCGCTTGGAATGCTGTTGCGCCTTCAACACCACGAATTTCACCGATGATAATGTATCTTGGCCTGCTTCTTAGTGCGGCTTTCAACAAGTCGAACATCTCAACTCTTGATTCCTCGTTCTTAGAGTCTCGAGTAACCAATCGTTGCCAAATCTTGTGGCGCACCTTTACCTCAGGTGTATCCTCTGCAGAGTAAATCTTGACGTTATGATCGATAAATGGTAGAATCGCATTCAAAGTCGTAGTCTTACCAGATGCAGTTTCTCCCGACACCAGTACCGACATACCATACTCTAGACAAATCCAGATATACGCCGCAACTTGAGTGGAGATCGTTCCCCACTTGATTAGTTGGATAATGGAAATTGTTTCTTCAGCGAATTTACGAATGGTAAAGGACGGACCAAGCATGGATACGTCATCGGAGAAAATGATGTTGATACGAGAGCCATCAAGCAGCGCACCGTCAATGATTGGCTTGTTATCTGATACCGGGCGGCCAATACGCTCCGACATTGCCCTTAGATAGCGAGACAAAATCTCTCGCTCTCTGAATCTAATGTTTGAGGTAACCATCCCAAACACCTTGTGGTCCATGTGAATATGTTTGAGACCAACAGAGTGTATATCTTCCAGCATTTCATCGGAAAGTAGTGGCTCAAGCGGTCCGTTTTTGATTAGGTCACGAATAATGATGTATTCTAGACGCTTTCTTTGGTCTGGTGTAACGACGACTCGTTTGTCGTCCATACCAATCATTTCCCACAGCCTGCCTTGACGGCGAGGTGTCACGCCAACTTCACTATCTAGCACAGTATAACGCTCAACCATTTGGGTTAGGATATTCTCAAATTCACCATCAGTGGTAAATGTCGGTGCAGTTGGTGCCTCTTGCAAGAGTGTTTCAACCAATTCACGACGCATGTTCTCTTCTTCTTCGGTAAGTTGTGGCTCTAAGCCAAACCATAGGATTTGGCCACCGTTACCTTCGTCATCTTCTGGAGGTTCGTAAATGTGAATAAAAATAGGCTCTTTCGCCAAATATATCAGGTTGAAAGGGCGGTTTTTCTTAGCATCCCTGTCAAGTGGACCATAATACATCGGCCTTGAACCATAACGCGATTCAAAATCTCTGACCCAATCGGCCACGTGCGGATATGCCGCCATGACACTGTTGAGGTCACCTTTTGCGAATCTATCTTCATCAGCCATGTTAACACCTCTCAACTCACCGCAGTAATGTCTACGATGAAGCCCATACTAGGCTCTACACGCCAGCCGACACTGGTTTGGACTGGCCCCGCTGCTCTAAGGAATCTAGTAACGACAATGCTTCTCTTCAAATCTCCACCTATCAATGCCGTTGACAAATCAAGGACTACCTCTGCAGAGGCTCGCATGTTGTGTAACAACTTGTGATTCATCTCATCAGGGTCTAAGCATAGCATTATTGAGCGACCTTCGGCAGTGATTTTTCTCAACTTTTGCATCAGCTCAAAACGTTGCTTGTCATCAAGATCATCTGGCATAAGAGCACTTGCAGAATCGAGTATAACAACATCCGCTTCTCCAACTGCCTCGCTGTTTAGTACATCTTCTAGACCAACATCTGGGCGTGCTTCAGCTACTGTTCCGAAGCGTGAAAATACCATCAAACGACCTTCACGCAAAGCGTCAGTTACTCCGTAGCCAATGGATTCCATTTGTTCAATCCAGCCACGTGTTGTCAATTCAGTTGTCACGACTAGCACCTTAACACCGTTGTCAAGCATGCCGTGAACTAACCTTTGAGCGATAAGCGACTTACCAGCACCTACTACACCTTGCAGGACATACAATGACCTGTTTGGCAATCTTAGACCCATGGTATCAGCCAAAGAATCTGTTTCAACGTCGAAGCCAAAGCCATCCTCAACCGGTTTATGCGGGAAATTCAATGCATCATCAGAGTTCATTCAATCTCACCACCGTTGATTCTGTAGCTTCACCTTGATAGCCAGATACGGAAACTGACTGAACGAGAGTTGTAAGTTTGATATCCGTGTCATCAGCATAGCCGAAGTTACCGCTCAGAACGACTTCTAACAAACTGGTTGAGTCCCATGCACCTCCGCTAGGAAGGACTGTTGTCGAAACATCGGAATCTGCAATCGCAACACCGTCTACTTGTACGAATATCGAGGTTTCATCCAGCACATACTCACCGCTATTTTGCAAGTAGAAAGTAATGCTTTCAGTAGGATTAACAGGATCATTATCGTATGCTACATTAGATAGGTCTCCAGCATAGTCAAACGATGTTTTCGAATCCGCTTCATTTTCTCTACGTTCTTGTTCCATAGCCGATGTGATGTCGCCGTATTGACTAATCAAGACAGCAGAAACTGCCCCGGATACCAACAATGCTGTTGCCAAGAAGATGAATGTTGATGCTCCTCCGTCTGCCATAATTATCCCTCACTCAAGTGTTCTTGCAGTGTTAAATCCGTTGCATGATAGCGCTGCTGTCTCAAATACAGTGTTGCCAAGTCCACGCCAGACAACACCAACTGTGTCGCCGGGGTAGATGTAGTCAGAATCTGCGATTGGTGACAATGTTGCTAAATTTCTAGCATTTTCTCCATCGAGGAAGACCCAGACTTCGTTTACTGGAACAATAACTGAACCTACATTGGTGATATTAACATCGATTACGGTGGAACGAGTGACCACAGACAAGGCTCCATTCGACCCTGTTGATTGTGGCCCGTCAATTACAATAATTGGGTTAGACGAGTAGTCGCCATGGCTGGTGATTGACCATGAGACTATTGCTCCGCTTGAATTGACGGTGAAGGTTCCAGTAAATCCAGAACCTGTGCCACCTATGGCGCTAATTGTTCCGTTGACATATCCAGAACCTGGATTATCAATTTGTAACGATGTAATCGCTCCTGTAGCAATGTCAGCATTATCGATGGTGAAAGATGGTACTGGTTCATTAGCCGAATCAATGGTCTCTAATGACGACTCCAATCGAAGGTCAATTGCATTAACAGCTAACGCTAATACAACCAACATCGAAGTGCCTACTATTAGACCACCAATACCGACCGACGCACCCATCTCACTCTTCTCCTCTAAGTTGCTTTACCTGTCTCCAAGATGTTACCAATGCAGAGAATGTCAACAATTCACGATGTGGAAGATGGTCTTCTAAGGCCGCTTCTGCTTCACCTGGGGTTGCCAGTTGAACAATAGCCAAAACCGAACTGCCTTCATCTTGATTGAGCATACCAGAATTCATCGCTTTCTGAACGAAATTTACTGCTGCCATACCAGACATGTGATCTAGTAATAGCGCTGCAACAGTCGGGGCTCCGACTTTATTCGCTTCAGTTGTTGGACCGGATGATGGAGCAACCAAAAATGGGTTTGCTGCCAAAGCCTGCGCTTCATACAACTCAACCAAAGGTGCTTCATCTTCTGCCATCAAACGATTTACTCCAGCAGCCGGAATTACCTCACCACTTGCGGTGATTATGGTATCTCCAGCACTCATTGCTGCATCTGCTGAATCCTCATGAACTACTGGATTACCATCAGCATCGACTTTTTGTTCAACTGGGTTGATTTGCATGCTTTCTTCAATTCGTTTCTCAACTAATCCAAGTACATCTTCAACCATGTCGAGCCGACTGCTGATTAGACGCTCCAAACCAGACGTATCTACTTGGGCATTAACTTGCGCAGGCTGAGCAGGTGCCATGGTTTGAGTAACCGTTGGCACGCTACCTATGCTGTTCAGTTTAGCCCTAGTAGGACCTGGAGATATCGTCCATGCATCCTCTTCACTGAGCTCGCCTTCCTCGGGAAGGGGAACCTGTTCGATTGCCACATTTGACAGTATTTTCAGTCTCTCTTCGCTCAGTTCTGCATCTGCATCTTTGATATTGCCTGTGTTATTACTAAATGGCCAAGCCATTAGTATACCTCCTTGCCGTCGAGAATCAAATTCTCAACAGCAAGCAACATCAGATAACTGGGTTTCCATCTGCAGGGTCGTTAACTGTTAATGTCTCAAAGGTTGTACCACCGCTTTCGATGTGTAGGTATAGTTGGGCAACTGGGTTACCCAGAGCACCTACTGCAGCAGGAGTACA
>WTIT01000008.1 GCA_011526375.1 Methanobacteriota archaeon
ATTTCAATCATTATCTCAAAGGTGAATGGCACTAAGTCGCCAGTCACAGTTACGTTGTAACTGGTTAGTGGTTGAGGAGTCGTTGGGATTCCCGAGATATTACCGTTCTCAAATATCAGACCATCAGGTAGTGCTGGCTGAACCGACCAAATTGGATTGCTTGTCTCATCAAAGTAGTACACTGGAGCCAGAACTGGCATATCCTCACTGATATTTAGAACTAGAATTGTCACTGGATAACGGACAACGAAGAATGGTTGATCGACAGTCAATGTGATTGTTGCGGTTGCTGAACCACCACTGTTGTTAGCCCAAACGGTAAATGTAGTAGTCGTCAAGTTATCCTTTGGAACTCCAGAGAATACACCGTTACTAAATGTAATACCAGCAGGCAACTCAGGTTCAAACTCCCAAGTTTCTGGATTGCCACCAAGTAAGTCTGGGGCAATGTATAGATTATCCTGGCCGTTGATTAGGGTAAAGTCAGATCTTCGATATGAGATATTAGCGGCTGGTTCAAGCACTCTAATGTTAACTAGGATACTGTCTGAGCCACCAGTATTGTTGGCCCAAATTGTGTAAGTAGCGAGTGATGCATTGACCGTTGGTGTGCCGGTAATTGTGCCGTAGCCAAAGATTAGTCCGGCAGGCAATTCTGGGTCTATCTCCCATGTTGCTACCATGCCGCCGGTGTTATTGAGTGTCAAGTTCATCTCATCCTCACCACGAGTTAACTCGAAGTAATTCTGCTCTGTACTCAAGTTTGCCACTGGCTCAAGGATTGTTATGTTGAGTAGGAAGTAATCACTGCCGCCATTATTGATAGCGCTAATGTTGTACTCCACGATGGTTGAATTGACTGTTGGTGTGCCAAAGATCGTACCGTTGGTGAAGTTTAGACCATCTGGTAAGTCTGGTGTTACGGTGAATGAAGCTACTGCACCACCGCCAAAGATGGCATGTAGTGGCGATGTCATTGCTTCACCTCGTGTCAGAACCAAGTAGTCGGTTAGATAGGTGATTGTCGGTGCAGGTTCTAACACTGTTATGCTCAGTCCGGCAATTGACGAGCCACCGCTATTATTGCCGTAGATAATGTAATTGGTAATCGTCATGTTGACTGTTGGCGTTCCATAGATTGTGCCATTATCGAAAATTAGTCCGGCAGGTAATTCTGGATGTATGCCCCACTCCTCGATTGCCCCACCGTCAGTATCTGGGATGGCTGGCTCCATTGCCTCGCCCCTAGTCAAAATTAGGTTGACTGGGTCATAGATGATATTCGCACTTGGCTCGAGTATGGTAATATTGAGGCTGACGTTGGTCGAACCTCCGGTATTGTTGGCGTAAACTGTGTACATGGTTCTAGTTGAGTTAACTGCCGGAGTTCCCCATATCATACCGTCAGTGAAGTTGATTCCGGCTGGCAATTCAGGGTAAATCTCCCATGTTTCAGCTTCACCGCCACTCAACTGTGGCATTAGTGAAGTCATGGTTGTATCACGTACCAAGATTAGTTCGTAATTTGGATAGGATAACTGAACTACAGGCTCAACCACTGTTAGGTTGATCGTTGTTGAAGCAGAACCACCACTGTTGTTAGCCCACACGGTATAGGTTGTTCTGGTAGAGTTTACCGTTGCAGTACCTGAAATTATGCCATCTACGAAGGTCAAACCATTTGGCAAGGCTGGATAAATCTCCCATGTCTCCACTTCTCCACCAGTAACTTGTGGGAACCATGGTGTCATACTGATTGTACGCGTCTCATTGCGCTCATCTGGCACATAGATGATAGATGCAACAGGCTCATTGATGGTAATGCTGACGAATGCAGTGACTGAACCACCGCTGTTGTTAGCATATACGGTGTAATTGACCTTGGTTGAATTGACTGTCGGCGTTCCGCTAATTGTTCCATTATCAAAAATCAGTCCGGCTGGCAGTTGTGGATGAATACTCCAATTCTCAATTGCGCCACCATTGTAATTTGGTGACATTGGACTGATTCCTTGGCCACGTGTCAAATTAACATCGTCTGGCATGTAAGCAAAGGATCCAGTCGGCTCAACTATCGTGATGTTGATGTTAGCAAATGCACTACCACCAGTATTGTTAGCCCAAACTGTGAATTCAGTTATTGTCATATTGACGGTTGGTGTTCCGCTAATCGTACCGTTATCGAGAGTCAAGCCATTTGGCAGAGCAGGACTAATCTCCCAAGTGTCGATTAAGTCTAGTGGCGTGTAGATTGGGACAATATCAGTAATTGTTGTATTGCGAATGAATGTGTAATTATCTGGGTCATAATCTAGCGTTGGGGCTGCCTCGACGATTGTTATGTTGATAATGGCATAAATTGTACCACCAGAATTGCTTGCCGTGATGTTGAATGGTTTAGGTGTTAATTGAATCTCGGTTGGAATACCCCAAATGGTACCGTTGTTAGTACCGAATTGTAGACCGCTTGGCAGTGTTTCATTGATTGCCCATGAAGTTATCAAACCAGGTCCGGCTAATTGTGGTGCTAATGGTAAGTCAGAACTTGCCGTGTTATTCGATAACAGCAGGTCGCTTGGATTGTAGGTGAAAGTTGTCGGTAATTGGTCAACCACTGTGATATTGAATTCAATTGCTACCGAGCCGCCGGTATTGTTAGCCCAAACTGTGTAGTTTGTCGTTGGCCACAACTCAGTCGGAATGCCTGAGATAATACCAGTATTGCTGTCGAAGGACAGGCCTTGTGGTATAGCACCACTTATTTCCCAAGAGATAATTGCTCCTGGGCCAGTTATCTGTGGAATCATTGGTAAGTCAGCACTTCCCGTATTATTGGTCAAATTGAGATTAATTACTGGATAGACAATCATGTTTGGCACTTGGTCAACCACCGTAATGGTCAGCATTGTACTAACTGAACCGCCACTGTTGTTAGCCCACACTGTGTAATCTGTTGCTGGCCAAAGTTCAGTCGGTATTCCGTAGAAGGTTCCATTATTGCTGCCAAACAGAACGCCACTTGGCAAAGTAGCATTAATTTCCCATGAAGTGATTACTCCTGCACCTGATAGCGTTGGAGCGAGTGGTAAATCGCTACTGGCGGTATTATTGGTCAATTCAAGCACATCTGGAGAATAAGATAGCATTGGGATTTGGTCAACGACTGTGATGTTGAGGTAGGCTTCGGCTGAACCGCCGGTGTTGTTAGCCCAAACCTTGTACGCTGTTGTTGGCCACAACTCGGTAGGAGTGCCCCAGAATGTTCCATTGTTACTACCAAATGATATACCGCTTGGCAGAGTTGCATTAATTTCCCACGTCAGTATTTCGCCTGCTCCAGACAATTGTGGTAGTAATGGTAAATCTACACTAGCAGTATTGTTCATCAATTGTAAGTCGCTTGGATTGTAGGCAAGGCTTGGAACTTGGTCGACCACGGTAATGGTGATCTCAGTTGATACTGAACCACCGGAATTGTTAGCCCAGATGGTGTAACTTGTTATTGGCCAAAGTTCGGTTGGCGTTCCCCAAATGGTTCCATTATTGCCACCAAACAAGATACCGCTTGGCAGGGTTGCATTGATTTCCCATGAAGTGATTTCGCCTGGACCAGTTAATTGTGGACTCAACGGTAAATCACTACTTGCAGTATTGTTGATGAAGTTGAGGTTGGATGGCGAATAGGATACATCTGTTGGCACTTGGTCAACTACGGTAATGGTCAGAGTTGCACTGCTCGAGCCACCTGTATTGTTGGACCATATGGTATAACTGGTTGTTGGCCACAGTTCAGTTGGCGTTCCCCAAATTGTTCCGTTGTTACCGCCAAACAAGATACCATTTGGCAGAGTTGCATTGATTTCCCATGAGGTAATCTCACCCGGACCATTGAGTTGTGGAATCAGCGGTAAGTCAAGGCTAGCAGTATTGTTGGTTAACTCTAGAACGTCTGGTGAGTAAGACAATGTTGGAACTTGGTCGACTACGGTAATGTTGAGATAGCCAGAAACTGAGCCGCCCGAATTATTAGCCCATACCTGATATGCGGTAGTCGGCCACAGTTCGGTTGGTGTACCCCAAATCGTTCCGTTATTACCACCAAACATGATGCCACTTGGCAGGCTTGCATTGATTTCCCATGAGGTAATTTCACCCGGACCATTGAGTTGTGGAATCAGCGGCAGGTCTGTGCTGGCTGTGTTATTCACCAATTGTAGATCACTTGGATTGTAAGCAACATCTGTTGGCACTTGGTCAACTACTGTGATATTGAATTCAATCGCGATTGCACCGCCAGAGTTGTTAGCCCAAACGGTATAATTAGTGGTTGGCCATAACTCGGTGGCAATACCTGAAATCTCACCAGTGTTAACGTTGAAGAATAATCCTGATGGCAAAGCAGCGCTGATTTCCCAAGTCACTATTGTACCAGGGCCTTGGATTTGTGGAGTCATTGGTAAGTCTGGGCTTGCCGTATTATTAGTCAAATTGAGATTGACTACCGGATAAGAAATACTGGTAGGTAATTCATCTATGATGGTGATATTGAGGTAATCGGAGCTTGCACCGCCGGAGTTAGATGCAGTGATGAGGTATGTATGCTGCGGCCATAATTGCCCTGCTACTCCATAGATTGTGCCATTATTTGGACCGAAGAAAACACCGGTTGGTAAAGTAGCATTAATTGTCCAAGTAGTAATTGCCCCTCCGGTCACTGTCGGGCTGATTGACGGTGAAATTGTGTCGTTAATTGTGAAGACATAGTAATCTGGTGAGTATGATATGGCTGGTGCTTGATCGTTAATTGTAATGTTAACAGTAGTTGTTGACGAGCCACCACTGTTGTTGGCCCATATCGTGTAAGTAACTGGTGAGACAAGAATTATCGAAGGTGTACCCCAAATCGTTCCGTTGTTGGCACCAAAGTTCAATCCCGGTGGCAGGTTGGTTGGGTAGGTTTCCCAACTGGTAATCTCGCCACCAATCGTTGGAACATTAGGCGTCATCAATTCATTCTTCGTTAGTATCATATCGTGTGGTGAATATGTTATCGTGCCTGGAGGCACATCGATAATTGTTAGATTGATGGTTGTAGAAGATGAACCATTTGCATTAGTTGCGGTAATTGTGTACATTACTGGAGTTATCTGCAAGACTGTCGGCGTTCCCCAAACTGTTCCGTTATCTGTGCCGAAATCAAGGCCGGCTGGCAGTGAAGGAGAAATGGACCAACTATCCGGATAGCCAATTACTGGTGGAGCCTCTCCAGGTTGGCCAAGCAGAATTGGCGAAATTGTGTAGGAAGAACCATTGGTCATGGTGTAATTATCAGGGTTGTAATCAACATTCGGTGTTGGCTCGTTGATGGTTAATTGGAGAGTTGCAGTTGCTGAACCGCCGGAGTTGTTGGCATAAACCGTGTATGTTGCAATAGTTTGATTGCCCGTTGGCTTGCCGCTGATTACGCCATTCGTGAACGATAAACCACTTGGTAGTGATGGGTGGATTCCCCATGAAACTACAGTGCCACTAGTCACTGTTGGCGTAATGTCACTCATGTTGTAACCACGAACAATCGTGTATGGAGAGTTTGGATAAGAGAATACTGCCAAATCATCAGCGATTGTTATGTTGAGCGTTACTGATACAGAGCCACCAGTATTGTTGGCCCAGACAGTGTACGTGATTGGTGTCAATTGCACAACTGTCGGAGTACCCCAGATGGTTCCGTTACTCGGACCAAATGAGAGGCCGTTTGGCAAGCCTGGTGAAATTTCCCAACTTGTGATCACACCGTTGACTGTCGCAGTGTTCGGCGTCATGGCTTGATTCTTCATTAGGCTCATGTTTTCAACACTGTAGACAAGGCCATTTGGCGCTACATCATTCACAACGATTGTTATGGTAGTCGTGCTCGAGCCACCAGAATTTGTCGCCGTAATCGTGTAGGTTGTATTGGCTGATATTGCAGTTGGCGTTCCAGAAATTTCACCTGTAGTAGGGTTAAAATTCAATCCTGCAGGCAAGTTTGGACTGATAGAATAGCCAAAGAGATTTGAAGTTGAGTCAGCCATTACATAACGTACTTCAAGAACGCCAGTGGCGCTGTATGAAATATGTATATTATCACCTGAATCAATCGCAATATCAGTGTAACGGGTCGAAGAGAAACGGGGAGTATCAAGGGTAGATATGACCCAAGTGCCGGTATAATCTGTAGCATAATTCAGACCATTAGCACTGTTGTAGTAAGATATGTGGATGTTGTCATTAGAATCAATAGCGATAGAGTTCTCAATACCGGAGCTCATGGAAGGAGTTCCAGTTTCTATTGTTGAATATAGCCAAGAGCCGCTTTCATCGGTAGCGTACTTTAGTGAGTTAACATTGATGACAAATTGTCCTGCATACGCTATGTGAATATTATCATTTGAGTCGATAGCAATACTTGTGTCGGAGCCGAAATTGCCCGTCGTGTCTAATGTCGTATTAGTCCAAGAAGAGATTAATTCACAAGATGAGGAGCATGTAGCATACTTCAAATTTTGATTGATAAAATCATAGTAAGAAATGTGAGGATTGTTATTTGAATCAACCGCTAATGAATTCCCTCTACCAACCTGGCCATCACTATCAATCAATAATGTAGTCCAAGATGAGGTGGACGAGCAAGATGAGGAACATTTAGCGTACTTTAGGTCATAATTGCTTCCATCATAATAAGAAATGTGTAGTGCATTATTAGCATCAATAGTGATTTGTTGGTCTAGGAAACTTTGTCCGTTATCAACCACTGTGCTGGTCCAAGATAATGCAGAAGAACAAGATGATGAACATGTCGTATATGTCAACTCACCGCCGTTTGCATTTTTGTAGTATGAGATGTGTATGTTGTCATTGGAATCGATAGCAATCGAGGTATATCCATTGGAATTAGAGTCGATTAATGTCACAGTCCAAGCACCGGTTTTATCGGTAGCATAGAACAAATCTTTCACACTATCAACATGATAAGAAATGTGCTTGAAGCCCAAAGAGTCAACGGCAATCGAGGTGTACGAAGCGACAGTGCCAGAGGCAACTACAGCTGACGGAATCGCACCACCCGTATTGGTCGGAATTGCGGTTGGTGACATTGCTGTATCTTTGGTTAATTCAAACCAATCTGGCGAATAGGCAATATTTGGTAACTCATCATTAATCGTGATGTTAATATTTGCAGAGGCAGAACCACCGCTGTTATTTGCATAGATTGTGTAGGTAATCGGTACTGTTTGCAGTGATGTTGGAGTGCCCCAAATTGTACCGTTACTGCTGCCGAAATTCAATCCGGCGGGCAGGCTTGGACTTATTTCCCAAGAAGTAATCGTACCAGAACCTGTTAATGTTGGGCTCAATGGTAAATCAGTGCTTGCGGTATTCTTAGTCAAGATCAAATTCTCTGGTGAGTACGAAATCGTTGGGATTTCGTCAACTACAGTGATGTTGAGGTAGGCTACGCTTGAACCACCGCTATTGTTAGCCCATACTCTGTAGGCGGTTTGTGGCCATAATTCAGTTGGAGTACCATAGATCGTTCCGTTATTACTACCGAATGATATTCCGCTTGGCAGGCTAGCGTTAATCTCCCAAGAAGTGATTTCTCCGGCACCAGTTAGTGTTGGTGTAAGCGGTAAATCAGAACTTACTGTATTGTTAGTTAGAATCAGCTCATCTGGTGAATAGGAAATCGATGGTAGTTGGTCTACTACAGTGATGTTGAGGTAAGCAACTGTCGAACCACCGCTATTGTTACCCCATACCAAGTAGGCCGTTTGTGTCCATAGTTCGGTAGGTGTACCATAGATCGTTCCGTTATTGCTACCGAACGATACTCCACTTGGCAAACTGGCGTTAATCTCCCAAGAGGTGATTACACCGGCACCAGTTAGAGTTGGCGCAAGCGGGAAGTCAGAACTTGCTGTATTATTTGTTAGGGTTATATCATCTGGTGAATAGGAGAAGGTTGGAACCTCGTCAACTACGGTGATGTTGAAGTAAGCTACGGTTGAGCCACCACTATTATTGGCCCAAATTGTGTAGGAAGTTTGTGTCCAAAGTTCGGTTGCAGTGCCGTAAATTGTGCCGTTATTACTTCCAAAAGTTAGGCCTGTAGGTAGGCTGGCATTAATCTCCCACGAAGTGATGTCTCCGTGTGCCTTAGCCGGATTGGCGCTATCGAAATGCATGGTTTTACCCGGAGCCTGATTGTTATTGGTTGAACCATCACCTAACTTTCCATTCTTGCCGTCACCCCAGCAATAAATCTCGTTAGTTTGCATGGCAACGCAAGTATGCCAATGACCTGCAATGATGTCTCGGGCTACGCGGCCAGAAGCAAAGGAAACGCTGCTGGGCGTGAGTGCATTATTCGCACCGGCTCCATTACCCATTTGTGCATAGTTATCCTTACCCCAACACTTCACAGAGGCATCATCTAATATTGCGCAGTTGTGAAATCGTCCGAGTTCAAGTTGAACAGCGGTTCGTCCGACTCCTAAATTTGGCCATATAGCGCCTGGGTTAGCGGTCTGACCCGCTCCACCTGTGCCAAGGAAGCCTTCGCCCCAGCAGTTAACGCTACCGTTTCGCATCAATGCGCAAGCCGACGTCTTACCTGTAGCAACATCTTTCGCTGGATTTGCTGCACCGAAGAAAGTCTTGAGTGACGGAGTATTACCTCCTCCGTAAGCACCCCAACATGCGATGCTACCATCTTCAAGAACACCGCATTTCATGTAATGGCTGATGTCGATAGCGACTACTTTCAGTCCACCTGGCATTGGAAGGGTGAGCGCTGGTGGATTGGGGAATGTATGATTGCTCAGGTTCGAGAAACCTCTCCCTAACTGCCCCTGGTGATTTCGACCCCAACACGAAACTGAGCCGTTGTCAAGCAGTGCACACGTGGAGAACATTGATGCTTCAATCGCAACGGCTGGACGGCCTAGTGGTAGAGTTTGAGTAGGTGATGTCCGCAATGTGTTTGTTCCATCACCAAGTTGCCCGTAGGCGTTGGCACCCCAACATGATACCGTACCATCGTCAAGTACGGCGCAAGTGTGATCTCCTCCTGCAGTTATATCGATAGCAGTACGACCTACACCAAGAGAAGCTGTGATAAATGGTTGCCATCTATTTGCAGTTTGACCGGTTCCTAGTTCACCGCTGGTGCCAGTACCCCAACACCAAACGGCACCATCGGCATCGATTGCACAAGTATGGTCTTCACCTGCAGCCAAAAGGTCAGGCTTGATTTCAAAATCACTGACTGAAACTACACTTTGATTGACAACTAAGTTTAGTTCGTCGGTCAAATAATTGATTGGCGCTGGCGAGTGGTCGTTGATTGTGATGTTGATTTGGTCAGAGAATGTACCACCGCTATTGTTAGCCCAAACAGTGTATGTGACGGCTGTTGTCTGAAGCACCTCGGGCCTTCCTGAAATCTCACCAGTTGCTACGTCGAGGGAAAGGCCGGTTGGCAGACTTGGATGGATGCTCCATGAGGTTGCTGTTCCGCCAGAAGTTGATGGAGTAGTTGCTGTGATAGTGTGGTAGTAGGTTAAGGTGAAGTTTTCAGATGCATAGTTGATAGCCGACACCGACAAATCATCGATGGTAATCGTAACAGTGGTTGACTTTGAACCAACTGAGTTATTGGCCCATATAGTGAACACATCTCCAGATACTACAACAGTTGGAGTGCCCCAAATTGTTCCGTTATTGCTTCCGAAATTCATGCCAGTTGGTAGTGATGGATCAATTTCCCATGTACTGATTGAACCGCTGGTGCTAGTGTTAGTGAAAGTCGGAGTTGTTGGATTTATTGGCGCTTGAATCGAGCCTGAAATATCGGAGTAAGCAATATCACCAGGTGCACCGGTAATCAGCAGTGTGAAGGTAGCGGTTGTGGTTAGCCCCAGTGCGGTAACTGTGACCGTATGCGTAGTGTTTGTGTGAACTTCAGTAGGTGTACCAGTGATGGTTCCACTGCGCCAATTCATGTTCAGTCCATCTGGCAATGGTGGTGAGATGGTAAATATTGGACGCGGTGTTAGGCCTTGCCCTGTTCCTTGAACAGTTGTGACCTTTAGGTAATCATAAATCACACCATTGACATTTGCTCCGGCATGAGCGATGAACAAATCATCATTCTGGTCAATTACCATATCTGAGCCCCAGCCGCCCCAACTATTGTCAACCGCAATTGGAGTAGACCAAGAGCCAGAAGCATTGGTCATATACATGAGATCCCTATTTGGTGCTTCCTTGTGATAAGCTACGTGCAATACATCGTTTGAGTCAGTCGCAATAGTAGGCCACCATGATGTACTACCCGAGGTTAACTGAGTTTGTGTCCAACTCCCTGGAGTTCCTGAGTGTAGGTACACTCTTCTGTTGTTAACGTAGTTTGAGACAATGTGAATGGTATCTTGAGAATCTATTGCAATATCTGACTGAGCCCCAACATTCCAATCACTACCGCTTGAGGCCACGTTACCAGCAATTGTTTCATTTTGCCAAATTCCATTGATACGACTTGACATGCGTAAGTCGCTACATCCGTTATCACAGTAGTAAGCGACGTAAATATTGCCATCGCTATCCATTGCCATGGATGGGTCATGGCCCTCGTCTGAGAGCGTATTGGTTATGGTTGTATTAACCCAAGAACCGGTTTCGTTGGTATGATGTACTAAGTCACGATAGGTATTGTCGTTTGTTGAGGTCACGATATGTACAGCATTGGTAACTGGATGAATTACAATTGCAGTTCCACGATGGTCATCGTTGTCATAAGTTGCGCTACCCAAGGTGGTCAATACCCATTGGCCTGAGGCATTGGTTGCGTAGCGCAATATATCATTGTCAGAATCGATGTATGCGATATGTATGGCGCCAAATTTGTCTATGGCTATCGATGGATGATGAGCCGAATTCGGATTATTATCGATGATGGTCTCAGTCCAAACTCCATTCCATTCATACATCAAAGCAAGAACAAAGTGAGAAGAGACGTTGCGGCTGAAAGCAATCGCTTGTTCACCATTTGGACCTATATCGGTTGAAAGGAGATGTGTCACTTCTAGATCGTTGTACAGAGAGTTATAACTGCCTGAGGAAAAGAATGCCCAGTCTGTTGTGAGAGTTGTCGTTGACGTGGTAACACCCGAGGTCCACGCGTAATTACTGGCTGTGTGAGTATACGACATTGTAATATCTGATATTGTACTATTGACACTACCTTCAGTATTAGTTGGTGTAATCGTTAATGTTCCACCAGAATTTTGTACGGTTATCGAAATTGAAGTTGAGTCCGAACCACCTGTGTTAGTTGCGGTTATTGTATACGAGGCAAGTGGCGACGGTGCGGTAGGTGTGCCGGATATTTCACAAGTGTTCGACAGAGATAATCCGTTTGGCAGGCTTGGTGAAGCGCTACAAGAAACGATGGCGCCTCCGGTGTTGATAACTGTAAGCGGCGTAATGGCCGCATTCGCTACTATTGTTATGGCAGTCTCGCTGTATGAGATAATTGGTGGGTTGTCAATAACTGAAAAACCTATACTGAACGAAGCTGAGCCGGCAGAATTGTTTGCCCACACCGTATGTGATGAAAGGGTTTCCAAAGCCGTTGGAGTGCCCCAGAAGGTACCGTTGGCTGAACCGAAGTTGACGCCGGTAGGCAATGATTGAGGGTCGATTTCCCAAGTAGTAACCTCGCCACCGGTATTGGTTGGTTGAATTTCAGCAATAGTTGCATCAATTGTAAAAGTGTAAAATGATTGAGAATAGGAAATGATTGGCGCATTGAGACCAACTTCTAACCAAAATTGACCACTAAATGATTGACCAGTAATGTTGGCCCAAACAGTGTAGGTGGTGTTGACCGCAGTAACTGTCGGAGTACCTGTTATCGAACAGTCACCAGGTGTTAGAGTCAATCCAGCAGGTAGGCTTGGTGATATCTCACAAGTTGCGCCATTGACATAATTTGGTGCTGTAATTCCCGTATTTAGCGCGGTGAAACCTGCATAAACCGATATGGGAGAATTTACATTTGAAGAGGCGAAATTACTGTTATCGCCGAGTTGGCCAGAACCTCTATTTCCCCAACACTTGATACGTTCATGTTGATTATTATCACCGGGTTTATCGACTTGCATACAGGTGTGTGAGCCCCCGGCTGAAATTGCCATTGCATTCCAACCAAGGCCTCCAGTATGCAGGGAAAGTATGTCGCCAGTAGTTGCACCGTTACCTAATTGGCCGTTTGAATCCGAGCCCCAACAAGTGGCGCGACCGTTGTCAAGTATAGCGCAAGTGTGATGATATCCAGCATCGAGGTAAACCGCATAGCGATTCGCGCCAAAAGAACCGCTTGGTGCAGTTGGAGTGGTTTGGTCTGCGGTAGATCCTGTAGCCAACTTACCGTTCGCGCCATCACCCCAACACATGATTTCATCGTTATCGAGAATGGCGCAATAATGGAATTCCCCTGCAGTAATCATCTTTGCGGTTCGGCCAGCACCAAAACTGATTGGGTTACTTGGTGGTGATGAAATTTGACCTGTTGAGCTTCCATCGCCAAGTTGTCCATGTTCTCTCTTACCCCAACACTTGACTGAACCATCATCAAGTAACGCACATGTAGAATCCCATGCAAGAGCTAGAGAAATTGCACTGCGTCCGGCGCCAAGTGTGTTGACTGTGGTTGGCGTATTGGTATTA
The DNA here is from genome assembly GCA_011526375.1 of Methanobacteriota archaeon. Classification (GTDB taxonomy): domain Archaea; phylum Thermoplasmatota; class Poseidoniia; order Poseidoniales; family Poseidoniaceae; genus MGIIa-L1. Next base: position 12,775 of record WTIT01000008.1, read on the forward strand.
ATAGTCGTACCAATGCCTAATTGGCCAAACTCATTTCTTCCCCAACACTTGACCGAGCCATCGCTTAAAATCGCGCAAGTGTGGTGGCCGCCAGCATAAATGCTAGTCGCCGTTAAACCAGAGCCAAAAGATACCTGAATAGGAGTATTCTTATCGCCGCCAGGTGTACCGATTTGACCGTGATTATTTCGGCCCCAACACTTGACGATTCCTGCATCTGTAAGCCCACAAGCATGTCGGTCACCGAAGGCTAACGAAACCACATCTGAGCCTAGGTCTGTCGTCTCTCTTGGCCTATCTTTACAAGCGTCATTATGATTGCCACAACCAAGGTCTGAAGATGAGCCATAACCAAGTTGCCCGTTGCCATTACGACCCCAGCAATAGATGTCTGAATCCGCTCTAATTGAACAGGTATTGTAATCTCCAGTATCTAATGAGATGCTTAGGGCTTCGAGCGGCTCGTAGTCCCATGTCCATTGAATATCGTCGGATAGAGTAGTGTTGCGAGTTGCGTTTACACCTTCGACGGTTGGAGTTAGCGTCCAAACAAGGGCCAATGTCAGGGTTGCTTGGGCTGAACCGCCGCTGTTGTTGCCCCAAATTGTGTAAGATTCATCACTCTCAACACCCACTGGAGTACCCCAAATGCTACCATTAGTTGTACCAAATATTAGGCCGGCAGGCAGGGATGGTGAAATCTCCCAAGAGGTAACTGCACCACCGGAAATTGTTGGTGTGATGGTGGAATCAAGAGCTCGGTCATTAGAAATTTCAACCGGTGTTGAATAGGAAATTACGGCTATTTGGTCATTGATTGCAATATTTACCGTAGTCGATGCTGAACCACCTGTATTGTTAGCCCAAACGGTATAAGCAACTGAATTTAATTGCAAAACAGTAGGTGTTCCGCTGATGGTACCGGTTGCCGAATCAAATGATAATCCGGATGGTAAATCAGGCGCTATTTCCCAAGTAGATACTGGACCGCCGCTGACTGTTGGAGTGACTGGTGACATTGCTGTATCTTTTTCCAATGTCATAGTATGTGGACTGTAAATTATGGTATTTGGTGGAACATCATTGATTGTCACATTGACATAAGCCACTGATGAGCCGCCCGAATTGTTAGCATAGATGGTATATTCTGTTCTCATAAGCAAAATTCCAGGTGTGCCGCTGATGACGCCATTAACATCGTTAAAGTGGAATGCTGGACCGGGATCTGGCGAGATTTCCCAACTTGTCACAGCACCGCCAGTATTGGTTGGGTTGGAGTGTGGATTGATTGGAACGCCTAAGGTTGCAATGATATCATTCAATGGATAACTGATTAATGGTGCAACATCGTTTACTGTTATGTTGATGGTTGCTGAGGTTGAACCGCCTGAGTTGTTTGCCCAAACGGTATACTCTACTGCTGTTGATTGGACAATCGTTGGTGTGCCCCAGATGCTACCGTTGGTCAAGCCGAAGGAAAGACCGGTTGGCAGGCTTGGACTGATTTCCCAACTTGTTACGGCTCCACCACTTACGCTTGGCGTATTGGTCGTCATCGTTGTGCCCTTCTCGAGGGTCATATTTTC
>WTIT01000106.1 GCA_011526375.1 Methanobacteriota archaeon
AATCCTATTGAAGAGCGGCAGTTAGGCTCTTGCTATGAGGAGTAGAGCCTTGCTTTTGGTTGCCTTGATGGTGACTATGTCATTATCTGGTTGTTTCGGTAATGATGAGGTGATTGAAGAGCCTGTAATTGAAGAAGTAAAGGACGTTCGAGTCTTTGTTACTGATAAGACAGGTAATTCGGTTGATATCCCAGCAATTGATATGACCTTTCAATTCAGCGATGTCGGAGAAACCGGCAAAGAACCTAGCATAGGTATGACTTCCACCGGGTGTATTTTCTTCATTGCTATGGAGAAAGTAATGCGGTCTTGTGATTACGGAGAGACTTGGGAGGAAGTTCAAGGGCCTGCGTGTTCGTTTACCACAAGTGACCCTTACGGCTGGGTTGACCCAATTACCGACCGAATATTCAATGTGCAAATGCAGGGCCTTGAAACTTCATGGATTTGTTGGAGTGATGATGATGGGGAAACCTGGGCAGGCAATCCACACGATTCTGGAACTACCCCGATAAATGACCACATCAAGCTAGCCAGCGGCCCGTGGACTGCAGCAGGCTATGGCGCATTAGGTCAAATTACCAGCAGCACTGTATACGAAACAGCAGTTTACTACTGTTACAATAAAATCGTCGGAATATTTTGCTACACCTCATTTGATGGCGGGGCTACTTTCGAAGCTGGTGGACAAATAGTTGGTTTAGCGACGACAAATGGCGGTTTGCATGGCGCTATATCAACGGCACCAGATGGTACCGTATATGTCACTCCGCGTGTTGAAACACCGTCAGTAATCGTCTCGAAAGACAACGGTTTCACATGGTCTACGCGTACCATGGGCGAGGATGTTGGAACGCCCTATCCACGTAAAAATTCAGAAATTTCAACCGATACTGAATCCAATGCTTACCATGTTTGGACCGGCGGTGATGAGGGAGTTTACATGTCTCGTTCAACAGATTCGGGCGAGACATGGGAGCAAGAGAGCATACGGATTTCTCCGGTTGAGGTGATTTCTTCTGTATTCCCGCAGACCGATGCTGGTGACCCAGGAAGAATCGCAATAACCTATCTGGGTAGTGAAAACTCCTCTTTGCTAAATCAATCTGATATCGATGGCAACCCTTGGAATGGTAATGCTCACTATGCACCAAACAATGTCACATACCACTTGTACATCACCTACAGTTTGAATGCTTTAGATCCTGAACCAACTTTCCATACTTACAGAGTTACCGACGATCCAGTACAGGTCGGCTCAATCTGCCTAAACTCTGGTGATTGCCGAGATATTGGCGGATCAAATCGTAACCTGCTAGATTTCAATGACCTGCATATCGACCGTCAAGGACGGGTATATGTCGCATTTGCTGACGGCTGTACCGGTGAATGTGCGGCGAATAACAACTCCACTGCTGAGGATTCCAGAGACGGTCGAGGTGCAGTTTACTACCTCGCGCAAGGTCCTAGTTTACTAGTCGATTTTGGTGAATTATATCCGGTCATGGCCAACCCGCAGTCTGAGGCAAAGGTGGCTTGTGGCGTTGATGTTCAATGCGCTTCTGTAGAGCAGGATGAAGAATAAGATTAGGCAGCGATTGCTTTTGTGTTGAGGTTCAATCTCATTGCCTGAACTAATAACTTGAATTCAATTCTTGCTTTAGCAATTCTAATCTTGCACTGCTTGATTCGAATCTTGTGACCTTCTTTGGTGGTTTTCCAACTGTTCTTGGTCTGAGATTTCTTTGACTGTTTGGCAAGCTTGTATTCTTTCCTTCGCTCGATTAATTCATTGAACCCATTACGTAGTTGTGCGAGACATTCACTAAATTTTTCTTGGAATTGATTTTCCATTTCATTACCATCGGCTCTCTTTTGGAAAGTTCGCTTCATCTTTCTTGATTCAATCACCTTAGGTGGAATCTTGTGCAAATCCTTGGTTAATCCAACCCAAGATGCAGATTTTATCAACCACTTCGAAGGGTCCCAATGATACCATTTGTGGCCGTTGCGGTAGTCCGCTTGGAAGGTATGATGGAAGTTATGGTAACCTTCCCCAAATGTCAATAGAGATAGTAGTGGCGAATCTCTTGAGGTGTTTTCGGTTGAATAAGGCTGTGAGCCCCAAGTATGGGCTGCGGAATTGATTAGGAAGGTTCCATGGTGAACAAAGACAACTCTTACAAATCCTCCATAAATTAGTCCGCCTAGAAAACCATTCACTCCGCCAATCCAAGCATAGCCGATCAATGCTGGAGCTAAGATTCCAACGAGGAATCCAATTAGGAAAATATGACGGTCTTGCCAAGCAAGTATTCTGTCTGCCTGCAAGTCCTCAACATTTTCAACAACTTCTTCACCTTCGTCAACCATTACCCAACCAATATGGGCCCAAAAGAAACCTCTGGTGACGGAATATGGGTCTTCTTCCTTGTCAGTTTTTAGGTGGTGCCTACGGTGGTCACTACACCACTTGATTACTGAATTTTGAAATGCTGCGGCACCAAAAAGGGCATAGAATAATTTTAGCGGCCAAGCGGCTTTATGGGTTCGATGGCTGAACAATCGATGGTAACCTGCAGTTATCGATAGTCCTGAGGCTAGATAAAATGCGACAAAAATAATTGGTTCAAACCAACTAATGCCATAGTTTACAGAGTAGTAAATGAGTGACGTAAAGGCTAATATTGGCATTCCAATAAGGAACGCAGAGTTAACAATATTGATGCTTGATGGCTTACCAACATGTTCGGACATGGCACTAACAAATCTTTCACCCGTTTGAGGTTATGTCTTTTATTTTAGACAATTTGTTCGGTTTTTGACATTAATCATAAGCACGAATTACAAAAAAATTTATCCGATTATATCATAAATCTCGTTTTACTTGTCATCCCTATGCAAGGTGGGGCGTCAGACTCTGTGGTGATGCCGCAAGTGGTGATATTGGCTGGCGGTCTTGGAACGAGATTAGGCGAGTTAACTCAAAAAACGCCGAAATCCCTTGTCGAGGTTTATGATAAACCGATTATTGAACACATTCTTGATTGGATAAGCGGTCAAGGCTGTGACAGGGCACTAATACTGACCGGACACCTTGGAGAACAGTTCAAGCATTACACTCACCCTTCAGTATCACTAACTTTTGTTCAGGAAGACCAACCTCTTGGAACCGGAGGTGCATTGTGGAATGCAGTTGACTTTTTGGAGCAAGACTTCATACTATTATGGGGCGATGATTTTCACCCGATTAATTATCAAAAACTAGTCTCTAGACACCGTGAAGATGGCAACTTGATGACGATGACTGTAACGGAGTCGCATGAAAGCATGAATCTCCGACACATGGATGGTAAAGTAATGCATTATGACAAACATCAATACTCGCCCGACTTCAATGGCTATGAAGCAGGTACCAGTGTGGTAAGTAAACGAATAGTGCTCTTGTTTGGCCG
>WTIT01000139.1 GCA_011526375.1 Methanobacteriota archaeon
TCAAATTTCCTATTGGATCTTTATCAGTTTCTGTAATTGTATCATTTTCATCTATTGTATTTAATGATGTCTGTTGAATTATAATATTTGTATTTTCATTACTATTATTAGATGAATCAATAAAACCGATATTAGTATTATTTGTTATCGAAGAAAAATCTGAAAATGCTGATGCATCACTTTGACTTCCTAAATCACTTATAAAACCATTAAAATTTAATGGACCATCAACTTGATTAATATCAATATTATCTATTGAAAAACTCAAATTAAAATTATTATTATTATTATTTGTAGATGTTAAATTATTATTAATATTTGTAGATGTATCACCTAAATCATTTGTTGTTGTGATAATAGTTGTAATTGTTGTATCATTACTTGTAGATGTTGTATTATTATTTGTAGATGTTATATTATTATTTGTAGATGTTATATTATTATTTATTGTATCATCTTCTATTTCCGCTTTATCATTACTTGTTGATGTTGTTGTTGTATTATTATTACTTGTTGTGTTATTTGTTGTTATATCAACATTATCTTGATTTGTCACATTACTTTCCTGTGTTTCTGGATTTTCAGGAATAGTTTGTAAATTTGGATCATTAGGATCAATAATATCATTGTCTTCTTCTTCTGTTTCAATATCAGTAATACTTAAAGGAGTTCCCTCAGGAGTTACACTTTGTATACTTTCAGTTTGTATACCACCAAATCTGAATCCTGAATCATATATCCATTGTGCTGGTTTGTAATCAGCAGTAAATGTTTTCCAATTAATTCCAATTTTATCAATATCTAAAAATGGTCCTTCATTTTCTTTTTTTCGTCTTGCTTCTTGTGTTATCCATGATTGTTCAATTAATTTATCTGGTATTTTACCATGTAATTTTTCAAAAAAATTCTTTTTTTCTAAATTATAATAACGATCAAATTCAAATAAACGATGATATAATCCAATATAATTTACACCCAATTTCCAAAAATCTTTACCAAATATATTATTTTTATTTCGATATCTGACAATATCTATATCCATTTGGATTTTTGTTATATGTATTGCCAATTAAATAATTATTTATAAATCTGAAAAGAATACTGATGGTTCTTTTATTCTTAATGGTATATTTGCTAATGCTTGTACAAAATTTGGTCGGAGTTTCGGATGATGTATATTTATATAATCTTTTACATATGTGTTATCCCAATATCCACTTGATCCACCTGCTGTTCCAGCTGGTGCAATTAAAATTTCATCCCTTGGTTCTACTTCTTGTTTTTTCTCACGTGAACCAATATCATCGCCATTAACATTATCACCAAGACGTCTATCAGTGGTAACAATATCATCACCACCTCCATCAATTCTTGCTTGACGCTCTCTTGCTCCTAGACCAAATGCTTGTTTTGATCTTGCAATTTCTCTATCAGATGGTCCTTTTTCAAGATGTATACTTTCTAATGCTGCTTGTTCTGCCACTGCTGGATTTATTGCTGGTGCCATTTGTCCTATTGCATCATTTGGATTTTCTTCATTGGGATCCCCCAAAAGACTATCACTAAAAAAATCACCTGCTTGTGCTTGACCTTGACCTTGACCTTGACCTTGACCTTGACCTTGACCTCGACCTCGACCTCGTTCTCGTGCTCGTGCTTCTGCTAGTCGTTGTTCTCGTGCTTCTGCTTGTCGTTGTTCTCGTGCTCGTGTTCGTGGAGTTGTTGGTGGACCATTTAATCGTTCATATTTTGTATTTTCATCATGCAGAAAGTCTCCTGCTGCTCCAATATCTCCAATCTCTATACCAAAATTATCCTGAACAAATTTTTGTCCTTCCCCTTCGTTATACATCCACTCCACTTCATATTCTGTAAACGGACCTTTTCTGAATGAATTTGCAAAAATATCATTCAATGTTAGTGGTCCATATTTTGGTAGCTGATATAGAAATCTAAATTGAGCCATATTATAAGGTTTTTTCTGTTTACCATTTAATATCCGATTTGCAACAGGATTAGTTTTCATTTTTTCAGTCCAATTTGTTTGTAGATAATCAACCATTTATATTATAAAAATATGCAATATTATTTTATCGTAAAGAAGCATAACGAAGATTATATAATGATTGTGGTCTTGTATATTCGTGTAATTCTGATTCTGGTGGATAGGTATACATCTGTGTACCTTTCATTTTGATGTCTCTCAATTCTTGTGGATTTTTATCAACCATTGGTTTTATCATTTTTTCATAATAATCTGGATATCTATTTTTCATTTTTTTCTTTTTATAATATCTACCATCTACAATTTTTGTCCCTTTCGGTGGTTTTCTCTTTTGTCTGAGTGATGGGGTATATGGTGCCCAAATACGATAATGTGTTGCTTCTGTCCATACATTTGGTCGTGGTTGTTGTAATGTATAGTTTACAAATGGTTCAGTTTTCATTCTTTCTGTCCAATTATATTTAAATACATCCATCAATAAATATTTTCTTCTATATTAATATACAACACAAAATTATGGCACAAGTTCCAAATGCACAAGTTGCACCAACTGGTGGTATGAACGGTTTTCCTGCTGCTAATTCAGCAGTACCTGATAGTAATACTCTTTTAGCTTATAAACTATTACAAGATTCGTGGAAAGAAAATACAGTATTTGATGATTTATTGAAAGAAGAAATGAAATATTTAGTTACTGGAATATCATTACTTCAAAATGATCCATATTTACAAATGAAAATGGGTGGTGTTACACTCAACAATGCTGGTATTCTTGCAAATACCCTTAAATCAAAAGTTTCTGAATTAGATATCAGACAACGTATAGAACCAGCAGCAGATACATTATTAACACACGAATATGCAAAACCAACATTACGTGAATTGGCACCAGCAAGACGTGCTGCTGTTAAAGTACATCCAAATGGAGACAAAGCTGATCCAAGATATTCATTGGATATTCTTGCAGGTAAATGGCAATCAACAGGTATTCAAATACCTGATACATCAAGTGGTGCTGGTGATGATGCTTTACGTGCACCAAGAAAATTTTCAGATGTTAAGGGTGGTATATCATCAAGTTATGGAATTGGAGGAGCATGGGCACCAAGAGCATAAAACAAATAAAAAAAATATTTACATACTAATATATTAAACAAATGGAAAATTCAAACTTTGATATATTAGATTATTTAAATAATATCTATATGCATAAAATGGGTAATGAAATTGATGTATTAAAGGCTGGTGGTCATTATAATATACATAGTAATGATGATGAAAATAAAACCCAAGAAGAAATGTTAGAAATTAATAAAAAACATATAGATATACCAAATGCCCAAATCAA
>WTIT01000093.1 GCA_011526375.1 Methanobacteriota archaeon
TGAACGGCACCTGGCTCACCAGTTCCGCTGATGGCAACTTCCCATGCCCAGTCAGGATGCACTTCGGCATTAGCACCAGTTAGCATCTCTACTTCGCCGTAACTAGTATCGCCTTGGTCAACATAAATTTGCACGATTTGATGGCTGAAACCATTGGCTAAGCCCCAAATATCGGTCATTTCATCCATTTCGATAATGAATTGTGCATTCCATGCACTTTGGCGAACTGTGACTTTCTTAGCGTCCCAAAGTCCACCGCCACTATCTGTGGCAAAGTCACTAGCTAATGGATAGGTGTAATCTCCATCACCATTCTCATCACCAACAGCGTCGTCTAATTCGAGTAGGGTAACCCATTCTTCCAAATCAGGTAGCACTAGTTCTGCCGGTGCTGGTGGAGCGATTTCCATGTCTTCACCGTCACCATAAGATAGCGAGCCAGCCCACGAAGATACAACCTTGATTCGAGTTGTATATCTTGGTGCAAGACCAATATCGGCCCATGGAATTACGAATTCATAGACGTCTTCAACCGCACAACTGCCAAGTGAAGATGTACTGGATAGAACCCATTGTTCACTGTCGCCAGACTTGCCTTTAGCCTCGAATAAATTCCACTTAGCACGACCATCATCTCTAACGGTGTCAAAGTCGATTGCGACCATGTACTTGGCTGGGAAGCCGAGGATTTGGTTGCCGTAATAGGTGCGGAAGTTGGTTTCAACTTCGTTGAAGTTAACCGCGTTTGGTTGCATGAAGTAAATTGCCAAGTCTGGCTCATCATATTGTGAATTGCGCGATATTGCGTCTAATTCGTCAGCAGTAACTGAATCAATCCGCATGAAGATGTTGCTTGAATCATAACCGACATAGAAGTTCTCAATATCGAAATCGCCGCCATCAACCGATGCATCATACTTGGCTGCGCCGTCCCATTCGCCTGGTAGAGCAATACCATCGATCATTGGCTCAATGATGCCGCCGTATGGTACAACTGGAGTTGCTGCACCAGTCCACAAATCTTGCAGATATGGTGGCAAATCGAGATTGATTGCGCGATAAATGTTGGATAGGTGAACCTTGAACAGAACGTCCCAGTTCTCGTCATAACCGCTGTCTTGGTCTAGGCCGTACCACCAGAACCAGTCGCTACCTTCAGCGATGTACAGCGATTCCCAGGCGTTTGCTAGACCTGGGTGAGTTGGATTATCTTCCTCAAAGGCAACCAGTGCTTGGCGTGCTTCGACTAGTCTTTGCCAACCTAGGCTTTCTTCTGGCTCGCCCGCCCATGTGCGCAGGGTTCCGTCAATCCATGAACCAGTGCCAATGGTGTCGATTGCTGGTAGGTCTGGATTAGTGGCTAAAAATTCGCTTGGTGTAGTGGTGACAATTGTTGGGTGGGATGCGAGTCTTGAGTACCATTCATGCATGAACGGTCTGGCGTTGTCTTGGTGCTGGAACTCAGACATGAACATCCAGTTTTCACCATCAAGAGCGACGGTCAGCAAGTGCTCGGACGGGTCTTCGCCTGCATCGAGTAACTCTTGTCGGATGTTGTCTAGATAGGCGATGAAGTCTGAAACTGCGGCCTCTGGCGTCATTGTTCCGTATTGGAACGCAATCCTGTCTGAGATGACACGGTCTCTAAACACGGTAGCAACCTCGCCACCATCTGCACCAGTGACTAGCCAAGGTGTTGCTAAGTTGCTAGCGATGTCGACGTCAATCATATTGCCATTAACATCGGTAGACTTCATGAGAATTTCCTCATCAGTAACCATCCATTGTATTCCGACATCCGAAACTGGCTCAACCATTGCAGGCGATACTGCTTCTTCGCTAGGCCACATACCGGTTGGGCGGAAACCTAGTTTCTCCTCGAATAAATCCATTCCAGTGATTAGATGGTTCTGTACATCTTCTGGCCATGATTCTTTGTTGACGCGAATACCGTCTTCCATGGTCCAGCCGTCCATCATCAGTAATGGCATGATTGGATGGTAGTATGGCGTAGTGGTCAGTTCTACTTGGCCGCTAGCGGCAAGTTCGCTGTACATTGGTAGAACATTTGCCATGTGGTCATGTTGTCGATCAACCACATACATCAAATCAGCATGCGTGTACTGTCCTGGTTTCATGAATAAGTCGATTAAGCCTTGATCATAATGGCTAGCATCGTACTCTCCACGCACATAATCTGGTGAGAATTGGTAAAGATACCACAATACTTGCAGGTCAAGATAATCCTGCTCATCGAGCAAAGTGTCACTCATGATAGTTGCTGGCTTGAGATTGTGCAGAGTCATATCGTATAGCTCTGAGTAACGATTACTGGATGGGTATAACCACGACTGAATATGACCAGTTTCTGAGACATTGTAAATCCAGCCGCTGTTCCAGAATGACTGGAATTGCATAGTGTGTAATTCGAGTGCTGTGGCATTCGGATAGCCGCCTTCTGGCCATGGTCGCTTAGCCATATCTGTGTGGTCGTCCAATGGTTCATTTTCGTAATAATCGACCAACTGCTCGATAAATGATGGAACTAGATTGTAGGTAACTTTAGTGCCGGTTTGGGCGAGAATTCCCGGAGAATCCACGTACTCAGTCATTGCGTGAACTCTAACCCACGGCATTTCGTAAGTATCGGTTAATTTGTTCTTGTAATATGGCTGATGTTGGTGGAAAATGATTGCTAGATTGAGTGCATCGTCGACCTTATCGACTCCGCCTGCTTCAATAACTGGTAGTGAATTTGGTGAAGTTTCATTGTTGATATTATCGATGTGGTAGTAATGTGAGAAGGTTTCCGCGCCATTTGAACTACTTGGGTTCGCAGTTGGGAAAGATGTCCAAACATGTCCTTCGTCTTGCCATTGAGCGTAGACCATGAATTGTAGTGTGGTTGGGCTACCAATTGCGGTCCAGGGGAATGCCAATTCAGATGTTGGGTTGTCAGTCCAGCCAACATAAATGTCTGAATTAGTCAGAGTTCCCTGATCGGCCCAAGATGAGCCATCATAGGAAAAGTACTGGTTGTACGATGAGTCTTCTAAAGCGAACCCATAATCTGCTGCGAATGGCAGAGTATGAGCAAAGTTCCAATCTTTACTCAAAACTGAACCTCCCTCACTGGTGTTGAAGTAAATGAATAGGTCTGCACCATCTGATGCTGATGCCCAATCTGTGCCTGTCCAAGCAACATAGAAATTATCTGCATCCCATGTTACATGAAGCGATACTCCATTACTATCGGTTGCCATCTCGGTATCTGTAGACCACTCAGAAACATCACCATCAACAGTAATTGTTTCTGGGGTTGTTGCGGAAACAAATCCCATTCCAGCCTGTA
>WTIT01000030.1:0-7299 GCA_011526375.1 Methanobacteriota archaeon
GCTGCCGGTAGGCCGGTAACTAAAAACTAAGGAATGTTCAAATTACCATATGATAATTATCCCCTTCCAAAAATAAAATATTTTCATAAATATTTTCAGTTTCTGAAGTCAATAAATTGTTGAAATTTCTTTACTGGAACTTGAACCTATTTGGAGGTCGTCCATAAACCAGTAGTGTTAAGGACGCTTAACAAATATTTCATTTTGATAAGTGATTGAACTTTGATTGAAATAATTTGATTGATTTAGATTGGAATTTTGAATATTCTTAGTTGATCATGTTGAAAAATTAATTAAATTTTCTAAAACATAGATCGGATCGATTCGCGTGATTCTGGATTTCGATTGGTAATGTTGGATTTTGATTGAAAATCGGCCGATGATATGTTTTTCATTTTTCATAAACTTTAAGCTCCTCCCTGTTTTCGGTATAATGTTTGGAGCTTCAGTTTTATGAGATAGAATAAACTTTCAAGGTCTTCTACGTTGACTTCCGTAGCCACTGATGAAGAAGACCTTCCATGAGATATTTTTGTTGGAGTTGAATTTTGTGGGTTATCTCTGTCTAACTAACGGTTCTGAAGTGGTTTTGGTTGGTGGTTGGTTCGAGTTGGACACTTCTTCTTGGTTGGAAGAAAATTTTGGTGGATTTGTAAATGGTGGTAAATGGTTACAATTTCTGGCGTTTATTACCTTTTTTACGTCGATATTCATTGTTAAGTTTTTGTTGGGATTTTAATTGTCTTAAATAATCATTTTCTTCGGTAAATTGATTTACATTGTATTTTTTGAGTTTTTGTGTATGACACGAGAGTTCTTCTTGTGTGCTTTCATTGTAAATTGTTACTGTGTTGTGATTGATTCTTTTTATAATAGTAAATGGTCCTGTAAATCGTGGTCGAATCTTTTTCATTGGGTAATTTCGTTCTCCAACATAATATACTACTTTATCATTAACATCAAATGTATCGTCTTTACGATTTTTATCATAATTTTTAATTGTACGTTGGACATAGTACCATCGTTGTTGATTAAATTGGTTTTTTACTTCAGTTAAGGCACGTTTTAACATTTTTAATGTTTGTTTACTATCTTTAAATTTTTTCATTTTTGCTGTTTTTGCTAATTTTGATAGTGCTGCTGCTACATCTATTGTATCATTAAGATTTTCACCACGAATTAACATATTTGGTGAAATTCCTGAAAATGTAAATGGTTTTTGATTTAATTCAAATTGAATTGATGGTAATAATAATTTTATTGAATTTACTGCATTTTTGGAATTATGTTTATGTGTTAGTTCACCGTTAAGTGTTGTATTTATCATACGTATTGCTTTCTTTGCTTCTTGTACTCTTCTTTCTGCTTTTGCGTTTGTTTGTGCATGATATCCACTGGTAAATAAACCTTTTATTCCAAAAATAGAATAAAATCTTTGATTTAATTCAGAGATAAATCCTTTTCCTCTGTCTGTTAAACATTTACGTGGTAATCCATTGATTGGTCTCCAATGGTTCCAAATAGCCTGTATTACATCGTCTGCAGTTTGTCCAAATGTAGGTATTAACATAGTGTAACCAGTATAATTGTCTGTTATTAATAATACATTTAGTGCACTGTGAAATGGTCCTAGAAAGTCTAAATGTACTGTTTCATTAAAATGTTTTGTTATTATTGGTGCTAATTTACCTCGTAAATGATATTTATGACCTTTTGCTAACTGACATTCAGGACATTGTGATACATAACGTTGTGAATCTGATTGCCATTTATACCAATAAAATTTATTTTTAATTAACATTTGTGTTTGTGTAATACCTGGATGTGTAAAATGTGATGATTTATGAATGTATTGTAATGCTATTCTTATTAAATTAGTTGGTATATATAATCTATCTGTTGAATTTGTATTATTAGTATTAGATTTGAGGCAAATGAGATTGTTATTATTAATGTAAAATTTATTTTGGATTAATAATGTGTGGATTCTGTTGTAATAACGTTTTAGATATTGGTATCGTTTATCTGTTTGTGGTATTGCTTGTTCGATATGATCACGTATTATTTGACAAATTGGGTCATTTTGTTGGTGTATTAGTAATTTAGTTGGTGATAATAGTGGATCTAATTGGTCTGCTCGATGAACATCTTTGTAAAGAGATTTAAATAAGTTATGTGTTTGTTGTGGTGTTAATTGAAAACGTTTTTCTTTTTTCTGTCTTTCTTTTTGTTTTTTGGATAGTTTTGTTTTTGTGTCTTGTGTGTGAAAGGATTGCTGGTTATTGTTTTTATTTTTGTGGTTGTGGTCGCGTGCATTTTCGGTTTCAGAATTTTCTTTGAAAAATGCTTCGTAAAATTTTTTGGGTGGTTTTCTGTTTCTTTGAGAACGTCTGTTCCCATGTTCATCTTTGAAATAATTTTCAGAACGTTTTTGATTTTGTTGATTTGGATTGTGTTCTGGATTTTGAATTGGTTGTTCTATTATTTCATTGTTTTCAATACTGTTTATTGTTGTTGTTTTTGGTTTGGGTGATTTAATTTTTTGGAGTGCAAATAGGTTATGTGTATCTGCTACAGTATCTGATGATATTAAATTAGTATCCTTATTATCGTATTGATTATGAAATCGATTAATAAATGCAGTTTCAAGTGCATCATTAATATAATGCTCAAATACACGATAATTGGCATCAAATAATTTTTCAATTTTCGTATGATTTGAAGATTTCATATAATTTTTAATCTTTGAATTTCGTAAAATTGATTTTGGTGATTTAATTTTATCAATTTTAGATTTAGTATATTTTGGTGTTAAATTAAATTTAACTCGTTTATTTGATTGACTAATTGAATTAATGGAATATATTTTTTGTGATTTTGGTATTCCATATTGATTTGGATTATTTGGTGGTATTTCATCTGTTTCTTCTTTTAACCATCGATTTAGTGCTGATTCTGGTGTATCTGGGCTCATATATGTCAATCTGTCTTTTATTAAATCTTGTTTTAATGGGTCAATTTCATCAATATAATTTATTTCATTTCTAATACATTTACGATTGAATTCCATTGTACTTAATTCAGTATAATGTTGGTTGGATGGTGGGAATTCAATTTGATTACGTCGTATGTATTCCATATAATGTATTGTTTCTTTATATTGTTTCTTTTCTGTTTTTGTTTGAAATTTGGGTATTTGGAGTGTTGCATTTAGTAAATGTAGTGTTTCTTCTCTTTTATTTATATATTCTGGTGCTGTTTGGTATTGTAGACTACCATCACGTGTGAGATAATCTGGTAGTGGTATTTGTGTTCCTTTTAAGTGTGCTATTTGAAAATGAAATTGAGCGATTGCATTTCTCATAGTGACAAACATTTGTTTCTTTTTCATATTTGCTGCTTTCATTTCGTCACTGTCGTATAATGAGATTAGGTTTCTGTGGTCTGTATCAACAAAGAATTTCTTGCGTAGTAGGAAATGTTGCCAATGGTTGAGTGCATATGTGATTGCTAAACATTCTTTTACCATAATAGGATGATCAATTAGTTGTTTATCGAATTGTTTTGAATAAAATTCGATTATTTTCCATTCGTACTTTTGTGTGTTTCTGTTTATTTGTCGTTGATAAAGTACGCCTGCCATTGCATATTTACTGGCATCTGTTTGTACTAGAAATTCTCCTTCTGGTGTTGGGTGTGCTAATAAAGGCATTTTTTGTACTAATGATTGTATTTTGTCGAATGCGTGTTGTTGTTCTGTTGACCATGTGAATGCTTTATCTTTGTGTGTTATTTTTATGATTTTTTGTGTATATTGGGCAAGATTTGGGATAAATCGTGCTATATAGTTAAGTACTGCAACGTATTGTTGGATTTCTTTTTTGGATTTTGGTGGATGGAATTTTAATACTTTTTGGATATATTCTGGTCGTGGTATTACACCTAATTGATTAAATATGTATCCTAAATATTCAACTTCATCCGCAAATAGATATGTTTTTTCTGGATTTAATAGTAAACCTATTTCATTTGCACGTGTAAATAATTCATATATATCTTGGTATAATTGTGCTGGTGTTGCATCAATATCATGTTTTTTAATTATATCATCTACAAATGCAATTGAACGTTTTAATGGTCGTACTAAATGGTTGCTAATATCTTGGGCTAGTGTCATTATATTTTTAAATCCATATGTTGCATGAGTTAAGTTAAATTCTCCTATTGGAGTAAATACGTGTGCGAATTGTTGATCTGCAAAACGGAGTGCTATATTTTCGAAAAAATTCTTTAAATCTGTTGTTGTGTATTTTCCTGGTCCTCGTAATACTTCAAATATATAATTGTATGAAGGCATATGTGATTTTACTGTTTTTGTGTATTTGTTTAATAGTTGTAGTGAATATGCTAGTCGTTGTCGATTTGATTTGCCTTTGTTTATTACGATAATAGGAACGTTGTGTGGTGAAGTATTATTTGGTATAAATAAACCATTTTTGACATTTTGGTTTGCGTGATGTATAACTACTAATCGTTTTTCTGATGATAATGGATATTGTTTAATGAATATTCTGGCTGGTGCATCATCTGTTAAGTCTATTTTAAATTCATATTTTGGGATTGAACGTAATTGTGTTTGGTGTTTTGCAAATAATTCGTCTAATGTATGATATAATAATTTTGTACATCGTTTATATAGATTAATGGATATCTCTTTAACATGTTTCAAATTTACTTTGTTGAATGTTCTTTGATCTGCTAATTGTGCTGCTCGTTTCAATTCTTCAGTTGTTGCTGAATAATTTGAAATATGGCAAAGTCTATCTGAAACTGAAATGTATGATTGAGGTATGTCCATATCTTTATATTTTACTTTATTTAAAGTATTTAAATTTACGTCTTTTAATGATGTATAATTTGTTAAATTGTATGATTTGATTTTGTTGTGGTATGGGTCTGTTACTATTGGTGTTGGTTTGTATTTTCGTGTACTTGTGAAGTCTTGTCGATCGTAATATTTCCATTCTGTATCTGTCATTAGTTCCATCATTTTTATGTAATTTGCGTATTCATTGTCTCTGAGTTTGGAATGTGGTTTAAATTGTGGGTGTTGAGTGTAGTCTGTTTGTTTTACATTTGTTTTAAGTCGTGGTTCATTCCAATTATTACATTTTCCAAATGTTTCATCAGGTTCTTCTGGGTGTTCATATTGTGTTTCTTGTAAATGTGTGTGTTCTGTTAATAATGGTATATCTGATGAAAATTTAAATTTTACTTTTTGTAAAAAATAAAATGATGCGAGGAATTTGTGTTTTAATTGTGGTATTAAATAAAATTCATGGCTAAATCGGTATTTACCTTGGTTATCAAATATTGGTAAATTAATATATTCTTTTAATTTAATAATTGCTCCATTTGCAACGCGAACAGGTAAGTAAGATTTCCGTTTTTTAATATATTGCATATAATGTTTTCTGGCGTATTTATCATTACATGCGCTAATTGTTGCTCCTGTGTCTGCAAATAAATGTATTTTGTGTGTGGTGGTTTGTAATTTGTTGTATTTTGTCCATGCTTGGATTTTCCATTTACTGTCAAAATGATTTGTGACTGATGTGTCTTCTGGCCATTGTTTTCCTCGATAGGTACTTTTATCTCTTACAGAATGAATACAATTACCATTAATTTGATTACATTGAGTAATTAAATTAATATAATCAGTGGAATTACAAGTAGAACTAGAACTAGAATTGTCATTATTATCCTTAATATTATTATTAGAATAATCAGAGAATAATGATTTACAATTACAATTAACAGAATTAGAATTGAATTTAGTAAAATCATAATTAACATTAATGTTATTCGAATTATTATTAATATTATACTGCACTGTATCAATAATATCCGAATTATTAGAATAATTACAATATTCACAATTATTACAAATATCACAATTTTTACAATTATCACAATAATTACATAATAATGGTTGATTAATTGAATTTTCAAATGATAATGGATTGTCTTTGCGTTGATCAATAATATATGTTGAATTGTCATCAGTTTCGAGTCCTAATAGTGATTTCAGGTATGCTAATTGTTCTGCTTTCTGTTTATGAATTTCATTTCTACATTGTTCAAATATTTTTTCATTTTCTGCCTTTTCTTTCTTTCTTAATTCTGCTTTCTTTTGTTTATTTCTTAAACGTTGTTTGAGTGAATATTTTGATTTTCGTGGTTTATTTCGTCTTTGTCTTTTTCTGTGTTTTGAATAATATCGCGAGTTGTTGTAACGTGAGTTGCGCGAGTATTTATAGTGTCGTTTATTTGGTGGTGATTTGTGGTGGTGGCTATTGTGTCCGGGGGCAGTTTAAATGAATATCTGGTTCAGGATCGTCATCGTCATCTGCTGTATCAATTTCCATATCAGAATCATTATTATCAGTATCTGTGTCTTGTGGTTGTTGTTCAGGTGGTGTTGGTGGAATTGTGGAGATTGATGATCTGATTGGAGGATGTTCAACGTAATTTGAATGTTGATTTACATTAGAATTTAAGTGATTTGTATTGTCTTTTTCTTCGTCTGTGTCAATTTCTGCTTTTGATTGTAATGCTGATGAGTGTGGGGTGGTTGTAATAATATGATTATTAGTATTATTACGTGGTGGTGTTTCGTCGATTGTAAATAAATCATTTTGTTGATTTATTCTTCTAATATTACTTCCATTTCGTGTTGAAGTGGATGGAATATTACTTCTGATGTTTGGTGAAGTTGTAAAACTTCGATTTTGTTGAGGTTGAATTGTTCGTTTGCTTCTGTATGGTGGTGTTAAACCGTGTTTAAATTTATAATTATAACGTGTGATTGGTGGTTTTTTTGGTTTGAACAATTTTTTCTTAGGTAATCTGGGATCTGTTGGTATTGATGGATGAATGATAATTGGTGGTGCAGGTAATCTGGGTGGTCTGGAATGATATGATACATGACTTGCCATTGATACGTTTACACTGCTGCCGTCATCAATTTCATTGTACCATGCATTATTATGATATTGTGGACTTGAATTATTATTATTGTTATTGTAATTATGGAGATTTGGAACTACATTTTCCATTGGATCAATATTCGAGTAATCTACATAATTATCTCTTTCATATTGTGTTGAATAACGTTGTCCATTAACTGTATCACCTGGTTGTCGAATTATTGGACGTGGATTACGTCTATGATATTGTGAATTGATTGGTGATCTGGATCTTGTATGTCGTACATTTGATCTTGAATGAGATCTTGTA
>WTIT01000030.1:7399-13774 GCA_011526375.1 Methanobacteriota archaeon
GTACATTTGATCTTGAATGAGATCTTGTACTTGATGTTGAGTATCCTCTTCCTCTTCGGTTTCTGTTTCTGTTTCTACTTCGTCTTCTTCTTCTTCTTTCATGTGTGTGTGATGTTGATGGTGATGTTGTTCTTCTTCTTCTTCTTCTGTTTCTATTGTTGTTGGATCTTTGAGGTCGTCTACGATATCTTTCTGATGATGATGATGTATCTGTTTCTGATAATGTTTGTGTTGTTGTTGGTGATGTTGAGTTTGTTGGTGTACTTGATCTTCTTCTTCTTCTGTTGTTTCGTCTTGTGTTTCGTCGACTGTTGGTGTTATTGTCTTCTTTTTCTTCGTTTGAGTCATTTTGATATCTAAATACTCTGTTATTTGAGTTTGATTGAATATTAGTTTGAGTTGTGATTCTGTAAGTTCGTCCATTAGGTGAGTATGATCTGTGTGGTGCTGGATGTGGTGTTTGAGTATTATTATTATTATTATTATGATCACTTTCATCTGTAGATGATGGTGATGTTGATGGTGGTGTGTCTGGTACATAATTTTTTCCTCGTCGTTTTCGTTTATCTTCTTGTTCTTTTTCAAATTTTTCAATTTGATTTTGACGTTTTCTTCGTCTTAATACTTTTCTTCTTTGTTTTTGTTTTAATTTAATTTGTTGTTGGTGATTTACTGAATCGTGATTGAATTCATTTCTGTTTTCATTTGAATATTGATTTGGATTTGCTGTTGGTGATGATAATGGAAAAGTATCTGATGCATAACCTGCATCATTTGGTGGATTAGTTAACGTTGTATTATTTTCTTCCTTTGATTCATCTTCTTGTTCTTGTGCTGATATTACTTGTGCTGTTGTGTTTTCGTTTTCATCAGTGGTTGTGCTTTGATTTGTTACTAATGTTGTAGGTGCATTGGCTATTGTGTCAATTGCACTTGCATTTGGTACGTGAATATCTTCATCTGTTTCTGTTTCTGTTTGTGTTTGTAGGTTGTCATCTGGGTCGTGTAAAAAATTCTGAATTGCACTTTCGTTGTCTGTTTCTGTTTCAACGTCCATTTCTATGGATGTGTCAATTCTGGTTATTGATGGAATATCAATAATATTTATTGTGTGTTCCGGGGAATTGGAATATAAATAATTTAAAATATTGGTGTCGTTTATGGGATCTCGACTTGTATCTAATGATGATGAAACTGTGGATTGATTATCATCTGAATTTGATTCGTCGGAGGTGCTCCTAATTGGTAAGATATGTGCTAATGTATTTACTTCTGGTGTAGCTGATAATGAAGTATTATCATCAGAAGTATTATGTGTTGATGATGCTTCATAGGCTGATGATGGTGGTGGATCTTCTGCTGTTGGATTGGATTCTGTAGGATTGGTATTAGCAGTATCTTCAATCGTATTTATACGTGGTCTGTTTCTCTTGGATCTAGGACGAGATCGACTACGTCTGTATCTTGGTTTCCAATTTCTGTTTCTTCTGTTTCTGTTTCGTCTGTTATTTCTTTTATTTATTCTTTTTGTTGATTGTTTGTTATTATAAAAATATGAAATTGAATCTATTTCATTTAACCATTTTTTACGATATTGTTTGTTTGGGTAATTATATGCAAATTTACGAAATTGTCTTCTGTTTGCTTTTCTTTTTTGATATTTTCGTACAACTTCTGATTTTGCATAACATTTTTCTACTTTATGTTTGCTACTGCCACAGCGATAGCAATATATTTTTGGTCGTGAAGAGGAACGTGAGCTTCTTCGTGAAGAGGAACGTGAACTTCTTCGTGAGAATGATGATTGTGAACGTGAATTGGATTTACTTTTGCTTCTGTTATTATTATAGTTGTTGTTTTTATAGGGAGAACGTGAGCGTGAATGTGATGTTCGGTTTCTCATTGAGGATCTGCGAGATATATAGTTGATTTCATTGGTGTGTATGGAATGGATGGTATTATAGGTTCTATCTGGTTCTGCAATTTGTTTTTCAGTTGGGTAACGTAACATTAGAGATAATGTTTTCTGTTGTGTTCTCTGAAATGCGTCTTGATATTGTGGATATGTTGTTGGGTTGTCGAATGTTTTTTGTTCTAATTCTTCTTTCCACCAGATAGGTAATTTTTTACGTATATTACTAATTTTTTGTTCTTCTGTAATACGATAGGCTTCTTGTAATTCTGGTTCCATCCATGGATTGGTTGTATGGTCTTGATGATATTCTGCTAGTTTAATATCATAATCTTGGGTATATTTTGCTGCATGTTGTTTTTGGATATTTCTATCAAAATTATAGTTAAGTAATTGATAATGTTTATTTATCCATGCTTCTGGATCATAAAAATTTGCTTTGATCCATTTTATTAATGTTTCAAAACAATCAATTGTTGGTGAATTTAATAATTGATTTCTGTTTCGATATAATTTAAGTGCTTTACCATCAAATATACAAGCACTTGCATAATTATATAAAAATGTTGGTCTTACATGATCTTTGTGTGAATCAAACCAATGTTGTAATTTTAATACAAATACTTCAGTTTCTCTGTGTAATTTTTTAATGTCGCGTGTGGATGCTGTGAATGCTGTTTTATTTTTTAAATTATATGGTAAGCTTTGTTGTGCTACTTTTAATGCTTGGTTTTGTAATTGTGTTTCAGCATAGTCATCTGCTGTTGTATTTGGTGGTAAAATCATTTGCATTCCATTATTATAATTATAGTGTTGATTATTGTTATTTCCATTATTATTATGGTTGTTGTTGTTATTGTTTTCATTGTTGTTTTGATCATTGTTTCGATTTGGGTTGTTTTCGTTGTTGTTATTTTGATTATCGTTATTGTCTCGGTGATTTTGATTGTTATTATTGTTTCTTTGTCCGTTATTATTGTTGTTTCTTTCATGTGTGTTTTGGTTTCGGCCATGATTTTGATTAGTTTGTTGATATGCGCCATTGTTTGTGTGTCTTTGCTGTTGTCTATTTGCGTGTCCATTGTGTGATTGTTGATCAGTGTGTCCATGATATCCTTGACTGTCACCATTATGTGTACGATTGTGATGATGATGTTGTTGATGTGTATGGTCTTGGTGATTTCCATAATGTGTTTGTTCGTTGTTTGGGTGATTTTGTTCTTTTTCATCATTTGGTCCATGGTATTGATATCCGTAATTTGTATTTCTGTTATTGTAATTATTATTGTATCTTGTATTTCGAGTATTATTATTGTTATAGTTATTATTAGGTTGATGGTGTGATGATGTAGGATTGGTATGATGTGATTCAGGATCAGAAGTATAATGGTTATGTGGATTATTTGATGAGGGTAGGTTATCACTGTCATCACTGTCATCAGATGGATGTGGTGAATCTGGATTTTGGGGTGATGGATTAAATTGTGGTGGTGGAAGAATTCTGGTATTTGGTGGTCTGGATGGATTTGGATTTTCATTTCCTGAATTATTAATGGGTGCTTGACGAGCTGATGGGGTATTAGATGCTGCATTAGGGTTAAGTGCATCTTTCTCTGTTTTGTTTCTTTTATTATTTGTTTGATGTTGTTGTTTGCGAATTTGTTGGTTTTGTTGATGATTATTTTGCTGTAAATAATATTCGTCAATACGAGCAACAAATTCTGGTTGTGGATAAGATGGCATGGAAAATAAATGTAATGATGGATAAATATATTGTATATATTCATAATTCTTTTCTAAATATACATAAAAGTCATCTACTTCATCAATTGGTAAGTTATTATTTGACAAATATGCATGATTATAATTTAAATATAAGGTAATATATTCAGAACGTTGTTGTGCTATTCTGGAATATATTAATTTAATATCAATTGTGGTTTCTCTGATCCATTTAAATACATATTGAGATATTGGTAAGTATTTTCTTTGTTTGTTGTGCAATGTTTGTTCTGATTGCAGAAGTTGGTTTTCTGCTTGTTCATACATAAATATTACTTTAGATAGTACATGGATCATAACATTAATGGTATTAAGTATGTTTGTTAAATTAGTACAAAATATATCATAATCTTTATGTGTAGGCATAAGATAATGATAAGTAACTAAATTGTACAGTTCATAAAATGTATGTATTATTTTTGTTTTCTCTGGTGTATTGTAATTATATATTTCACGTATTGCTGCTGTGTTTTCATTGTATGATGTTTGAATGTCGTGGTGTCTTGTCGGATTGTTGCAAAATGCGTGAATGTCTTCTAAAAATAGACTGTTACATAAATCATATAAATATTTGTGTTGATCATGTAATATATTGTATAGATTGTCATCGTGAATTAATGTATAGGGTAATGGTACATTAACATCTCCAAGTTTAAACCAGTGATGTGGTTTATATCTTGGATTATCACTTGTTTTTAATTCTTGATCATGTTTGGCTGTATCTGTGATGAATATGGTTTCAATTACTTGATTAAGTCCTTGGGTACGAAATGGTTTTGGATTGTGTGGAATATACGAGATTCTGGGTGATTCTGATTTTGGTGGTGGTGTAGGGCCTTGTGGTGTTGCATTTAGAGTATCTGCTTTTTCATCGTTTTCTTCTTCATCTGTTCGTTCTTGTATTTCGGTAATGTCTTGATTTTCTTGTGATAAATTTGGATGTTCGTGAGGTGAATGTGATTGTTGTGTATTTGTTTCTGTTTTGTTCTGTTTTAATTGTTTACCTTGAGTATGTAATAATTTTTTAATTGGTGTCATTTGGCTTGTTATTTGACTTACATTTTGAGTATCGTTTTTGGTTGGATTTGTTGGTGTTTCAGGTGTTGGTTCTTTTGTTTTATTATTATTTTCATTTGAATATTTTGATTCTTCTTGTTTAAGTGATTGATTTAAATTTTGTTTTGGAGTGTTGGTTGGTGATACATGGATATGATTAATATCATGTACGTCGTTGGAACTGATTTGGGGAGTTTGTGATTGTGTTTTTGTTTCTTTTTTACGATATTTCTGTTTCGATTTTTTATTTGATGAACTACTTGGTAATGGTGGTAATTTTGTTTGTGTTTGAGAGTAATTTTTGTTAAATCTGGAAGTTCCTGGTAGTGATTGAGGTGTTTGATGTGGGGAAGTATTATTGTATTTGGATGATGGTGCTTTAATACGATATTGTGGTTTTCTTACTTTTCTGTATTTTATTGAATGAGGTGTTTTTGATCGTGGTTGTTGTGGTGATTGTGATGGAAATTGTGCAAAATTGGGTTGAGATACACTGGACCAAGTCCCGTGTGATGGGGTTTGTTGTTGTTTTTCTTCAGTTTGTGTGTGTTGTGGTGTATTGTGATTAATATTGTTATTGTTTTGATTTGATGAAAGTGCGAAATTGTCGCGTGGAGTGTGGTTTTCGGTTTTTTGTTCGTAGTTTTCGGATTGTTCTTGCACATTTCGTAGTTTTCGCATTTGATTTGGTGTGAAATGATTGTATGTTGTTTGATATTGTTGCATGCGAGCTTTTACAAATGGTATTGTTGTGATGTGAACTGGTGGTATGTAGTTTGATGGGCGTTTTAATACTTTTAAATAATTTTCATATTTGAAATGATAAAGAATAAATAATTCCTTTAACCAATTTTCAATTTGTTGTCTTCTAATATGTGATAATTTACCTCTACCATGTGTAAAACGAAAAGGTTTTCCATCATCTTGTTGATAAAATACTGCAATAATACTTTCAATACAATATGCTAAATGTTTCCATTTATCTGAATGTTTATTAGCATAAGGCTTAATTACATCAGATGGGTTAAGAAATCTTTCCTTAATAATTATAGAAATATCACGTTTGATAACAGCTTTATCCAATTCTGAATCTAACTTGAGACGTTGTTCCGTTGTCATCATACGAATGATGTATGGAATAATATCTCCATAGACTGTGTCGAATTGAAGTCTGGCTGGAATCTGTGGTGAATTTTTATAAATACTGTTGGCGGAAGAGATTTCACCTAATCTGGAGTAATATTTAATAATTTCGTCATTTAAATGATATCTTGGATTTTCTGGTAATGATCGAATATAACGGGTATATTCAGTCATTATGCTTTGGATTTTTTGACACGCACGGGTTGAATAATTTCAACGTCGCAGAATGCCAAATTGTAGTAGCGGTTAAACTACAAAGTATAAAGTCTAGGTAAGCTGAGTAAGTTTAGAATAACTTAGTTAGGCTTTTGCTAGAGTTTAAAGGTTATTTCAACTAAGATGTATGAAATGTGAAAATAAAATAAATTGAATAAAGATTAATAAAAACTAAGACTGAAAACTTTATACAAATATTTTTCTAGGTTCAGCTGCCGGTAGGCCGGTAACTAAAAACTAAGGAATGTTCAAATTACCATATGATA
>WTIT01000072.1 GCA_011526375.1 Methanobacteriota archaeon
CTCTTTTCTTGATTTATTCCATATTGTGGTGCATACATTGTTTTATCTCTATGTTCTGGTTTAATACCTAAACGTGCAAATTCTGTTTTCATTGTTTTTCTACTAAATGTATGTGTAGCAAAAACATCCATACTATTATAACGCCATTTCATTACTGCTGTAAATAATCCTGCATATTTTGCACCAAATTTCCTTTCATATGTTTTCAAATAATCATAACTTGGAAATTCTAATTCTTTATTTACAAATGTTTTTCTTGCTTCAACAATTTCTTGTGGTGTTGCAAGAAATGTTAATTTTGGTACCATAAACATACAATTATAAAATTCATTTTCTAATTCTTTTTCATTTATTTTCTTCACTAATTCAGGTATATCTTCTTTACTATCATCAATTTGATCTAATTTATCAATATTAATTTTACCTGCTCTAAATTCATCTTTACTTACATTTTCTTTTGATGCTAAATAAATGTTTGATTTATTTATATTCTCTTTACTCTCATTCATTACATCATCGTTTTTATTTGTATTAATAATACTATTAACTTGATTATAATCATTTTGATATAATAATATTCCATCTGCATATAAACTATCATTTATACTATAATTATCATATCCTTCATTTAATGTTCTCAATTTTAATTTATTTACCATATTAAACCAATTATAATCTTTATTAATACTACGATTACTTAATACTTCTTCATATTCCTTCATTTCTAAATCTAATTCTGGTTCTGGATCATGTCGAAATATTTCAGGTGTTTCTTCTTTAAATTTATATCCAAATGCTTTTAATATATTAATATCTAATAATATATTAACACATAAATCATCAATCAAATGCATTTTCTTTTTCAAAATTGTACCTTTTGCTGTTGGGAAACACATCCAAGTACAATATTTTGGACTAATAATACCACCTGGTGTTTTCATTTTCTCTTTTACACGATTTCTACGAATTGAATTTGGAAAATGTTTAACTGTCCATTGAGTACATAAACATGCTTCATTTGCACCACAATCTGCAAATGCTTTTGTTTTACGTGTTACACCATCTTCATATAATACTGGTATATGTAAAAACCATTGTTCATTTAAACTTGGAATTACTTCTATTCTTCCAGTATAAATATCTTCAATATTATCATCTCTTGATACAATATTAAAATCACTAATTAATGTACACACATTATTACTAATATTGTAATTACATATACTACACAATATTGATGATTCATCTATATTTGGTTCAATCATAACTGTATTTTTCTTGCAATATGATTCACTATAATATTGATGTTTATAATCATTATTATTAACATAATTAATTTGATTTGGAGTTTGATTAAATGTTTTAACAATCATATCACCTTTTGATTCTTTCATATTACTTACATATTTTAAATTGTTATCATTTATATTTTCAATATTTTGATTGTTAAAATCAATATCCCAATCTTCATCTGAACTATCACTAATTAAATCAGGCATTTCTGAATCTGTTGAATTCTCCATTTCATTTTGAATTGCTTGCATTACTTGTGAGTTGTTGTTGGTTCTACAGATGGTCATGCACATAGTGAATATAGATTCACTATCATCCACCTTTTGTGGTTGTATTGATTGAACTTGTTGTTTATTGTTGTTATTGTTATTTGGAGTGTTGTCAATACTTGTGGAGCTAATAACACTCCTATTACATTTTCATGATTCATGATCATATGGACATGTTGATAATGCCATTGCTTGTATTTGTCGTTGTTGTTCTCTTTCATTTCTATCTCTTTGTCCTTTACTAACAATATTTACACTTGGTTTACTACTTGAATTATTTCTATTTAAATTCGAATTTGAATTACTATTATGATATCTATTTTGATATTCATCACATCTTGCTTGTACTACTTCATTTATTCTCCTTTGTGAATCACCTGCTACAATTGAATTAACTGATCCATTATTTTTAATCCTTGCCTTTTCTGCTCTTTCTTTTAATTTTTGTTTTAAATCAGGTTTCATTGTTTTACAATCAACTTTATAATGACCTAACATTCCACAATTAAAACAATCATTTTCATTATACAAATCTCTTTTTGTATTTTCTGTATAATATACTTGTCTTTGATAACTTTGATTATTTCGTGAATTACCTCTATTTCTGTTTGAATTGTATCCTCGATAAGAACCACGTCCTCTACCTGATCTTGATCTACCTCTTGTATACCTACCTCTTGATGATCTTCCTCTACCTGATCTACCTCTTGATCTACCACGTGATCTATTTGATGTACCTCTTGAATAATTATTTGAATTTCGATTTCCATTATTATAATTATTATAATTATTATAATTACGATCACCCATATTTCTATAATTTCGTGTTCCACTTCGATATCTCATTGATCTTCTCATTGATCTTGTTCGACCACCTCTACCACGTGTTCTACCACCACGATTATTTCTTCCTCTACCATTTCTATTACCATTATTTCTATTGTTACTATTATTTCCATTCATTATCTGATTTATTTTTAATCCTGCAAATGAATCTTCTTTTCTTGATGTTTTTAATTTAAATGGATTTAATAATACATCACTCTTTTCATTTTTCATTAATTCTACTTTCTCAATATATTTCTGTAATTGATTCATATTAATTGGTAAAATACCTTCTGAAATACCTGGTAATTTTGATAATATTTCTAACCATGAATGTGGTAATGCATAATAAGCAATGCTTGTTAATCTTTCTTCATTCATTTCACTATGAAATGTTTCAACTTTATCTCTTGTAAATCTTTTAACATATTCAAATTTTCTAAACATATTTGAAATTGGTAATAATATTGTACTTGCATTACTATTTTTACTCATTTTATTACTTGCTTCAAATATTTTGTTATAATAATATATTACTACTTCTAATTTTAATGGATATAAATCTAAAATAAAATATAATAAATCATCAACACTTTGAAATTCTCCATGATTTAAAACATATGTTGAATATAAATCTCTCATATTACTTGTAAATCCATCATCTGCAATTAATTTACATAATATTGATTCATCATATTCTGTTAATTTACTACTTGCTATAAATTTTGTTACTTCCATCATCCAATCTACTTGATGTATTTGTCTTTCAAAATCATTTTTACTATAACCACCTAATTTTCTTGTTAATTTTAATTTTGTTTCTTTATCAATTCTTTTTCTTTCAACATATTTCCTTCTTGCTCTTTCTCTTTCTTCTAATACTAATTCTTCTTTTGTTTTCTTTTTATTTTTATCATTTAATTGTTTCTGTTG
>WTIT01000154.1:0-11530 GCA_011526375.1 Methanobacteriota archaeon
AACTCTTCATCAGCAACATCGAACTTGTTCCGGTTACGACGTACCTGTTTACGTATCGCCCTAAGTGCGTCTTCACTACCTCGCTTCTCATACTTGTTGAGTACGACAACATCAGCCACATCAAGCATCTCTATTTTTTCTAGTTGAGTATGGGCACCGAATTCAGCAGTCATGACATACATTGAGTGGTCAGCCACGGTTGTTATTGCGTCACTGCCTTGACCTATTCCGCTGGTTTCGCAAAAGATAAGGTCGAATCCAACTGCTTTTGCCACCTCAATCGCACGGTCAAGGTTAGCTGAAATTTCGCTACCTGAACCGCGACTAGCAAGGCTACGCATGTAGAGATCATTATTGGATAGAGAGTTCATTCTAATTCGGTCGCCAAGTAGTGCGCCACCGGTTCGCTTTCGAGTTGGGTCAACGCACAAGAGACAGACTTTTTTGCCCGGATTATCTCTAAGGATTCTAAGCATCAATTCATCCAAAAGACTGGATTTTCCTGCCCCGCCTGTTCCAGTAAAGCCGATTACTGGGACTTCTTTTTCCGAAGAGCGACACGTGTCTAACGTCGCTTTGAAGGTCGCATCGTCAGCACTCTCACTCATAGTAAGGAGCAATCCGATCTTTGCCGTATCTTCAGGGGTAACAGGTCCATCAAGACTGGCAAGCCTGTCAGGATGAATCAAATCGACCTCGCTAGCAATTCCCATCAAATGGTGAATCATACCCATTAGTCCCATGGTTCGACCATCATCTGGTGAATATATTTTCGAAATACCAGATTCGTGGAGGGTTTTGATCTCTGGCGGAGTAATAGTTCCACCACCGCCACCAAAGATACGAATGTGCTCGCAACCAGCCTCGTCTAGAAGTTGGCGAATGTAGGTGAAATATTCTACGTGACCGCCTTGGTATGATGTTAATGCAACACCGTGGGCATCTTCCTGAATGGCACAGTCAACCACTGCTTTAGCAGATTGGTCGTGACCTAAGTGAATTACCTCAGCACCGGCTGATTGTATCAGTCTGCGCATGACATTAATTGCGGCATCGTGGCCATCAAAAAGCGAAGCCGCAGTGATAATTCTGGGCGGTCCAGTGGTTGTCTCAAACACTGGTTCCTCTTCGGCCATGATGCTTCGATAACCCTGCAGTTCATCAATTCAACCCTTACAAGAAGGGAATCAAACGTCTGAGATTTCACCATCTGCTAGCGGAGGAAGTCCCTTCTTGGCACGAACGTAATCTGTGTAATTGCCGTAGTAGACAGTAACGACTCCATCTTGTAATTCCCATATTCGATTGACAACTTGGTCGAGGAACCAACGGTCGTGAGATACGGTTACCAATGAACCCTCATAGTTGAGCAGAGCTTCTTCTAGGGTATCTTTAGATTCCATGTCCAAGTGGTTTGTCGGCTCATCCATCAGCAGCAGATTATTTTCCTCAAGTAGCAGTTTGAGTAGGGCAACTCTGGCTCTCTCGCCACCAGATAACTGGGATAATTTGGTCTTGACTTGTTCACTGGAGAATTGGAATCTGCCCAGTGCGGCACGAATATCACCATATTGGAAATCAGGCCGTAGCACTTCGATTTGCTCGACCGGGTTTAGATTGAAATCAAGTGTTGCGTGGTCTTGATGGAAGTATCCAATTTGGCAACCAGGTGCTAAATCACGCTTACCAGAATCAAGATTTAATTCGCCATTGATTATCTTTAGTAAGGTAGTTTTTCCTTGACCATTGCCGCCGACAATACCGATTCGGTCACCTTTACGGATTTCCAAATCTTGGTTGTCGAGAATCGGTCTCTCTAGTCCATCAAAGCGCTTTGAACCTCCGTCAATTTGTAGCACATCCATACTTGCTTTGTCTGTGGCTTCAAGTTTCAAAATCAGTGGCTTACGCTTCTTTGGTACTCGTGCTTTGAGTGCTTTGAGCTCTTGCTGGTAGCGCTCTAACATCTTGTGCTTGGCAGAGATAGATTTGTCGTACTTGTTGGCTCGCTTCATTTGTTGTAATGCGCCAGTGGTTGACTGCATTTTCTTCTCTAACGTCTTGATGCGATCAGCCAGTGACGCTTCACTTGATGCTTTCAGCTTGACGAACTGTGAGTAATTTCCTTTCCACGGCCACGCTCTTAGGTTGTCAACTTCGACTATTCTAGTACATACTTGGTCGAGGAAATATCTGTCGTGTGAGACGATTAACTGAGCACCTTTGAAATCTCGAAGGAAAGCCTCTAACCACTCAGTGGTTTGAATGTCAAGGTGGTTAGTTGGCTCGTCAAGGAATATCACATCAACACCGGCAAGGCCCACAAGTTGTCTGGCAAGTGCCAGTTTGGCTTTTTCTCCACCAGATAGAGCACTGACTTTCATGTCCATTGGATGTTTATCGAGGCCCAATCGCTCAAGAATTCCTTTGGCAATACCGGCAACATTGCCGCCACCGCTACTAGCAAGCATCTGTTGAAGTTCGCTGTACCTCTCCATTATTGGCTCCCAATCTCCTTCATAGAATGATGGGTCGATCATTTGTGCTTCAATTGCCGCAATTTCTTCTTCTAACTCTTGGAATTGTCTTCCTTTTCTACCGAGCTCTTCCTCGATGGTTGAATCGGATTCAATGTCTCTGATTTGGGTAAGGTAGGCAATACGAATACCTGGAGCGAAATCGATGTCACCAACATCTTGTTTTTGCTCGCTAATGGTGTTGAGTAATGTGGTTTTACCCGCTCCATTGTGGCCGACAATACCGATTCTATCGCCGTCATTGACAATCATATTGATGTCTTTGAGTACATCAACCGGGCCAAAACTGCGGTCGACGCCTTCGACGGTGATTAACTCCCTTACCATGTCATCACTTAGCCTGTCGGCCGATTACCAATTGATAAACAAAGTCCTTCAAACTCTCAATCAAAGGCAGTAAATGCCTTGATGATGCGTTGCCGTCTCGCTCTATCTGCTCGTCGTTGCTTTTCCAATTCTCGACGAGCAGCAATTTGTCCTTTCATCATACCAGGGCAGCCAAATAAACAAACTGACAGCCCAAGAGCGCCACCTATTGCTAAGGATGATAATAGGGGTAAGCCTAGAATCAGTGAATTAGAGAACCCAGTGATAGTACCAACAATTATGCCGATACCGAGTGGTTTTTGCAGGGTTCGATAAATTAGAGATGATGTAGATTTTTTTAGTACCAAACTCTGGTTGTTTGGACTAGAAATTGTTCCCACAGCATCTATAGTCATTTGATAGAAAAAATCAATGACGGTTTATAAACTAGTTGCCAACTAGTATAAACCCAATGCCATTAATGAACGGTTATCGGTAAGCGAATACCGGAAGTCAGTCGAATTTTAGCCTTGGATTTTAGCTATCTCAGCCTCATGGTGAGACAATAGGTTACGTAGTTTGACCTTCATTGAAGGAGTTAACATATCATTGTCAGTAGTCCATTCATCAGGATCTAGGATTAGGTTAGCTGCAACTTCATAGCCTTTCCAAACAGGAGCCTTCATGTTGTTTGCCTTCAACTCAGCAAGTAACCAATCTCTGGTTCCTTGTCGTGCACAAATGTCAGCGTCACTACCTGATGCATCAACACCAGCAGCATCCATTGCAGCCTTCATTGCCTCCATGTTTGGATGAACAATTAGGTAAGTCTTCAACATGTTTCGACCATCAAGAACAGCTTGTTCAACAAGTGGTGAAAGTTTGAGGTTTTCTTCTAGTGGTGCAGGTGAAACATACTTGCCGTTTTCTAGTTTGAATTGACTCTTTACACGACCAGTAATTGCTAGGTAGCCATCTTTATCCAACTTCCCTAAGTCACCGGTTCTAAAGACACCAGGTTCCATGATTACTTCTTTGGTAGCCTCTTCGTTGTTCCAGTAACCCTTCATGACGTTAGGTCCGTGAACTATGATTTCACCCTCATCCGGTCTGTCTGGATCGTCCCAAGCATCGGTATCGATGGTTACTTTGACGCCATTAGCGACAAGTCCAACAGTGCGTAGGCGAGATTTACCAGGTCCAGACCAGCCGTTAGCAGCAACCAACGGTGCAGTTTCAGTCAAGCCGTAGCCTTCATAGCAACTGAATCCGACCATTTGGATAAATTCAGCAACATCAGGTGATAGCGCTGCAGCACCGGACATACAGAATCTGATATTACCACCAAATCGGGCTCTAACTTTCTTCCAAACCAATTTGTCAAACAACTTGTCAAAGAAGCCACTTGGTGGAACTGCGTCACACTCGACACCAGCCTTGGCGATTCTTCTTGATGCATGTTTCTTGGCTTTACCAATCAATATTTTCTTGACACCTGTTGCAGCCTCGAACTGGCTGTTGACACGGTCATAGAATTTGTTCCAAACTCTTGGTACAGCCAGTAATACTGCAGGCTTGATTTCAATACATTCGTCTGCAATCTTAGTTAGGTCTGAGATTAGGTTGATGTGAACACCACATCTAATCATCCAGTGCAAGTCAAAGGTACTGCCGAATGAGTGAGCCCAAGGTAAGAAGGCAGCGTTTTTGTCACCGACATAGATCTTGAACGCAGATTGAACACACAGGATATTGGATAGTGTGTTCCAGTTGGTTAACATAACACCTTTTGGATTTCCAGTTGTTCCAGATGTGTAAATTAGTGTGTTTAGAGCAAATGGGTCATCAGCGATTTCAAACTCATTTTCACTTGCTCTGCCAGCAGCAACGAATTCACTCCACTTGTGTACCGTTACGCCTTCAGGTGGTAGTTTGTTAGCCTCTTCATCACCGAGCATGATAATTCCGCATGGCGGGTATGCTGCTTTGTCGTCACCCAAATTGTCTACTAACTTGTCAAGTGTTTCTGGGCCAGCAACTGCTAGGATTGCCGGTGTTGAATCATTCAAAATGTAAGCCCATTCTGCGCCATGCTGATGAGTATACATTGCGGTGTAAGCGGCGCCAATTGCATTAGCGCCGTAAGATAATGCTGCCCACTCGACACTGTTGTCTAGAATCAATGCAACTCTGTCGCCGGCTTTAACTCCAGCGTCGTTCAAACTCTTGGCTACCGAGGTTGCCAATTCACCAAATTCATTGTAGGTCAAATGTACTCTTGCCATGCCTGCTTCTGGTATGTAACCAAAGCAAGGTTCGCTACCAAAACGCTCTACGCTAGTCATCAACATTTGGTATAGTGTTCGTGGATCTTCCCCTTCAGGGCCTTCCCATTGTCTGTCGTCGGGCTGACGGGCCCATGCCATCTTCTCTTCTGCCATGAACACCTAGTGTAGCACAGAGCACTTGAAACCTGCGCCTGCTAAATTCTGGCAATTTTGCTGTATTTTTTCTGTAAGCTTACTTGTTTTCCAGCACAGATATCACATTAGCTCGCCAATCAGCACCATCATTTCGGTTCGCTAGTGGGCTTGCGGGACTTGGATGCCAGCAAGTTGTGATGGTAATCTCTCGCCCACTAGGCGTAATGCCGTTGCCATATTTACCAGCATTGAATGTCATTCTTGCTCGTTTTTCAGCATACTTACCAACTCCAATGATTCGCTCTATCTCCATTATCTCTACAACTTGTTTCAAATGTTCATCACACGCATCAAGAACTGGTTTCATCACCGAAGTCGGTAAATTATCCGGAGTCAGATTTTTTCCAGTTTCACCAAGTAATAGCAAAGGACAATGATTGACAACGAAAATGTTGCTGAATACTTCTTTTCCTTCACCATAGTGATCAAACATCAGCGACCACAACCGTTGTCCAGAGATTTCTTGGCGCTCCAATTCAAGCCCAATTATCGGTCGCTTAGGATGAGCATTAGGCGGGGTTTCAAGTTGATATGGCTTAATTTTCAAGAGGGTTTTGGCTATGTCTGTTGAGCCAAATGGCACCCCACTTTGTGCCATACCCCACGGCCCGGGATTCATTCCTAGTAACAGTGTTTTAGCACCAAGGCCGCCCCAGTTAATTAGGTATTGTTCGTGATGCTGCCAAGCATAATCTAGCGGATTTGTGGCATGGGCGACAATGGTTTTTCGCTCAATTTTTTTTATTGCTTTATCACAAGCATTGGACAGTTGCTTTGCCGCCGAAATCAATTCCTTTACAACTGCCATGATTATTCTCTCTAGAAGTGAATAAATGATACTTGCGCGTCGACTTAATCATTGAAGAATATTGAAAAATCATCCTGCCAAGCTAATTCAGCAGCACGGAACCATGATTGAACATCTGGAAATGATTTAGAGGAATCTTTGCGTTTTAGTTTGACTCGTTGGCCAATTAATTTCCAAGCAGACTTATCGCCAATTCCTGGAATTGCTGAAAGTTGCTTTTCAGTGATTGTGTCATAGTCCATAGAGCATTCCACTCCGGTAATCGATCTCGCACCGTGCCCGGTCACCACAATATCTGATGTGGATTCAAGGGGAATTAGATACTCAGTACCGATTAGAATCGGGTAAGCACCGATTTGCCGACCAAATGTTATGCCTGCTTTACCTCTAATCTCAGATTCTGTATGTGGCGGATTGAGGTGGGCAGGTAACCTAGTTCTGCCATTATGTGATTCCCAACGAACTTGTCGCAAAATCTCACCCTTTGGGAATAACTCTTCGAGTAATGGAGCATCAATTTCATCTCGTACCGATTGTTTGAAATTAGTAAATTCCTGTTCAGGAATTTCCTGGAAACCTTCACCTTCAACCTGTCTAATGTTGATCCTTCTCAGCAGGAGATTTTCACTTCTAATCTCCTTTAGTAGTTCGAAGTTTTGCTGATATGTAGCAGCGGTTTCCCCATTTAGCCCGGCTATAAAATTCAGTCCGGGAAGTAATTTTGGGAGTCCACGTTCGCCTCTCTCAGCACCATACTTGTTGATTAATCGAATTGCTGATTTTAGTTGCATAGGGTCACAATTCAGCCAATTTGCTTCATGCACTGCACTATCAGCAGACTCCAAGCCAAATGACAAAACGGCACCATCAGATAATGTGTTGACAAGAGTCTTGGTAATCTCTTCGGATGGTTCAAGGTTTTCAGCAATAATCGATGGATTGCCGTTGTCAGTATGTAAGATTTCCAGCCGTTCATCTTCCCTTAGTCCGTGCAATAATTTGGCAATTGGTTCCGGATTTGGTATTGGATATTCTAACTCTTTAACGCCATCAGCCATGTAGGTGTATGTGTCGGTCATGCCCCCAAGCCTTACGTGTTTTACCCCTAAATCATGGGCGATCCTTACTTCCTCGATAATGTCCTCGGGACTGCGCCAAATTGGTACACCTTTCTTTGGTTCGATACAGAATTTACAGCCTCTTTTGTATCTGACACAGCCTTGGTAGACTTCGACTTCATAAGTTAGCGGACCTGGATTTTCAGAATCGCCTAGATCAGGATGAAATTTTACTGCTTTACTATTGGCACCATAGTGCGCCCAATTAGTCCACTGTTCTGCGGTTCTGCGACAATGTTTCCATTGGCCGCTATTCAAGAAATTATCAAGCGTAGCATCAGTATCCTGAACAGCCAAAAATAGATTCTTACGCAATGGATTCCATCCTTGCTGACGCCAACCTCGGATTGCCCACCCGCCTAAAATTGCTGGAATTTCACTTGGTAAATTACGAACGATATTTGACATTTCATTGATTGAAATAGGTGTGCCCCGCAGGTATTTTCCCGGAACTACAGCTCCGGCAATACAAGCAAAACCGTCGATCGACCGCATTAAATTATCAATACCAGATTCACCCTTTTGTCTGACGAATTCACGCCACTGGTCAATCGTCATGTATCGATAATCAATGTTATGCTGCTCTAATACGCCGCATAAGTATCTGATGTGAAAACCAACATATGGTGGAACACCAAATGCCGCAGGCTCATCTTCATAACCATCGAGCACTAACCACTTGGGTGAACTATGCTCGACCATGATTGACTCTCGCAGTTAGAGATTTTCAATCCTTCTTGTGTCTTGGTTTACGCTTGCGCTTTTTGCCATCTTCTGCTTCTTCACGCATTGCTCTTAATTCACGGGCACTTTTCTTAGGCTTGCCATCTTTTTGACCACCGGTTTTTTTCTGTGAAACATCAACACGAATTTTCCTGCCTAGTACTTCTGAGCCATTGAGTTCTTTGATAACTTCATCGCCCTTGTCCTTTTCTTTCAATGTGACAAAGGCAAAGCCCTTCGGTCTGCCTCCATTATCGGTTACAATGTTGATATCGACTACAGTACCGAATTTAGCAAACAACTCCTTTAGTGTTGAATCTTCTGCCTTGAATGGTAAGTTTCCGACATAGAATTTCATTCCTTCAGGATCTCTTCGGTTGTTTTTCTTACCTTTCTTATCGTCGCTATCAGCATCTCTAACACCGATTCTGCGGCCATTGATTCTGTGACCATCCAGTTCTTTTGCTGCAGCCTCTGCAACGGATTTTTCATGGTAGGTTACGAAGCCAAATCCTCGGTTAGCCCCACTGTCATCAGTTGGAACAAAACAATCTGCCATATCACCAAACTTAGAGAACATTTCACGAAGTTCCTCAGTGCCGATTTCTCTTGGTAGGCCGCCAACAAATAATTTGCAGCCTGGCTTAGCTTTCTGTCTTTGGCCACCGCCTGATTGCTGTCCTTCGAATCTGAAGTAATTGCGTTCTCGTCCATCTTCGCGGAAGTCTTCAGCAATGAAGGTCGCTCTTCCGGATGGCCCCTTGGCAAATAGTGCTTCAGCCTCACTGCCCCAACGCTTACCGGAGTTATTCAGTACGCTAGCACCTTGGTCGAGTTCAGCCCAGCCGGCTGCGAAATTATCGGCAAGCGCCCTAAATGAGCGGTATTCACAACTGTTACAATTGACATTCCAATCACCTTGCGCTTCAGCGACAAGAGTATCGCCACATGAAGGGCAGATTGCATGAAGAACGCCACAATCATCACGTTCTCTAAAGTCGATTCTTACAACCGGAGCGATTTCTTTGATTTGTGCTCGACAGATATCTCGGCGACGTACTGCATCAGCAGTTTGGTGCATGTATCTGTCGACAAGGCCTGTGACGTGGAAGTGTCCGTACAAATGCTCGGGCAATAAATCTCCTGACTTACCTTCGATACACAGAATTCTTGCTTCACCATTCTTTTCATTTAGTTTCTCAATTTGGCAAATAACCGTATCTCCAACGCTTGGCGTCAGGACTTCTTTGACTGCAACAACGGTTCCAATACCATCATTGATTGTGAAATTTCCAATCATTGTGGCTAGAATTCTACCGTCGACTTCTACTGTTCCTTCACCAGCCTCACAATCAGAGGTGGTAGATACTTGCATTCCTGGGGTGACGAGGCTCGCCGTCATTGTATTACTTCCTAAGCAATTGTGGCCCGGTGTAGGTCGCACAATCTTCGCTTGTGTTGACGGGCGGGTTTATCCCTTTTGAATCCCCCATACGGATTGGAGCAATACATCAATCATCGATTGTGGTGATTTTAGCATCACCGGGTTTGTGGAACCGCCAACATCTAACTTCTGTTTCGCCCATTTTTCTACTCTGATGCATGTACTTTGGCGGTAGTCTAAAATTACTTTCAAACACGATTTCACAATCATACCCGTTGGCTTTTCCAAGTTGCTCTAAGTGTGTCGCATTGGCAGAGTGAATAACGTACAAGGAACTAGGCTGTAAGTTGAATCCGTACTCTAGTAACGGGCGGTCTGCTTTATTGCTTTGAAAACCCCATGGTGGATTCATGATTACAATGTCACATGATAGATTTTCAGGAACTTCATCAACTCCAATCATACAATTAACGGTGGTAAGTTTTGGTGAGTATTTTTGCATGATTACTGAACAATTTTGCTGGGCAATTTCACAAACCATGCTATCACCTTCAATCAAAGTTACATTCTCGGCACCTAATATTCCGCAGCCAATGCCAAGTATACCATTACCTGCACCCAAGTCTACTATGTCCTTGCCACTAATGCTGTCAAGTTGGTCAATTGCTAACACGAAGAAGGCGGCTAAATCACCTTCTGTGGCATATTGCTCTAGTTCAACAGCATGCTGCGGGTGTGGAGATAACTTTGACAATTCGATTGCCAAGTGCTTGGGTCGCATGGCATCACCAACCCGGTGGCCTGTATTGCTGGTTTTGCTGATTATTCATTCGAGCCGCCGCTTCTGCTTGTTGTCGCATGGCCTCAAGTCTGGCGTAAGCATCATTCTGAGCATGTGCTTGTTGTTGCTGAATTTGCATACGAAGTAGTCTAATCTGTTCGGCTTCGGCACGGAGTCTAGCTAGCAATTGTTCGCTAGGCTGTCCTGTGCCACAGAATCGGCAGAACCTAACACCATCATGGTGTTGATTACCGCAGTTGATACAGAAGCCCATGATAATCCCTATCCGCCGTTATATTTGAGTCATCCGTTATCATTGCATTGCAGTTAGTTGCAGGAATACCGGCCAAGTTTCGAAACCAGTCGCCATCGCACGTTCGCTAATGTCTTCCCATCGAGGGTCATCCATCATATCAGATGGCTCAACTCCGGCCTCCATCAATTCTGTAACCAGCGCCCTAAATTCAATCTCGACATCAGACATTTCGATAATTTCTTCCTCTTCTTCTATGACTGGAATCTCAACATTTTCAGTTGGTGATGGGGCTTGTGTCATTTCTATTTCATCTACGACAGGAATTTCATCAACTTTGGTGGTTGGTAATTGCACATTTACTACTTCTTCCACCTGTGTAGTAATCTCTTCCATCATTTGGTCTGAAAAATTATCTAAAACTGCATCTAGAGTTGCTTCTTCTTGAGATTTAACTTGTGGAGGCAAGGCCTCAACAGGTGCTTCTTGTTCAGTAATTTGTGATTTCTTGACTAATCTTCCGACACCCAAGACTTCAGCCTGTTGCCTAGCTAACTCGGCAGCTTGTCGTCTTGGCAGAGAGACAAAGCACTTGCCTGGAATAGATTTAGGGGGGAATGGCAGATAATATTTCTCGAGTTTTTCAACCTCCGGATGTCTAAAGCATAAGATGTTCATCGATTCAAACGCACGCTGCGCAGGTAATCCCATGGAAAATGGTACAGGCACAACATCGATTGTACTCCTCAACCATTTTTCTTGGCCAATGAGATGCTGCATCCATGATCCTAAATCAAGGCTAGCAATATCAACAAATTGGAATGATGCTGAGCGTGGGTCAAAGCCTTGATCTTCCAGTAGTTTTGCTTCATCTCTCGGCCGGTGAAATACAGTCATAACTGGCTGGCCATGTTCAACCATGTCGCCGTGCAATTCCATCATCTTGCGGTGTTTTCTAGGAAACATTAGCAAAATCATCATGCGTGCAGCCTTTTCATCCCAGATTTCATCCCATCTCGATACCGCTTCAACATGAAGTTGTCCAATGGTCATGTCAGGTATCATCGCAGTGATTCCCATAGCGCACCAGTATTACGCAATGCGAACAATACTTTAGGCATACCGTTTAGATATCAA
>WTIT01000154.1:11630-41934 GCA_011526375.1 Methanobacteriota archaeon
CGCACCAGTATTACGCAATGCGAACAATACTTTAGGCATACCGTTTAGATATCAAGATAACTTGTCAAGTACAAATTCTGCTAGATACACCACGCCACCAGCAGCGCCTCGAATCGTATTGTGTGAATATGCACTGAAAGAAATGGTGCAACCATCAATAGAGACGTCACCTACTACCACTGCCATGCCAGTTTTCAAATCATGCAATAACTCTGGCGCATTCTCAAATTTAATTCCATTACTCCAAAGATGTTGCTGCGGGACGATATGCTCGACAATGTGTATCGCTTTTTCTGGGGCGCTGGGGAGTGATTTTTGCAAATTCATTGAATCGAAGCATTTGTGGATTTGGTCAATGCTTAGTTGCTGGTCAACCTCTAATTCAACAAACACTTGGTGCC
Organism: Methanobacteriota archaeon; assembly: GCA_011526375.1. Taxonomy (GTDB): domain Archaea; phylum Thermoplasmatota; class Poseidoniia; order Poseidoniales; family Poseidoniaceae; genus MGIIa-L1. The sequence continues at coordinate 12,032 of WTIT01000154.1, forward strand.
CATCCTTGCGGGAAATCCTCTCGCATGTCATCTCAATCTCAAAGTTTGCAGACGATACATTGCCTGCGTTTTCATTGCCTAAGACGTAGAGTAGTTCAGCACCGGTCTTTTCTGCTTCTCCATCAATTTCTGGATTGACGTTTCCACCAAGTGCTTCTTGATCGAGCAGCAATTCCCAACCAGCACCAGATAAAGCCTGTTCACTACGCATTCTAACAGACCTTATCTTCGCAATTTTATTAATTGCAGAAACTGGAATTGCTAGTGGAATCAACGTACAATTAGTAGCACAATAATGCATTGATTTTGAGAAATGATGAGGATTTATTTCAGGGATTATCATTGGTACTCCAGTAGTCCTTCGATAAGTGCTAGCATTTGAGAAAACCATGACTCCTGCTTCGACCAGTTTTCTTTCGACACCTCTGGCTATCTCTGAAGGTAGAGCAGAAAATGCGACACTTATACCTAGATTGACAATCGTTTCAACAAAGTTTGGCGCATCAGTCTCTAGTATGGTCAAGTTTGGCAAATTAGGCCTTCCACCATCGAGTCGCCATTCAATTAGCGATAATTTCTTTCCAGCAGTCGCCTTACTTCCCGCTACTGCAGTTATATCGAACATTGGATGATGATGCAATCTCTGTTGCAGTCTTTGACCAACCAACCCACTAGCACCAAGAATCAAGCACTTATGGCTGGCCATGCTGCTACGTTTAAGTCATCAAATTTGATTCCTTGCTTAATCAATGTCAAAGTTACCTTTGCCCGTAATGGCCTCAACCGGGCTGGGAAAAATTCGTCGAAGTAATAATTTCTTGAAAATTATCCATCCGTCAACCAGCGAACCAAGTTTTGCCTCACCAATTCTTGCTCGATAATTTATTGGAATTGATTTGATGGCAATCCCTTCCTTTACACATGAAGCATACATTTCTGCTTCGATTTCAAACCTCATTGAGTTAAGTTTCATGCGAGAAATAGCAGATTTGGTAAATCCCCAATATCCAGTGCATAAATCATTACTGGAGATTCCATACAGTGCTGAGGCTATCCATGTTAACATGTGATTGCCAAAGTAATTCATTCTTGTCATTGCACCAGGTTCTATTGTGCCATGCAACCTGTCGCCGATAATTACATCATTTGTTGCCAGATTACGAACAAACGTTGGAATTTCTGCAGGGTCATATGTACCATCGGCATCCAGCATAACCAATGCATCTTTGTTGGATTCAATGAATTTGTTAAATCCAGTTCTCATCGCTGCGCCTTTGCCATAGCCAGCTTGCTTGATTATCTCACAGTCGTATTCTACTGCAATCTCAATGGATAAATCTTTACTGCCTCCATCGATAATCCAAACCTCTGTTTGCCAACCTATTTGTTTCAATTCACCTTTAGGGATTAGTGGTAGAATCTCTCGTAGACCATACTCCTCATCTAAGGTAGGAAGCATCACTACAAGATTCTTCATTGATGGTGTCACCGTATGGTCGGTTTTGATGCCTTCGATAGAATACTACCTTAAACATCAATTTCTAACCAATGTAGTCTTATTCCCGTAGTGTCAATAATCCTATCTCCACGGCCCGAAAGTCCGGATGGGTTTAGCCAAGTACTTGCCTCGGTTGAATCATCCCAAGATATTTCCACAGGTATGGAATTAAAGGTCTGGTTAAGTATGAAACAATGTGTGTGCCAGCCAGAGTCTGTACTCTCAACATCATAAGATTGAGAATCAATTTTGATAGTAAACTCGTCTATTTTCCCGACAGATTCGAAGAATAGGCACGCATTTGAACCAACAAACACAGTTCTCGACAAATCAAACTGAATTTGTGAGTTTTCACCTTCTTCAATGAATGCTCTGTAGTCGTGATTCATCCCATCCAGAGTAGAGAATCGATTATCTCGCCATGGTGCTAAACGCAGGTCGCAGTTGTCTGTGCATGAGGTCTCATTAACCGGCGCCAGCGTAGATTGTTGTGAATTACCAGTTGGATTGAATTGCCATAATCTGCTTCCATCATTATTCTCAATCACGCTCCAATATCTTGATTCAGCAAGTCGCCAACCGATTGTACCAATCGGCGAACTTATGGCATAATCAATACCTAGTTCGGTAATTTTAGTAATGTTGTCATACTTTATGGCTGAGGTTGCCAATGGGTGAATCGTTGAATCAATTTTCAGCAAACCAAGTGTTGGAATACTGGTGCTTTGATGGCCATTAGATAGGTCATATATGTGACCCCAATGATTGTTTTCTGTGTAAATAATACTGCCTTCTGGCAAGTTTTCCAAGGCTGTGCGTATAGTCAAGTCTCCATCAGTAACTGGTCTTAATTCATCATGCTGAGCGATTTGTAATGCAATGATATTTGCCAATAAAATTCCGGCCAGTACGGTTGAGGTCAAAACTTTGGTAATTTTCTCATTGATTGCAGGATCCCAATTTATGGATAGTAAACCTCGTTTAGAGTCAAGTGAATTTAATCCAGTTGATGGGCTTAGCCACAATGCTCCTAATGCTGCTAAAGGTATGTGAAAGGCGTGTAAACCCATCGAGTATAATGTATAGGAGAGTAGAGATAAAACGGGTATTTCTTGCAAGCCTTCAATTAGATGAATTGATGTTAACAACCAAAGTAAAGCAATCCATGAAATCAACAACCGGCCTTCAATGGTTTTCCTCAATTTCCATCCCGCAGCGAGGGCAAACATGAGCAGTAAGCCATTGAATGTTAACAATGGACGACCACCTTGCCAACCATACTCAGCAAACACTGCAGTGTCTAGCATTCTTGGTGCTAAGAAAATAATTGAAATAGCGGCTAGGACAGTGATGATAATAGAACATGCAAGCAATAATTTTTGCAGATTCTCACCGTATTCCTCTCTCAAACTCAGACCGATTATAACGTGGGCAATCATAAGCATCCCAAGATAAATCATACCGGTTGGATGGATTAGTGCAACACATGAAACTGCAATAATGAAGCCTCTTGTGTGATGAGCACTTCTGCTCGAAGAAGGTCTCAGCAATACTAGAAGGCCCACTACCATCCCTAGTTGGCTTGCTGCAGTTGGGTAACCGGAATCATAGGCTTTAGCAAACAAACCGAAACCTAACGCCATTGTAACAAAAAATTGTCCTCCAGCACCGTGGTGATCCATCGCACCAGCGACTCCAATAATCAGCACCGCTAGGGTGTAGTGTCCTAATTGAAACACGGCTTGACCAGAATCTATGCCAATTGTATCGCTAAGCCATGCAGCCAGTGCTGGAAAAGCTGGGGGATAAGTCCACGAGCCTTCATTAATTCCTGTTAACAACATATTTCCATGTTCGCTAATCTGTCCCGCTAATACCGCAAATCCTATCCAATCAACTCCAAATGGTAATTTTTGATACACTGGTAAAAGTAAGATTCCAGAACATAAAACGGCCCCAACAACGAAGCTAAATTTGCCTCTATGAGATTGGAACCACTGCTGTGCTGCAACCTCGTCAGTAATGTCTTGATCATCACTTTCCATTACCATGCCATGCATTGCTGCCTCTAATTTCTGCCACTGAGTCATGCCTTTTTCTTCATTGATTCGACGTTTTAGATGGGCAACTGCCAAGGTATTCAACAGTAAAATAACTGCTGAGGCAAATCCCCATGTCCACAGTCCAGATAATACAACTAATCCACAAACACCGTAGATTAGTAAGAGGCCTAGTGCGGGGCTAAGCATTGCTTTACGCCACTTATCTGCTGTACCATCCAGAACTTTGCACATCGCGTAACCTGGTATGATGCTAATAGCCAGCAACACTGTGGTGGCCACAAACATACGGCGTCCTAAGCCACTAAGGTCTTGACTTTTCGGCCAATAATCAATAATATCCGTCTATTAGGCTTGTCATGGCAGGAAATGGGCTGCAATTCCACCCCATAGTCAAGTTGCCTAGTGAATACTGGGTGTTTGATTTTACCAAGGGCGCCAAATCTGGTTGGCAATGTCCGTTTGATTACCAGATTGGCAGATTTGATGAACATCGCCCTGGAATGTATACTACAGAGATATTCTCCGGTGAAAGAGACCTTCATGTTGGCTTGGATATTGGCGCTCCAATCGATACTCCAGTGTACTGTTTTGCCGATGGTGTGGTGTTCAGCAAAGGCATCAACTCAGAGGATGGCTCTTATGGGCCGACTATAATCACGCAACATGAGTTACAACTTCCGGCCGCAGTTGGCTCAAATGAATTGACTGATTTGCGAAAGTTTTGGGTTCTGCATGGACACTTGTCAACTAAATCACTAGAATTAGTTGAAGTTGGCGATCCGGTTACAATGGGTCAATTAATCGCTACAATCGGCAATGAAGATGAAAACGGCGGCTGGCCTCCTCATATTCATATACAAATTTCACTCGATGAACCAGTCGATAATGACCTGCCTGGCGTGGTGAAGTTATCTGACAGGGATGAAGCATTGAAGACTTACCTAGATCCAAGACTGATAGTCGGTCAAGTCTATTGATTATTTTTGATCGGCTAAAAATTTCTTCAGGGAGTTTATCGGACCGATCGAAGATGGGTCTTTCCCATGAATTAATGCAACAGCAATAGAAACCCAATCCATGATGATGCAGAGGTGCAGTAATGCTTCAACTAGTGTTTCACCCTCGCCGTGAATTCTCCAAGCTAACTCGCTTGGAGTATGGGCAATCATCCATTCTAATCTTTTTACGACTCTAGAATGCATACCATTCCAAGTCAAAAACAATACAACTTGTTCTCCAACACTAAAATCAGCATCGTCTCCAACGCCACCCCACGCAACACTCTCATTATGATTCATTTCAGGATAGATGCCAATCCTAGCAAATCTCGCTGAATTTTCATTTAATTGATTCTTAAATCGATTCAATGCCGGCATTAATTCAGTAGGCCCGAGTAAGGCAATTGGTTGTGTTGCGATGTAAGATATTAGTTCGATAAAATCAGGGTCTTGTTTGCCGATAAAGTCGTAATCATCAATCACGGATTGGAGTCTTTCAAGCATTGCTTCGTCATCTCCATCACTGGGCAAGACTCCTATGCCTCTGAACAACGCAAGTTGGCGAGCAAAAATGTGGCCAAATGCAGAACGAGGCGGCTGGCCACCAATAGAGGGTATGAAGTAACAGTTGTAGTGGAGTTCTGCAAGTCCTGAAAGTATACCTCCTGTTGAAATTACTATTACAGTTGCACCTGCTTTTAGGGCGATTTCAGTCGCCTCAATAGCCTCTTCTGTGTTGCCACTATGAGAGGTAGAAATCACCAGCCATCGTTCATCCCACCATGATGGAATTACGTAATCACGCTGAACAACCACCGGTATTTTGCCCTTCAAGTTACACAGTGCAGAGAGAAAATCTCCTCCAGCAGCAGATCCTCCCATGCCTAGTGCTAAAACACCCTTCCACTCAGTATTGCCAATCTCTTCCATCCATGGATAACGCTCTAAATTGACACTCCTAAATCCGCCACGAATGTCCTCCACGAATAACCGTGTGAATCCAATCATGTCCTCGGTATCGAGAGTAGTCGCCAATTCCCGAAGGTCGATATCCGCCATCGTTTGATGATTTGGCTCACCCTTTTTACTCTATACTACTATTTTCATCAATTGCCATACTATGCAAGGCAATCCACTCACCGTCAATACGAGCGATTCGAATTGCAGCTTTGCCGTTATGATCCCATGGTAGTCTAACCGATGCCATGACCCAAGTTGTCGGGTCGAGGAATTCTCCGACAGAGGAATCCTGATTGATTAAATCAACAACTATATGATCTGACATTCGAGATTTTACCTGCGATGATTCGAGATCTCGCCAAGTTGCTCCGGTCCTTTCTTGTCGATCTACTCTCTCCAATATTGCCCCGTCTTTAGTCCATGAGGAAGGGCGCCAATGATTGTCACGCCATCTAACTACATCGCCCAATTCATAACCGGGTTTCCGATATAACAGAGTCAATCTAGTAACGTCGATTCCGTCTTTACGGCCAACAGTTGAATTTGTCTCAACAACTTGTCCTCCATACTCTTTTGTTAGGTGTCGACCCCAGGCTCTAGCAAGACCCTTGCTGCCCATTACAACATCGTATCCACCTGTGACAGGTCCTTCATTAGTTATGAAGAACATAGGGTCATCAGAAAGTGACTCTCTGACAATGTCAAGAGTCGCTCTTAGGTTTTGATATTCTTCCTCGCTCAATTTTCTACCTGTTGAGCGAAGTTGAACAGTTGCTTCATAGTAATTCCCTGCTCTACGTGTACAGGTCAAACATACTCCATTAGCCATTCTTGCTCGCATCGAGTGTTCTTCTTGGAAGAGCAGCGAATCAATTACGCCTTCGAGTTGAAGATAAATCATCGTATGTCGGTCAGAGATAGTCCTAGTTTCAACTCCAACAGCAATATCTTCAGCATCAACATGAAATTTTAGATTTCTTTGAATTAACTCGTCCCAAACCTCATCCTCAGAAATATTGACCCATTTGCCTTGAATTTCAACAATACCACATCTTGCACATCTGACCCATGGTACATTTTCAGGAACTTCAGCTAACTTGATGCGTTTTCGTAGACACGATTCACACATCCTTTCACCGAATAATGGAGGTGGTGAACCGCACACTAGACAAAATTCTGTGCCAAGTTCTGACATGCCTTCACCAACCCTCCGTAGATGCATCTCGGTTTCAATTTGTGCCAAGATTATTCTTCATCAGCATCATTTGTTGCCGCAATAGAGTCAATTGGTTTTGAATCGATATTGAGGCTATCTTCCATGGCAGTGATTCTTCGCTCCAAAATCCTGCTACGAGAGACAACAGTCCATGTCCATATGGCAATTCCAAAAATCATGCCCAAATAGGCAATTGACAAGTATGTGATATCGTCCATTTACTCACCATCCAATTGCTTTTGCAGTCTCTCCAAGCGTTGCTCAAATTTGGTAATTTCCATAGAAGTAAGTATGTGACCGATAATTAGGATAGTAAATGAAAGTGCGCCAATCATGAGAACTAATGCCATATCTCCGGAAATTGAACTGTCTTCATCTCCTGCAATAACCGGGCCAGGATGACGAATTACCCAAATTCTAGTTGCGACATATGTAAGAGGTACTAGAACGAAACCGTACAAGCCAAAAGTTGAGAACGTATCCCTACTTTCAACACCATCTGGTTGGCTTTGTCTGCCCAAAACTAAGAATAGCGCTAGGAGAGTAAGCAGACCAAATGTATTGAGACGGTAATCTTCCCAATCCCATGGCGTTCCCCATTCTGCTGCACCCCATACGCAACCCGACCATACTGCCATCAAGCCACATGCCAAACCAGCCTCGGAGCCAGCAACATGTAACTTCCAGCCGGTTGGACTACGCTTAAACATCCACATCGCTGAGCCAATGAATAACACTGCGAAGGCAATGAATGCGGCCCAAGCCGCTGGAACATGCCAGTAGAATATTCGCTGTGCTTCTGGCGATTCAAAGGCCTCTATATTGACACTTGGAGCCCAGTTGAAAGCGAGATACAGTGTAACCATCAACCCGACAAACCCAGTGGCGAGTAGCACCTCTCCCAGCTTAACTCGCATGGTTTCTGCTTTCCTGCCTCCTTATTGAAGTTGAAGGTTATAATTTCGCACAATAATCGACAATGATTCCCCACGGGAGGATTAGGATTGGAGTTAGCAGTCTGACAAATACTGCATTGCTGCGTGCCAGTCTTATGGTACTCATTTGCAAAAACCTAACCGCAAATGAGGTGGATAGTGTGATTAGTCCTCCAGCAATGACTATTTCAAAATCTACCGATTGGATAAATATCTGCATCGCGATGGTGGTGAAAATTAGTCCACTCAGGAAACTTTCGAGATATGAATTCGGTATTCTGTTGCTCTGCGCACGCCACCAATGTATCGATTTTTGTTCACTGAGTATCTTGAATAGTGGGTCTCCGACTAACCCCATTGTGAACGCTGGTGCAAGGGTGAAACCCATCAGCAGAGTATCATTTTCTGATATAGTTAGTGGATCAACTATCGAAAGTAATCCTCCCATAACAAGTAGTGCTGCTAACCAATTTCTCTGTACAGATACCAAGGTGCTAAAGTTCATTTTCCAGCCGATTTTTGTCCTAAGGAACGGGTAGTTATTATCAGTGGAATTTACTTGCCAAATTTCATTATTTGTTGGTTCTTGTTCGGTTGATTTACTCAAGTCATGCAAAGCAGTAGCGCATTCTAGTAGCCTTTTGTCGTGCGTTGCAATCACTATTGCATGGCCTGAATTCCTCAACATATGGATATGATTTACCAATTGTTCGACCGCAGCATCATCGAGTCCGGAATCGGGTTCATCAAGCAAAATTAGTGCGCTTTCTTCGTTGACCATGCCGGGAATTAAACCGCTGAGAACCGCAACCTTTCTCTGCTGTCCTCCTGATAGATGAGCAATTTTGTCGTTTCGTCGATTGCCTATATTGTAACTATCAACAACGCTTTTACAATCAAATGATTTGCCGCATATAGCAACTACATTGCCTAATTGCTGTTGAACCGTTTGACTAGAAACAAGGCAGTTTGCTTGTAGAGTGAGTCCAAACGGTTTAGCAGGGTTATTTCTTCTTCCCTCACCATCACAGACCACTTTACCATGGTGACTAACCGAACCACTTTCCAGCGGTAACAGCCTTGCGGCGGTCTCTATCACGGTTGACTTTCCGATACCATTTTCACCATGTAAAACTACACATTCACCCGCATTTACAGTAAGAGAAAAGTCTTGCAAAACAACACCCATGCCACGACGAACAGTTACTCTGTCCAGCACGAGGATAGGCTCTGCCATGGTTGAGCGATAGGCTAAACAGCAATGAATCCTACCATTTGCCTAATTTCCTGCACTAGTTCAAAAATGGTAAGCCTTAACCAGTGTCATGGCGGCCCAATATACGCAGTTTAGCGTCGTTGAGAGTTGCTTGTTTATCGTGTGGTTAATAGCCGTTTTTTGGCCAATAGTTTACTCATACCGTCACAAGACTTCATTTGCTCTGTCAATGACAGTTGGATTACTGTTAGGTTATTTAGTTCAGGTAATTTGGTCGTTATTCTACAACTTTGATTTGGTATCATTATGGTTGTGGGAAGATCTTTGGATGAGACCAAGTGAAGCAAAGGATCCGTCTGGATGGATAACATTTGTATCGGCAGGATTTCTTCACAGCCAATTTGATGCGACCCATGTACTTGGTAACATATTGGTGATTTCATTAGTTGGTATTCCGCTTGAGCAAAGACTTGGCAGGACTAGGTTCGCAATAGTGTATTTTATCGGATTATTGGGCGGTTCAATTGCTTGGTTCTTGTTCAATATCGACTCTTCTAGACCAGCCTTGGGAGCCTCCGGTGCAGCATTTGGTCTCTTTGGTGCATATTTGGCCGGTTGGCCCAAGGACGAAATTCCGTTCCCGTTAATTTTGATACGAAAATGGCCAGTATTTTACCTAGCAATGATTTACTTCGGTATCGAGGTGGCAAGAGCATATTCAACCTATGGTTTGGACAGGCCCAGCGATGTTGGTCATATGGCGCATCTCGGTGGTTTCATTTTAGCCTATGTGATGTTGCCACTAGTAGCCAAAGGAGGCCCAGTTCCACTTGGCGTTGAGGATGGTGGACCTTCATCATCAAGCGAAGTAATTAATCGTTTGAGGCAAATGAAAAACAAAATGAAGGATTTATCACAATTGGGCGACCCTTGGGAGTCACAGAATTTTGAATTACCAAAGCATCTTAGGGAATCCGTCAAGAGTTTGATGGAATCAAGTGACGAACCTGAAACGCGACAGGCTTGGATGGAGCACATAGCTGACATCGCAAGTTGTCCAATTTGTGAGAATAAAATTGGCGTGATTGAACGGTCTGACGGCCCGCATTTACAGTGCTCAGATAATCCAGAACATTTCAACTGGCCATAAATTTCCCCAAACCCCCTTTAGGGGGTTGGGGAATACTCGAGAAATGGATACTATCAAAACATGGTTAACTCTCAGGGAAGTTGTTGAGGGGTTTATTTCAATGAGTTCTACTATTGGTTTACGGCGCTCTGCGATTTTAATCGCCTTGATTTTCTTGATTGCAGATTGCTCTTCTGCAGCATCTTCACTAACTGATGAAAACGATGGACATCAAGCAAATACATTTCCAGTAACTCACGTAGAACCGATTTTGGTTGAAGGACTGCCACCATTGATGTGTGGTGAAGAATTGTGTGATAGGCCTCTTAGGCTGGACCTTAGAGGTGACATGCCGGCGTCAGAAAAAGACGGCTGGTGGCTTGCTTACGGACCGGATTTGGATTGGAATGGCATGGATGACCGTTTGCAAAGAGTAATCGCAGGATATGAGTCAATTTCACCAACCGCAGTTGTTGGCAATGATGGTAAGAAAACCGTCGCAATTGTGGTTGACTATGCCTGGCATCCCACCGAAGTAGAGGTGGCAGAATTGAAGGCCGTACTCGACCTCCATGGCTGGATTGGTGTAGATTCTGGTGCTTGGTTTGACCAGCCAGAAAGCATCGACGCTATTGTCGTTGACAAAGTACCTGTCAGTGCTTTAATCGACATTTATCATCTAAACGGTGTAGTTGTTATTGAGATGCAAAATGTCATGATTCCAACCAATGACGTGGCTGGAAAAGCGACACGTGCCATGCCATCAGAAATTTATTCTGAAACTGCCTATGAACGAGGTTATACTGGCGACGGAGTTGTTATTGCGGTTTTGGATACTGGAGTTGACAATGAGCATCGTTCACTAAATGATTTTGACGACCAAAACGATGCTCCGGACACGGATCCGCTTTCGTATGACGACCACAAGTGGGTTGCTGGATTCGATGCAACATCTGCAGCAGCAAACCAGGATGGTAGTCAAGACCCCGATGACGGACAAGGGCATGGAACCCACGTTGCTGGTTCAGCACTGGGGACAGGTGATTCTTCTAGAGTTCACAGAGGTACTGCACCTGGAGCATATCTTGTTGATATCAAGGTATTAACTGATGCAGGCGGAACAAACTCACAATACTCCATTAGCGGTATTCAATGGATGATAAATAATGCTGAAACAGACTGGGGTCACAACTCCTCTAGCCGAGGGATCCAAATTGGGTCGATGTCATTTGGTTCAGTCTCATCCCCGCTGAATCCTGGAGATGAGGGAGATAATGGGACCGGTGGAGAAGCTAGACTGATCAACAATGCTACCGAAAGTGCAGATATTGTTTGTGTCATTGCAATGGGTAATGATGGCTCAAAGCGAGTACCATCGCCAGCAAGTGCCGACATGGGTTTTGCAGTATCCTCAGCATCTGATTTTGGTACAACTAACAGGACCAATGATGGAATCTCAAGTTTTACCAATTACGGGCCCAGACTCGATGATGGCGATGACAATGAGTGGGATGAGCTCAAACCAGATATCTCTTCATATGGTTCTAACATCATTTCAGCGACTGCGGCGACCGGGACATCTTTCCCTGGTGCTCCAAGACCAGAAGCGGATTCAGGTTATGATGAGAAAGATGGAACTAGTATGGCGACTCCGATTGCTTCGGGCATAGTTGCGCTGGTTAGGGAAGCAGCCCCTTCATTGACTGCTTTCGAGGTTATGGATGTAATCAGAAATTCGTCCGAAATTAGAGATAAACCGGCCAATACGGTATCGGATAGGTGGCATGAGAAATGGGGATTCGGTCTTATTGATGCTTCTTGTGCCATCGATTTCGCCTTAGATCAGCCTTGTACTCCGTTGGAAGATACCGGAGTTGTAAATCCTCCACCGAGTGGTAATGGCTCAGGAGACTATGTTTCGATTAATCAACCATCAAATGATACGTGGTGGTTGGAAGGCAACACAGCAACAATTTCAGGAACTACCGACGTTCCTTCAGGTGAACAATTTGATCAAGTTCAAGTTCGCATAGCACAATTTTTGGAATCCGGTACAGAACGTGAATTGAAGCCATGGACAATAGCCGGTGGCGATATCAACAACTGGAATCTGAATGTTAACGTGCTAGAAGATTGGATTCAGGCTGACGAGGAATACGTAATTGTCAGTGTGAAACTATACGATACTGCGACTCAGTCTGAATCGAATATTGACTTTAGAGTCATCAATTTGGCCAGAATGAAGGTGACAATTGCAAGTCCTACAGTAGGGCAAACAGTAAGCGGAATTGTTGAGTTTAGTGGGACAGTAGATGGAGTTCAACATGATTTCATGGAATACAAAGTAGATAACGGGGGATGGGAATTTGCTACCGATTTACCAGAGTTGGAAGTAGGTAGTCAGGACTGGTCGTTTAATTGGGATTCAACAACTGTTTCTGATGGCTCAACTCGTTTGAGTTTCCGGATGGTCAACGAGTCTGGCGTAAAAACTGATGACATTCGACGTACAATCGATGTTGATAATATGCCAGCAGCACCTGACTTTGTTTTCTCTGGAGTTGTTCAAGTACTTGACGAGGTCGGACTGCCCGTACAATCAGCGGTTGCAGGTTCGATTCTAACAATCAAATTTACCATCGAGAATGTCGGTGATCTTGATGCAGATGATGTATACATCAAGCTAATTGCACCCGGCGATGATTCAGATGTATATCCTTCCGACATCACGATTTCAAACTTAGACGATGGTGATGAGGTAGAGATTACTCTATATTGGTGGGCAACTGAAGTTGGAACCCACACCGTGACTTTGTCAGTAGATCCATCAATGAATTATGATGACCCTAATCCTGAAGACAACTCATACAGTTTCACCTTTGAAGTTGAAGAACGACCGGTTGAGCCAACGTTACGTTTCATGCAGGGAGCGTATCAAACACTGCCACTAATCCCAATTCCCGGAGAACAATACACTGTGATTGTTAGGGTCGATAACCTTGGGCAAAATGATGCAGCAGGTTTGACTTTGACATTATACACAGAAACTGACGTGGGTTGGAGTGAAATCGGTCAAGATACAATCACAATAATTCCCGGCTCGGATTCAAGTTCAGGTTATGACGAAGCGAGATTCATAATTCCTGGTAATCTTTCGACTTTCGGAGGGACTGATTTTAGAGTGACTATGTCAGGCGACGGCGTTGAATCTGAATATTCCGAACTTAGTTTCACTGTGGTTTCAAATAATGTTGGATTAGACTCACCAGTTCGCCTGAATTTACTCTCTGGTGAAGAGATAATTGACTTCATCGGTATGGAGGAAAGTGGCTTATTATTCACCACTGTAGACGGAGAATTACACGTTAGAACCGTGACAGAATCCTCCTCTGGTGCATGGGCAACATTGGCTGATGTAAAACTCGCTGATTCTTGGGCTGGAGAATTAACTGCTATTCTGAGAGATGACGGTTTGGTACACGCCGCGTGGACCGAGAATGTATTAGATCAGCAAGGTTATTTCTTATCTCATGTCGCCATGACATCAATTACCAGTGCTGGAGAAACGACCGAAAAGCAGACTCACATGCAACCAATGAAATTGTCAGAAGGGAGATACTGGGGACTTGATATGGCCAAGAAAGGCGATAGAATAGTCTTAGCAGGATATCACAGGGACATAGCTACTGGCGGTTCATACAATGACATTACCTCGATATTCGTTTTGATGTCAGACACTCCGCTGATACAAAGTTCTTGGAGTTCAAGTTACATCCTGTCCAATATCGACATCAAACCATCACAAGGCGACTCACTGGCAATCGCCCTCGGCGAAGAGAATATGCATGTCTTATATCAAGAATTAAGAGATGATGTAACAGGAATCGAACGTGTTGGTTTAATGTATGCCCATGGTAAAGAATGGCTTTCATCTTGGTCGTTTAGGTACTCTATTGGTGATTATGCATCGAATGCACAATTAGAAGTTTACCAGAGTAACGACCGTGATGTTCTTGCGGCTACATGGGTAGAAGGTGCAGGTGGAGAATCGAAGATTGCATATGTGGTTACCGACAATTCCTGGTCTGCGGATGAGGCAAATTACATCGTTGCTGCGGGAGTGACAAGTCTAGAAATGTCATCTTATGGTGAGGAAATTTCCTTGGTATACGATGAAATTAATGTCTATGGTCCAATGACTCGTTATGGAATAATCGATAAAGAAAGTAACAGTTTTGCATTGTCTAACTTGGTTGCTGAGGGTTTCACATCGGGGTATGCAACAACAAAGGAAGAATCAATAATTCTAGTATCTTCAAGCAGTGGAACACTATCATTCAAGACAATTGTGTCGCTTGAAGCAGAGGAACTCGACACTGAAGAAAGATCATTCTTGGAGACATTACTAGAACCATTACCAGGAGACGCCACCACCAAGGCATTGATCCTGATATTTGTTGCGTTAATCATCTCGTTAGTATTCATGTATCTTGTAGTATCTCTGCGTCGGACGAACAAGGAAGTTGAAGAGCAGATATTGTCTGCAACTTTAGTATCAAGCGAAGATGATGTCGAAATCATGGTCGATATTGAAAGTGATGACGAACCGATGATGGCAATCAATTTGGATGAGGAGGAATTAGTTGTTCAGTCGGTTGTTGCTCCAAAGGCAGAGATAGTTGTAGAAGAGGAAGAAACGCTTGAAGAAACATTAGCTGCCAAAGTTGAATCAGGTGAAGGCAATTCGAGACTTCAGCGTAGGATGAAGCGCAAGCAACAGCGAGAGTTGGTTGAGATTACTGAAAAAATGATCAATAATATTCCAATGCCGGTCCAGCCACAGGAGCCAAGTAGCGCAGTTTTACCTGTGCCAGAACTACCAAACCTGCCACCACCGGCGGATGCAATACTGCCAGGTATGCCACTGCCAAATATTCCAGTGCCTCAAAAACAAGCAGACTGTAAGGAATGTTCTGCAAAATTCACTATCAAGGATTTACGATTGACCAAGGTAACATGTCCGATTTGTAGTGCCGTAGTTGAGTTGTAGGTGTAATCATGTGCGGAATTTTTGGGTATATGGGGCCAAAACAGGCTGCTCCAATTCTTGTTGAGGGACTACGTCGTCTAGAATATCGAGGTTACGATTCATCCGGAATTGCGCTAAAAAACGGAGATTTCAGCATATACAAGAAGACTGGCAAGGTAGTTGAATTACAGGCGATTCTACCAGATAACCTACACGGCAATGTTGGAATAGCCCACACTAGATGGGCGACTCATGGTGGAGTAACCGACCCGAATGCTCACCCCCACCTCTCTGAAAATGGTAAAGTCGTGATAGTTCACAACGGAATTATCGAGAATTCACGCACCTTGAGAAACATCTTGACTAAGAAAGGAGTCATTTTCAACAGTGAGACAGACTCCGAGGTGATTTCTCACATCCTTGAGTATGAACTTAACAGAGATAATTCGCCCACCGATGCACTAAGAAGAACACTGAGTAAACTGGTTGGAACTTGGGGCTTGTGTGCGATTTTCTTAGAGCATGATGTCATGATGTGTGCCCGTAATGGGTCACCTTTGATTATCGGTCAAGGTGATGGAGAAATCTTTGTCTCAAGTGACCCGCATGCACTGTCAACTCACACACAAAGAGTTGTGTTTATGGATGATGGTGATATTGCAACTTTGACCGTTGACGATATAACGATGAGCAACATCCATGGTGATTCTTTTGATACAGATATTACCATCCTTGAAGAGGAATGGCAAGAAGCAGAATTGGGTGAATTTGAACATTATATGCTCAAGGAAATCTATGAACAGCCTGACTCGCTAAGGCAATGCATTAACGGCAGATTGGATCGTGTCAGAGGTAATGGTAGACTTGGAGGATTGAACCTCACGCCGCTCGAATTATCCAAACTCCCGCACGTTCGATTGCTGGGCTGCGGTACCGCTTATCATGCTGCAGAAATAGGTGGACTACTGATTGAATCACTAGCCAGGGTCCCTTCTGTTGCTCACATCGCAAGTGAATTTAGAACTAATGAGCCAGTTGTTAATCCGAATGCACTGCATTTTGCTATTTCTCAATCTGGTGAGACAGCAGACACACTCTCTGCATTGAAGGAAATCCAACTGAAAGGTGGCTCAGTTCATGGTGTCGTGAATGTAGTTGGCTCATCAATAGCAAGACAATGCGGTAAAGGAGTGTACATACATTCAGGGCCAGAACAAGCAGTAGCATCAACCAAAGCCTTCTCAAATATGGTGGCTGCTTTAACTATCTTTGCAGTTCAAGTTGCTAGGTCTCGTTCTTTGAGTAAGGAGAAAGGTAAAGAAATCATCAATGGTCTACAACAAATCCCACATTTGATTGAAGAATATTTGGCCAATCAAGGGCCAATTTTGGAAGCAGTAAATCTGGTGAAAGAGGCAAAAAGCGTACTTTTCTTAGGCCGGGGGATTTCTGCACCGGTTGCTAAAGAGGGTGCTTTGAAATTAATGGAGGTTGCATATATTCCCTGCTTAGCTTACCCAGCGGGGGAGATGAAACATGGTCCAATTGCGTTGTTAGAGGAGGGCAGTCCAGTAATTTTCATTGTACCAAACGACCATGTCAAAGAAAAATCTCGCTCTGCGATTCATGAATGCCGTGCTAGGGGTGCTAAAATAATTCTAATCCATGAACAGGGTGACGATATAAGCGAAGAAGGAGATGTTAACATCGCAATACCAAAAGTCAACAATCATCTTTCTCCAATGTTAACAGTCTTACCTTTGCAGTTGATATCATATCACGCTGCATTGGCGTTGGGTTGTGATGTAGATCGGCCAAGAAATTTGGCGAAATCTGTGACGGTAGAGTAACTTATAGTGTAGTGAAACGCTGTTCTTCAGGTTTCCATTTGAACGGCTTATAGCCCAACATGTGGTTAGTGTGACGCATCTTAATCACACTCATTTTACGACTAACATCATCAGCAGAGCGTTCCATTACTAGGTGGATAACTCCATCTGAAAGATAATCTTCAATGCCATATTCACCAAATTGCTTGTGATCTTCCCCGGTCATTTCACAAATAAAGAATGATGTCAACTCTAGCCTGCGCACTGCCTCAAACAATCTGAAAATTTCATCTCGGGGGTTTTCCATTTTTGTCAGAGTAAAGAAAGCACCTAGTGAGTCGAAGACCAACAACTCAAATCCGATGGATTGTCGGTATGAAGTCAGTTGTTTGATAAGTTGACCCATCCAATCGACGCGATTACTCATGCCTTGTTCATCAAGTTGAACTCTTAAATCGACAAGATCGATAATTGCTATTCGATTTCTGACTCTCGGATCATCTACATTCATACCCATATTACTCATATGAGCTCTGAGCGACTCTTTTCCTTGCTCAAGGGTGATGTAAATTCCGCTAGTTTCGCCGTATAATACTGCATTGTACAGCATAGAAAAGGTCAAACTAGACTTCATTGCCCCTGAAGCACCGGCTACTAGGCAAATGTGACCTTGCGGTATGCCACCTTGCATATTCTCATCCAATCCTTCGATGTGCGTAGGGATTCTCTCTAGTCCAGACATACGGGCACCAATTATCCGAATGTAATCAATCACTTGAATATGTCTAAAAATTGTGGCGAAAAATCGCAAGGTTGATTGATGGCTGAAAATATGGTACAATGATGAGAGTTTGGCTTGCATCTCAATCATCCCGCAGGGCTGAAATGTTAGCACAAATTTTTCCTGATATTACTTGTAAAGGAATAGAATCAGTGTCTGAGACTTCCTCGGCAACAGATGTATCAGGACAGGTCTTAGAGATCTGTCAAAAAAAAGCATCCGCAGTTAACAATGCCACTGATTTTGACTTGGTTGTTGTGAGTGATACAATGCTCCAAGATCCAGATGTCGATTCACGAGCCATGGGAAAGGCTGTTGATAATATTGAAGCAGCAGCGATGCTACATAGGTTATCGGGTCGCAGGCACAGGGTTTGGTCAGCAACTGGGATTTTTTATCAAGGCAGTTGGGAGTTCCATCTAAATGAGGCAATAGTAGAAATCGATCAATTATCAGATGAAACTTTAGTCGAATTAGTGCTTAATAACTCGTGGGTTGGCAAGGCAGGTTGTTACGATTTAGCTGGAGATATGGGTAAATTTGCTAGTCTCGTCGAAGGCGATGAAGCAACAGTTCTGGGTATTGCGAGTGATGCCATGGCTCGCTTAGTCGAATTAAGTGATTATGAAACATAACGTTCGTAATGCATTGGCACTCGATGCCATGTGTCTAAAGAAATGAATAAATCTCTAAACAAAATAATCAACATATACGCCATCATAGCGAATAACGCAAAATTCCTCATTACATAATAAACAAGGTCAGTATCATCACCTAAAATTGTAATTCTAAATCCAATCATGAATAATGATGTGACACCAATTGCATTGAATATTAACAGTTTATATCGGGTAGAACGATTGTGAATTGATTTGTGTAAATGGTCATCATGAAGATACAACCCAGAACCCCAAATCGAGAGCATTGCTGTCGAGAAAAGAAGAGTTACGTATGAAATGTTGATGAATTTCCCTTCATCAAAATCTGGTATCAATGACATAATGCCAACCACTAAGAAATACCATTGCGCAGAGCCAATTAAAGCCGAATGAGGTTGAGGATTGCTGCCGATTGCCTTTTTCAACATCTTGAATGGCCTAGTTGAAATAAAGGCCCAGAAGAAAGGCAACGATTGGCTAACATTAGCTAGGCCTTCGGTTATCTGTCCACGTTCATACATCATTACAGAGAAGCAATGCAATAATGCAAGAACAAGATAAATTGCCACAACAGGTCTAAAGTCGCTGAATTTCACTAAATCCCATGCTAATCTTCGATTAAAATGAGCGAGTATTAGGGTTAATGCGATACTTCCCATCATTACTACCACATTGAATGCGAAACCAAATTCTAATAATCCGGTTTTTTGTCTAAAAATCCAACATCCCAAGACCACTAATACAGATACGGGGATCAATAAAGCAGGAACTAAGGCGACATTTCCACAATTTTTCTCTTGTTCAATCGAGTCTAAGTGTAATTTCCAACTAGGCCATGAAATTGAAACTAGACCCCATGAAAGCAAGACTAAGCCGATAGTGGTCATTTCAAACATAAGATTGAGGTTATTAGAGAAAATTCCTCCCATGATTAATGATTGGCCAATGATATTGATTAGAAGATATTGATTAGAATGCGTGTGGGTAAATGCTTGACTGTCATGAGTCAACGGAAACAAGTCAAACACAATACCAATTACCATCGACATCAGCCAACCAAATGAAATTAGTGCAGTCAAAACAAAGGCGATTTCAAGACGATAGTTTTCCTGCCTAAATGAGTAATCGGACTCAGTTGCTGATAACCAAGTAACAGTCAACATAAATGGCACAATCATGACCATTGAGGAAGCAAAATGAGGAATGTATGAGCCACTCAAACCAGAGAATGGAACTTTGAATCGCCCGGCCACAATTGGTCTAAAGGTATGCCCCTTTTAAGCAAATTTCCGACATTATGCAAATTACATTAGCGGATTAATGCCAAGATTGTAGTTGCCAATATCGACCATTACATCGGTTCCTGGTATCATCAACAACTTATCTTCTTGGTCTAAGGCAAATACTCCGACTCCGACTTCGTCGGTCATCATTTTCAAATCTCGACGGCAGGCATTTTGATGAGAATCCATGTGAACCAAACTTCTCAAATCAACTATTACTGTGTCACCATTCGCAATCCTTTGAGCAATACCTCTGGTAGGTATTCGCTTCATCTCATCTGGAGATACATACCTAAGAGCCCTTGTGGGGAACGATCGCCTGACTTGGGTCTGAACACCCATATCGTGAAACGGCTCGCCATCTGCAGTAACAGGTCCCTGCCAATTTTCTGGGGCAGGAATTGGAACATGGGCTTGACTAATTTCAGGCAAGTCTCCCAGAGGCTCTTGAACAGTCTCTGTATGATTGGTGGCCAGTGTTGATTGCTGCAATGAATTATCTTGTTGCTCAGATGGCTCGTTTTCTACGGGCTTGTTATTGTTCTGAGTGGTTTTTACTGCTCCGTCGGGGTCTGGCAAGCCAAAAAATCCCCACAAACTAACCATAGTTTCACATCACAAATCTAAATCATCCAAAATATCATTCAGAGAATTAGATTCCGATTGTGTTGTAGTATCTGTAATTGTTGGTTGATTTTGCGTGATGTTTGGAGTTTGTGCAGCAATGTATTGCGCGCCATAATATCCCCATTGCTCCATGGTCCAACCCTCAGGTAAGCCTGTTGCAGGTAATGGTGGGCCTTGATTAGTTACTGGAGCGGGTTGTACATCTACCGGAGTTTGGTTGACTGGCTGTGTTGTAGCATCGTATGTCGAGTATGGGTCAGGTTGTGAGGAGACTTGTCCTTGAGGGCTGTAAGCAGCATATGGGTCAGCCTGTGGTTGTGGGTTGTATGCTGCGTATGGATCTGTCTGAACCGGATCTTGTTGATACAAACCAAATCCAGCATCAGCACCCGGAGTTGAGATAGGTTCGTTAAATTGGCTGCTTGGTGTACTTGGTAAGTTGAAGTCAGAGTATTTGTCGGATGAACTACCTGAATTTCTAGTAAACAGTAAGAATGCAGCCAAACCGATTACTACTATCGCCAAAATTCCAATCACCAAGGTTCCAACACCTCCAACAGCATTGGTAATCGATTCAAGGAAGCCATCTGCAGGCTTTGCCTTGACGACAATTTCTATGCTCGCAGTACTGCTTTCACCGTCATCATCAGTTGCAGTCATCGTGATTAGCCATGTTCCTGGTGGTAAGTCAGTAATGACCCATTCTGCACCGTAGTGGTCGACATCTCCGGTTTTTTCGCCATCTAAGTCACTATCTATGTGATTGCTATCCCAAGCGTAAATCAGAGATAATTTGTCAAATGCTGTATCTGTAGTAGTTATTCCAGATAAAGTAAGGTTGTCTCCTTCATTCAATGCCAAGACGTCAGTACTGTTGGTTATCTTGGCTCTTGGTGCAGTGTTGATAACACTGACATTTATGCTGGTAGAATCACTAGCGCCGTCATCGTCTGTAACCGTGGCGGTTATCCACCTTACGCCGCTGGTAGGCCATGAAGCGGTCATCTCTATGCCGCTGATATCACAGTCATTGTCGGCAAGACCATCTTCATCAGCATCGCTCAAAGAATCTAAATCCCAACATATCTCCAAAGTATCCAAATCAGATGCAGTATCTGTTACTTCAGCAGTGAATGTAATATTATTATCTTCAAAAATCGGTTGAGTCGAACCAAGGGTAGCTATTGTTGGTGGAACATTTGAAATGTTGACTATTCCTGTTCTAATCTCTGACTTCGCATTATCGTTGTCATATGCCACGACTGTGAGGGTGTGAAGTCCCGATGTAGGCCAAGAAACTGTGGTTTGGGAGGAAGGTCCTACCGTAGTAATAGTCCAATTTTCATCCATATCAGATGGCATCCATTCAATAATTACAGTGTCTTTATCCAAAGGAGTGTCATCCGCCACGGCTCGTAAAATAACAGTCTCATCCTCATTCAAATTCCAGTAACCCATTTCATCGGTCGACTGATTTTGACCTGCTTTCCATAATTCTGGTTGAGCTAATGATGGAGCTACATTCAGTGCTTCAATAGTTGTTGAAACAGTAGTAATTGCTCCATCATCATCTTCTGCTACTGCGGTTACGGTAATCGGCCCTTCCTCGTTGGCGAGGAATGTACAAGTTGGCTGAGTAGTTCCTTCATTACAATTCAGCCCGGGCCATGTAATTGTTACCTCTTGGCCTGACGGAGATATCGTGTCAATATCACCACTATCACTTGCGTCAGCGAATACGAATTGATTCACATCAATAGTTTCGGTTACTGAGAGGTTGATGAAAGGGGCTCGGTTAAGCACGGTTGCAGTTATATCAATTATATCAGTATCAAGTTCATTATCGGTAACTATCACTTGAATATTCCAAGCCCTTCCATCACTCCAATTGTATTCAATGATACAATCTTCGCTGTCAACATTATCTATTAGTCCAGGCTGTTTTTCTACTGAGAATCGACATGATACATTTCCACCATCTTCATCGAAACTACTCGAGGCATCTATGGTGACATTTTCAAAGGTGTAAACACCATCTATGACATTAACTTGAGCAGTAGGAGTTCTACCAATGAATACTTCGACATTAGCCATGTTATTGGTTCTGTTTGAATCTTCTGTGACAAGTTCATCTGGGTCTACTTCTATCATTAGGTTTTGATAACCAATTGGTTCGTTGGCCGGTACTGTCCATTCGACATCTATCCTCGCTTCTCCATAGGATGGAATAGATGGCAATGCCTGTGTAATCACAGTACCTCCAGGCGTTGTAACATCTATGGTGGTCGCCGGAGATGCGAGCAATCCTCTATTCTGTGTAGGTATTGAGAATGAAAGTAAATCACCGGGTAATGAATTATATCCAATTGATTTCGTTAATATCGAATCTACACCATCTCTTGTTCGAGTTACGATAATAGCATCTGATTGGGCGATTAAATCAACTGGAGTCAGAGATAAATCAATCACAATAGTTGCAGCGCCAATGATTTCAGACTGAGGATCCCAAATAATTAATCCATTGCTTGAGAAATCGTCGCTAGAGGGAGTTGTGTCTACCACATTAGAGGAGTTTAGTGCCACAGTTGCTTGACCATTTTGGTCAGTTGTGGGATTCAATAATGTGCCATCCATCTCATATCTCAGTTGTAAATTAGTATTCGGTTGGGTGCCGCTAGGGCCACTGTAATCTACTGAGATAGTTTGTTCTGCATCTGGTAATGTTGCAATACTTTGTAATCCAATATCAATCTCAATATTTCTAGTGCCTGGACTTGAAGTTGGGTTAACGCCGCTCGAACCTGCTGGTTCATACCTCTTTAACAGCCAATCAATGGTAAATCCTGCAGCATTACTTACCCTCATCCACGAATTGTACCTTACATCAGGACAATACCAGTTGAATCCCTGAGAAACACCTGTTTGGTTCCATTCATTGACCTTGTAGGAATCTGCACATCCACTGTAACCGATATTTTTACCATCTTCAGTTGGTACTCCATTGGCTGTAATTTGCCAGCTGTTGTTCTCAGGTCCAGCGGTGTCAAATTCTGAAGGGTCGAAGAAATCTGAAGTACCGCTGACAGAAGTAGACGCAAAGAAGTCCATGTACCATTGGTCACCGGTATGAATCGGGAAATCATACTTTTCTTTTGGCGGAGAGTATGAAGTATCAAACGAGATTTCTGCTACATCTTGTGTAAGGAAACCAATATTGAATGGTACGAATTTGACATCGAGGGTGAATTCAGAATTGATTACTGCCATGTCTCTTACACGAACAATATCTTCTCCTGAGTAACCGATATCTAGTCTCCCGCTAACTCCCTCTAAAGTTGCGCCGTTATTTCCAGAGGAGAAATCACCTTCGATTTCCATTTTGTAAGCCAAGGTTTGAACGTTGTCTACATTTATGAAGAAGATGTCAGTAATCTCGTAAACCGTATCGCCAGTTAGCGTGTTTAGCGACGCAGCAACATTGGCTTGTTGTATCAATTGCTGCACGTCGAACTGTGTTTCATAGGTATACTTGTCACCAATTCGCCACGTTGGCACATCTGGCCATCCATTCAGTGTGCCAGACTCGCTAGTTGTAATATCTGCGAGAGTTTCGGTTTTGTTCGAGTCGTTCAAATTCCCTAAAGGGGCAATGAACATAATCGAAATTAAAATTACAGCAAAACAACGTTGCTTAAACATGGACGGTCTACAAAGTCATATTACTTGAGAGACTCGATTCTTTGACTACTTTTGAGTTTTCAACCATTCATGGCCATAATAGTTCCATTGTTCCATTGTCCAACCTTCAGGAAGTCCCCCTTCAGGTAGTTTTGGAGCAGCCAGTAGTTCATCAATAGAGATCTCATCAGAGCTAGCAATAGTTGCCGGCGATTGTAATGCTTGGTCAAATACAAAGCCGGGCGGTGGAGCCGCTGGTTTGCGTGCTTGAGAGTTCAATTTCCCTTCGCTATCAAATGCCTCGTCAAGTTCATCTCTTTCCCAATTTTTTACTTTAGCATTATTACTTCTTCTACGTCCAACCATTACTAGGAGTAAAATCACAATCAAAGCGAGTGCTAACTGAGCAATGGGATTCGCATCTTCTCCAGCAAGTAATGCACCCGTATCTTGTAGAATAGTGCGATCTGCTGGTCCGATATTTACTATCAATTCCTTAGAACCTGGTTTTTCGGGATTCTCATCCCAAACCATGGCTTTGATTGTAACAGATCCTTCTTGTTTGAATATGTGCTCAACTCTTGCGCCGATTAGGTCTGCGTCATTATCCTTAACGCCGTCTCCATTACTATCAAAATTGACATCTGTGTCCCATACATAGTTCAGTCCATCAAGGTCGTTTAGCGAATCAATCGTCGAGCGAGCATCTAGTATGCATGTTTCGTAGGCTCGACAGTCTACGGAGTTTAGTCGAACAATTGGAGGTATGTTTACCACCTCGACAACGACAATTTCGCTAGTTGTGGCACCATCATCATCGGTCACGTGATAGACTACGGTATGAGAGCCACTTCGGTTCCAAGCATAGGTGAAAACATCTCCATTGATGTCACAATCATCACTTGCCCCGCCGAGGCCATCGCTGTCTATTCCCGGGTCTACATCCCAACACTTAACCAGCGTTGGAAGGTCACTTTTTGTATCGGTAGAATTACCGGTAATAGTGATTGATTGACCTTCAGCAATCGGTAGTACTGAATCCAGTGGTTGGACTATGGGTGGCACATTTCGAATGTTTACCCAGCGTTCGTTAGTGGCACTAGTGGCTCCATCATCATCGGTAACATCTAATCTAATTGTGTGTAATCCCGAGGTTTCCCAATCCATTTCGAATTCAGTCACTCTACCGGTAAGGAACAATATGAGGTCATTTTGTCGATTGTCGGGCCACCAAGTATGCGATAATTGTTCGATATCATCAACAGAATCCTCTGCTTGTCCTTTGATGGTGACAATTTGGTCTTCATCAAGTTGCCATATTTGTTGCTCGTCTGCTTCGATTATCTCACCGTTTTCATATAGGTTGATTATCGTACTATGTGGTACAATGTTGGTGAATAAAATGTCAATACTTGCCTCGGTTTGTGCTAAATCATCATCGACACCGATTGCCTTGAAAGTATGATATCCTTCAGTAGGTGCGGTAGTTGTGCAAGTTTTGGTATAGTAACCTTCCATACATTGGGCATCAGGCCAAAACACATCAACAACCCCCGGGAAGGGGTCTTCAGAATCAGTATCATTACCAAATGCATACAGCGTTATTGGATGTTCAACCCTCGCTTCATTACGCATACTTCGAATTTCTAGTAGTGGTGCTCTATTGGTGATGTTAGCGTACATTATTTGCTCAACTTCATCTCGCTCCTCATCGATTACAGTTACTTCAATTGGATAATCTCCATCGTCAATCCAAGTCCAGTTTGTCTGGCAACTTAGTGACACAACTTTGATGTAAGCCCAGGAGCGGCTGCCATCATCATATGGGATATTGAATATACATGATACATTTCCACCATCTTCATCAAAACTTGAACTAGCGTTGATGAAAACCTCTACTTTAGTTTGGTCGGATACATGGTTGATAACTGGTGTTGGTAATCTGCCAACAAACAATTCAATAATGGCAAAATCATTGTTAGGATTAGCATCGGCAGTGTTCAATTCATCAGGATCTGCCTCCCAAGAGATAGGGATATTGCCAATTGCTTGACTTTCCGGCACATTCCAAGTAAAGTTAGTCTTGTAAATTTGATAGGTCGAAAGAGAGGGAACTGGTAGATTGAAACTATTTCCCGTAGGAGGATAGATTCGCAAGTCTGTTGGGATACTATTAGTAATCCCATTGTTCTGAATTGAAACCTCAACAATCAATTGGTCTCCCGGGAGAACATTGTAACCTGAAAGGGCATTCAATTGTCTCAATTCTCCGTCTCGGTTTCGAGTAATTATAGCCCTTTCAGCATCAGCAAACAAATCTAGCACGACCAAGTCGTCATCTAAGGTGATTGTTTTGGCACCAACCAGATTGCCGTTGGTGGTCCTTGCAACTAAACCATGACTTGCCCAGTCGGTAGATGTTGTAGAGCCATCTTCTGAGTTGCCGATATTTAGAGTAGTCCAAGCGCTGCCGTTTGCGGCAGTAGTCAATGTTTGCACTTCACCAGTCGCCTCATGTCGTAGTTCCAATGAAACACCACTTGTAGTTCCAAGGCAGCCCGTACTTGATGAAGCGTTTACCCAGACATCAATCGGTGTGTCAAGGGCTGTGACATCATTTGCTGTTTCAATAACTAAGCAATCTTCACGCACCCCTGGATCGTTGTATATGTCGACACCAGAGGAATCCTTTGGCATGTATTCCTTTAATCTAAAGTCAATGGTCAGGCCAACATCTTCTTCAGTATGTTTCCAAGCAAAATTACGAGCTTCCGGGCAGTACCAGGTGTATCCTGCTTCATCACCATCCGAATTGAATGATGTAACCTCATATGAATTATCACAGCCACCATAGTTAATCGATTGGCCAAAATCATTGGTTGGTACTCCAACGCTAGTTACTTCATAGGTAGAGGTGTTGGTATCTGTGGTCGGTGGTGGGAACGGGGTTATGTAATCACTAGAACCAGACCATTGTGAAGTTGATGTGACAGTAGTTGTCCAACGGTCGCCGTCTCTCAACGGGAAATCATAGTTCTCGCTCGGTGGAGTGTAGGTGTTGGAAATTGTAATATCGCCAATTGTTTGTTTCAAGAAACTAATGCCACTTGGAGTGAATTCGATGAAGAGATCTAAATCACTACTTAGAGAAGCCAAATCACTCACGCGCAACACTTCGGTTTGGGTGAATTCAATCTCTGCAGTCCCGGTAAACGAGTCCAATGAAACACCAGATTTATCGAAATTTGCTGAGGTTCTGATGGTGTAAACCAAAGTCGGGATTCCGGCGACGTTCTGCTCAGTGATTGACAATACTTCGGTTATTGAATCGCCGTTAATCTCTCCAACATTTGCCTCAACACCCGAATCAATAACCAATTGGGTTGGGTCAAATGTACCAGCATATTTCCATTTGTCGCCAACTCGCCAGACTGGAACATCCGCAGTGTTTGATGATGATTTTGAATTACTTTCAAAAAAATCAGATTCGATCAATTCACTAGGCGATTCATACAAAATAGTGGTTGAGAAGAGCATAATCAAAACCAGAGACAACGCTTTGATTTGCCTACAGGCAATGCTCCGCATGCTTAAGCGACGCACCATGTAGGCAATGAACACTTCTCCTGTCACAATCAGGAGGGTGAACTAATTTCACAGCAAGTCTGCTAATTCGTCTTTGATAATCTCGACGGCTTCTAAAATCTCGTCTTTGTGGCGAGCTCCAGTAATAACCATCTTACCACTGCCGAAAATCAGACATACTACCTTCGGGTAATCAAGTCGATAGATTAGTCCAGGGAATTGTTCTGGCTCGTATTCAACCTTGTCGAAGGGTAGGTGGAAGGTAAGGTTGTTGAGGTTCAACTTTCTTGGTACGCCAGCAAGTGGTTCACCGGTAAATTTGTCGTTACCGTCATAATCTTCAGGGTAGTGAAGTGCGTAGGTTGCAACCATGTTTTGAACTTCAATCTCAACGTCAGCTAAGTCCCATGTCTTGATTCCAGCCCCGCGGAGGTCAGAGATCATTCTGTCGATACCGGTGTGGATGTTATCTTCGTCCTTACCACCAGTACAGACCGCTCTTCCTGAGCGGAACATTAGAATTGCCAGCTTAGGGTCAGTTACACGGTAAACTACACCGGGGAATTGCTCCGGTTCATATTCACAATTGAGTTGGATTGCGATATCAGGCAGATCAAGTTCTTCTGCGACTCTTGTGCTTGCAACTACATTCACTACTGTTAGACGTTCTTCATCAGTTGTCATGTATATAAGCGGCTTATAAGAGGTATTTAAATGACAGCATTTCCCTCAAACGATTGATTTGTCCACAGTCTCAACTTTTTGTCCAAAATGTAATTTCGGTTTGGCTGTCAATTTTCATACCCGGGCTAC
This sequence comes from Methanobacteriota archaeon, assembly GCA_011526375.1. Classification (GTDB taxonomy): domain Archaea; phylum Thermoplasmatota; class Poseidoniia; order Poseidoniales; family Poseidoniaceae; genus MGIIa-L1. The sequence continues at coordinate 40,331 of WTIT01000154.1, forward strand.
CTAATTTAGAAATTAGCGTTCTGCCGCCTGCCAGTTCGATTGCATCACTGGTTGACTTTGGATTTCTAGTGAGTGCAATCATACAACCACCCCCGCCAGCGCCGGTCAACTTTGCGCCCAAACTAGTTGGAGCGGCAGCCTTGATCAGGCTATCCAATTCGGGACTGGAAACACCAATGCTCTTGAGCATGATTTGGTTCTCAGTCATCGTCCTGCCAACGGCCTCATAATCGCCTGCGATCAAAGCATCAATGCCCCTGCGAGCAATTTTTCCTATTGTCTCTATTTCTTCCATTCGAGCCGGATTTTGCTCTAGCATTCGGGCAACTTTAGCAACTTGTTTACTGGTTGGTGCATTGACTCCTGTACTGCCTATTACCAAATAAACATCCTCCGGAATCTTTCCTAAGTCCAGTTCGTGAATGTGCCAAAATCTTTCACCATCCGGCATGGTTAATTCGCGTCGATAGAGATGGGTTAAATCTGCTTCAATTTGGTCGGATATTACTACAACTCCGCCGTGCGAACATGTTGATGAATCCATAGGTGAGGCCCGGCCATTTTGAGCAGCGGCTTCGACGCTGTGAGCAAGGATGGCATTTTCATCAGCATCAACAGCTTGTTTTCCAATGATTAGCGTGAGTTCTTCGCCATTGTTAGAGACAAATAGCCCATTGTCAGTACCATATGCATCACTTTCTGAAATGCTCGAGCCATAACCCTCGGCCCAATTATCTTGGTCGTTTGACTTACTATCCTTCACCAATCTGCCTCTTGCCAGTCTTAATGCGCCAGCCAAGGCTACCGAAAGAGCTGCAGAGGAACCTAGTCCCGAAGCCCGTGGAATATTTCCATCTATGTGAATTGATAGCGGAGGTGCTCCATCCTCAACTGGCCATAATTTATCGATTAGTCCTTTGATGTGTGGATTTCTTGACATGTTTAATGTTCCACCATCAAGCAACCACATGCCGCTAGTCGACGGTTGAATCTTGATTGATATTCGCTGGTCTATTGCCACTGCGACTGCAGGATGGCCATACACAACTGCGTGTTCACCAAAAAGAATACATTTTCCTGGTGCACTGGTTGAAATAAATGTCATTGAAAACCCCCACTTTGACCGCTTATGTGTCATCCTCATGATGTTGTTTTATTTGTGCTTTGATACGGTGACTTCAATAGATGTCTTATTATCGGCTTAGATAGCACAGACAAGGTGATATCATGGAGCACCCGTTATTGATGGACTATGGGCCAATACCCGGTTGGGCAATTCTTGCAATAATCGGAGCAGTTTCAATTTCATTTTTTGCTTATCAAGTTTGGAAAGCAACGCGTTTGGTAATGCTTGGTAAACCAGACAACAGATTCGATAATTGGCCAGCGAGAATTAAGGAAGTTGCTACAGGCTGGTTGGGACAAAAGAAGGTGCTAGAAGACAAAATTGCTGGTGGCATTCACGTCCTAATGTTTTGGGGCTTTTTGATGCTCTCAACCGACATGTTTGACCTTGCTACAGCTAATTGGTTCTCTCATAGTTTGCTGCCAGAGGTAGTCAAGGGTCCATGGAACCTAATGGTCGAAACTGGTTACACAATCGC
>WTIT01000154.1:42034-45928 GCA_011526375.1 Methanobacteriota archaeon
GTAGAAGCATGTCCAATATACATCGATCATGTTCCGAAGTTGACCGACGCTCGTCGACACTTGATGATGGAGCGAATGGAATTTGATGAAAAGGTTGAGGATACCGTAATGCCACTAATGGCAACCATCGAAAATTTAGAATCCGATTCGAACCCTTACGGTCTACCATCTCACGAAAGAGGCGATTGGGCTGAAGGCCTTGATGTCAAGGTTGCTGAACCTGCTGAATACATCTACTTCGCTGGTTGTGCTGCGTCTTTTGATGAGCGCAATAAGAAGGTTGCAAGAGATACCATTTCAATCATGAAAGAAGCCGGACTCGATGTTGGAATCTTAGGCATGCAAGAGGGTTGTAGTGGTGACGCTGCTCGTCGAGCAGGTAATGAATACCTGTTCCAAATGTTAGCTGAAACTAACCTTGCAACCTTTGAGGAGATAGGCGTCAAGAAAGTAGTAGCATCTTGCCCACACTGTTTCCATACTCTCGGTAAGGAATACAAAGACTACGGAGGCGAAGATATCGAAGTAATGCACCATTCGCAATTAATCAATCATCTTCAGGCTGAAGGTAAGTTGCCAGATCCAAAACACGATGGCTCAGTAACCTACCACGACCCTTGTTACCTCGGCAGAATTGGTGGAGAACTCGATGCTCCAAGGAATGCTATTGGCGGAGTCGATGTAGAACCAGAAAGGAGCGGTAAATCTTCATTCTGTTGTGGCGCAGGTGGTGCGCAAATGTGGATGGAAGAGCATGTGGACGAAGGCTATGATCGTGTCAATGTAATACGCTCTAAAGAACTTGCAAAAACCGGTGCAGATACAGTTGCGGTTGGCTGTCCTTTCTGCTCGACAATGATCACCGATGGATTATCGGCAATTGGGTCGGAAATGGAAGTTAAAGACATCGCTGAGATTGTTTGGGAACAACTCAAAGCAAATGACGCAGCAATCGAAGCAAAGAAGGTCGAGACTGCAGAAACCGCAGAAGCATGATTGACATGCGTTTGTTAGTTGTCGACTTATTGGCGGAACGGAAAGCGTTTGGTAAAGAAGGTGTCAGAGAAATTATTGCCCATTTTGACAATCCAGAAGTATATCTTTGGTCCCCTCACACCAGTGAAAGAACCGAATACGGCTTTGGTACAGTGGTCTCAGAACCCGTTGATTGCGACTATATTGCAATAACTGGGTCACGGCGCAACGTAAGTTCATGGGAGGCGTGGATGGATGAGGTTGCTGAGTTGATTCGCACAGCAGAAGTGCCCATCATTGGAATCTGCTTTGGCCATCAAATCATCGCTGCTGCTCTTGGGGGTAAGGTTGAACGGGCCAGTGCAGGCAGTCACTTTGTTTCGTCAGTAAAATACAATGATGGCACTGAGGTCAATGCGGTATTCACTCATCAAGACCATGTTGTTGATGCAGGGGAACTTGAAGTAATTGGCTCAGCAGAACATTGTTCCATAGCTGCATGTCAACACCCAACAAGACCGATACGAACCGTACAATATCACCCTGAGGCAACTTCAAGAATACTCTCAGAAGCACTGAGGCTCGGTGATATGACAAAACAAGAGGCAGAAGTTTTCGATATGTCAAAGCCATTAATCAATGTAAAAGATTCACTCCTCTATTGACTTTGGTTGTGCGAGTAGGTCTTGTTCTATCGAGTAAAGACACATAATCAAGGCAACGAATAACGCATATTCAGCATATGCTGCAACATCCACGGCGTATTGTATTCTGTCGAGGGTAAATATCGTATCATCTTCCAATCCATAGTCTTCAAGTCCTGCAACTGCTCTTACAACTGCTTGTGACATGACAACATAGGAAATAATAGAGACTAATATGGCACAGATTCGCAGTTTTTTCCCTGGTTTGTTGTTTCCGGGTAACGCGAAATGTGACAACATTGCCCAAACTATTCCAAGTTGAAATACGATAGATGCTGTAGCAACATGCAATTTTAGATGATCATACATGTTGGCAAATGCCATGACGAACAAATTACTACCAACAAAAATTCCACATAACAAAAACACGAATAGTAACCTTGGTGATTCTGTCCCTTTGTATCTATACCAGACACGATATGCAAACAATATCTGTATTAATCCAGAAATTGCTAGCCCAGTGGTAAATACCCAGCGTTCTATGCCGGGAAAATCAGCCTCGGAGATAAAAAATGGGAAATCCCTAGAATTTCCACTAAGCAAATGAATCACCATAGATAACGGCACGATGGTTGCAGGTAGCAGCCAACTCATGCGGACAATTAGTTCATCAGGTACATGTTTGCCACCAAACACGACTCCATTTCCCACATTCTTCATTACAAGACCAAGCATGGCGAAAAGAATCGTATCTATAACCTTCAAGTGTGATGGCTAACACCAGTGCCTGTTTCATATGCCGCTCAGAGTACATGATACCCGCCGCCGGGAAAAAGTTCCATTCAAAACCATGGAACCCGGTAAGGTTTCTATGTATGTTTGTGGAGTGACAGTGTACGATAATTGTCATCTTGGGCATGCCCGATGTTATCTTGCATTTGATTTAATTCACCGTTGGCTAGAATCTTCTGGCTTCGATGTCCATTATGTGCAGAATTTCACCGACATTGATGATAAAATCATCAAGCGAGCCAACGAAACTGGTGACGATTGGCGAAAACTAGTGGATGCCAACATTGCAAGTTACTACGAGGATATGGATGCATTGAATATCCTCAGAGCTGATGATTATCCACGTTGTACAGATTATGTTGACGACATGATTCGTATTACTCAAGATTTAATTGACAAAGACCATGCATACCAAGCAACTGATGGAGTTTACTTTCATGTCGAATCAGCACCTGATAAGTACGGTCAATTAACCGGCCAAAATATCGATGCAGTCCGTTCAGGAGCCGGTGGCAGGGTTGATGATACTGGTTCGGGCAAGAGAGATCACAAGGATTTCGCATTGTGGAAAGCAGCTAAACCTGATGAGCCAACATGGGATTCTCCCTGGGGCCCAGGAAGGCCAGGGTGGCATATCGAGTGTACTGCTATGTCACTGGACCATTTCGGTCAGCAATTCGATATTCACGGTGGTGGTCATGACCTGCGATTCCCGCATCATGAAGCGGAGATCTTCCAAGGTGAATGTCATACTGGCTGCTCACCGATAGTGCATCATTGGTTACACAACGGTTTCGTAAATATCGATGGTGAAAAGATGAGTAAGTCACTAGGTAACTTTTGGACTATCAAAGATATCTTGCAACAAGTTGATGCAATGGTGCTTAGATTTGCTTTAATCAATGCCCACTACCGCTCACCCATCGATATGAATGAGACATTATTGAAAGATGCTGAAAGGAATTATAATCGTGTTCTTGAATGTTACATCAGTGCTTTGAAGGGTATGACATCTAAATCACCAGTTTCACTACCGCAACCAGATATTACCTCCCAACAGCCGTTGATTAAATCCCTTGCAATGTTGGAGAAGATGGGTGAAGGCTTCGCTATGGCTATGGATGACGACTTTAATTCTAGAGATGCAGTAGCAAAAGTCCTTGGAGGAGTAAGGGAAATCACCAAAGTGATGGCCAGTGGTTTGGATGAATCAGATAAAGATGCATTTGCCCATTATGCTGTTGATTGGTTAGAAGAATCGGCAGGTGCCGTGTTGGGAATTCTGCCAACTCGAGAATTTGCTCTGCTAGAGCCAGAGGAAGACCCAAGAAAGGCGGAAATCGCCCCACGTGTCGAGGACTTGTTGGTCGAGAGAAGTAAAGCAAGAGCTAACAAGGACTGGGCAAAAGCCGATGAAATCAGAGATGAATTAAGCTCGATGGGAGTTGTCGTAACCGATTCAGCAGATGGACCAACTTGGGAA
>WTIT01000050.1:0-14756 GCA_011526375.1 Methanobacteriota archaeon
ATATTCCATTCGAATTCTCCACCACAAAGCGGACACTCAAATTCACCAGATGCATCATCATCTAATTCAATTTCTCCTTCACAATGTGGACATAGAATCTCGACCATGTGTTTCAATTCTTTGATGTGGCATATTATGTTTGTCCCGTCGATGGGCATATTCAATAGCGTCTTATTGTTGGGCCATTTGATAGGGTATGAAGCGAATCGCAGTTATTGGAGCAGGACAAATGGGTAACGGAATTACTCAAGTTGCCGCAAGTGCAGGTTACGAGGTATTGATGGTTGACATCAAGCAAGAATTTGTTGACAGAGGCATGGCTACTATCCAAAAGTCGCTATCTAAGTTGGTGTCAAAAGAACGAATGAGCCAATCAGATGCAGATGAAACACTTGCCAGAATAACAACTACAACCAATCGAAATGACTGCGCTGATGTCGATTTGGTAGTAGAGGCGGTGCCAGAAATATTGGAGTTGAAAACATCGATATTTTCTGAATTAGATGAAATCTGTAAACCAGAGTGTATTCTTGCTTCTAATACTTCATCAATTTCAATATCTACTATTGCTAACGCAACAAGTCGTCCCGATAAGGTCATTGGTATGCATTTCATGAACCCTGTCCCGATTATGAAACTAGTAGAGATAATTAACGGCGACCAGACAAGCGAAGCAACCAATTCTGCAGTTGTTGAAGCAGCAGAAAAAATGGGTAAAACCGCATTATCTTGTAATGATTCACCTGGTTTCGTTTCCAACAGAATTTTATGCCCGATGTTGAATGAGGCAATCCTTACTTTGCAGGAAGGAGTTGCTGAGCCTGAAGCGATTGATGGCATTATGAAGTTGGGAATGAACCATCCTATTGGGCCTCTTGCCTTGTCGGACTTAATTGGTCTAGACACTGTTCTTCACATCATGAATGTTCTACATGAAGGCTTGAATGATGACAAGTATGCTCCCGCAGATTTGTTAAAATCCATGGTTGCTGAAGGGAAATTAGGTAGAAAGTCTGGCGAAGGTTTCTACAAGTATTAATGTAAGTCAGATTACAGGTGATTTCATGAATCCTAGTATCAATGTGTTGGGTAAGGAACTGCAAGAATGCTCAAAAGATCCACTCACTGGTTGGTATCGAGATGGCTGTTGTAACACAGATAGTAACGATCGTGGTTTGCACGTCGTTTGTTGCATAGTGACTGAGGGTTTCCTTAATTTTGCCAAATCAAAAGGTAACGACCTCATTACTCCAGCACCGCATTTTAATTTTCCCGGCCTAAAGCCAGGCGACCGCTGGTGCGTGTGTGCTAGGACATGGCTTGATGCAGTGAATAACGGAGTGGCCTGTCCAGTAAACTTAGAAGCGACTCATGAGGAGGCGCTGCAGATCATTCCTCTAGAAATTCTCGAAATGCATGCAGAGTAGTTGGTTGTATGTCAGAATCCCAAGTTTATCTTGTAACCGGCGCATCAAAAGGACTAGGGCGCTCAATATGTGATATTCTTGCATCTAACGGATTTACTGTAATTGGCTTAGCGAGAGAGTCTAATGAATTGATATCGCTTGAAACATCTCTGAAAGGAAAAAACTTGGAATCAATGATTTTTCCTTGCGATTTGTCCAGCGAGGCTCAGATCCGCTCGACAGCACAAAAAATTAGCGAGAAATTTAATGCGATTAACGGCATCATACACAATGCAGGAATTATTGGGCCGGTCGGCTCTATGTTTGAGGTCGACACTAATCTTTGGAACGATACCATTCAGGTTAATCTTCTAGCAGTGCAACAATTGACCAAATTATTACATCCTTTGATGGTCAACGCTCAGCGATGTAGAGTGACGACAATATCCTCTGGAGCAGCGGTCAATTCACTAGCATCATGGTCAGCATACTGCACATCAAAAGCAGGCCTTGACATGTGGACACGTAGTTTAGCTGATGAGGGTTCAAATGATGGCATCAGCGCAGTGTCTGTAGCACCTGGCATTGTTGATACTGACATGCAGGCAACAATCCGTTCAGTTTCGGCTGACGATTTTCCAATGGTTGAGAGATTCATTGGTTTTCATGAAAACGGCGATTTGGTAGCACCGGATGATGTAGCGAAGGCACTTTTTGATTTGATGACGAACCATTCAATGGCTGATTCTGGCAATAGATTTGATGTTCGTGAATTGTGACAAAACTAGTAATTGAGTGGCAATGGTCATAAGCCAACACCATGCCAGCAACATGAGGCAGACCCATGGTAGGAACTGACAGAGTAGAGATTAGAACATTGAAAGTAGGTCGATTTTGTGTTGTTGATGATGAGGCATACAAAATTTTGAGCATTTCAAAATCCAAACCAGGTAAGCACGGGTCAGCCAAAGCAAGACTTGAGTTAGTATCCCTATTTTCTGCTAAGAAAATTTCTCACGTTGGTACAGTAACAGATAACATTCAGGTGCCAATGATCGAAAAAGGAACTGCAATGGTAACTCACATTGACGGTGATGAAGTTCACGCTATGAACATGAGAGACCACAGCATGATGATTTTGCCAATGGAGCCAGAGATGTCAATTGAGGCTGGCAAGGAAATCATGTGGATGGAAGCTCTCGGTAGATACAAAATCATTAGAGACCACTGATTTTTTCATCAATTTGTCAAAACTACATAGTTTGACACTTTTGTAGGTGTCTAATTCATAAGCCTAAGTTAACTATCAAAGGTCATGGCTGGGGGAGCGGTTGCTAATGCAGATAGTTCTGCAAAAGATTTGATTGACGCAATGAGTGATGATGATAAATCAGCACTCAAAGGATGGTACTGGTATGATTGGGCTAACCAAGCATATGCGCTAACTGTGATGACAGTTATTGTACCAGCATTGATGGCTAACTTGTATAACAAAGCAACTGGTACTCAAGGCGGTGCTGGATTTTTCGCTCTAGTTTATGGTTTAGCGATGTTAGTTGTTGCAGTAACTGCTCCAGCCCTTGGTGTAATTGCTGATAGAATGCCAATCAAGAAGAAACTATTGTTTTGGTACACAGTAGTTGGTATAATATTCTGTGCCGCAATGGGTGCAGCACCATACTTTGGTTCCCAAGGATATCTAATCCTGGCATTTATGTTTGTCATCGGTTCTATTGGATTTTCTGGTGGTAACACAATTTACTACGCATTTATGCCTTATCTAGCCCCTAAGAAAGCGATGGACCATGTTTCATCATGGGGCTATGCGTACGGATTCTTGGGTGGCTCAATCATCCTTCTATTCCATTTAGTAGTTTTACTAGCTACACCTTGGGATACTAATTTCCAACTTGCAGTTATATTCTCAACTTCCGCATTATGGTGGTGGGGATTCGGTGCACTGATGTTCTTCAAGACTCCAGAGCCACCAATACTTGACGAGATTGAATACCAAGGTGTCATCCATTCGACAAAGTTTGCTTACGCAGAGGTTTGGAAAACATTGAAGCAAATTCGAGTTGAATTCCCTGTTCTGTTTCTGTTTATCATCGCTTACCTGTTATTCTATGACGGTGTCAATACAATCAATGGTATGGCATCAGCATTCGGTGAGTCAGTGCTTAGAATCAATCCAACAATGAACATTGCCTTACTGTTAACAGTAAACTTTGTCGCTGTTCCAATGAGTATTGTATTTGGTAAAATCGCCGATAAGTCTGGAACTAAATTTGCCTTGATGCTCGCACTGGCAATCTATTGTTTAGTTGCTGTGGCTGCGGTTGGCTTCGCCCCTCTCGAACTTGAGGACGATCATGAGAGATATGACTTCCAGTATGATTACGATGCCGAGGCCGACGAATATACTCTCACAACATTGTATGACCGTGGAGTTGATGGATGGGTCTCAGCGGATAGTTCTGGTGACGCCGAATTCAGGGATGCATTTGGAACTTGGATGTCGTTTGAAGAAACCGAGGATGAAGCCGTTGGCGGATTCAAATGGGTTGACGGCTTTGGTGCAATAATCGTGATTGGTGTTGCTACTTTAGGTGTGGGTGTTGCAATGATTGCTATCATGAGAAAAGGCATGGGTTGGGTAGGATTGGTTCTGATTCTGTTGTTATCAGGTGCAGTCATGGCCGGAGCATCTATGTTCAGTGAAGATGTTGCAGAAGAAGATAAAGCCACTTACAAACTTACCAGTTCTGAAGCAGCAGGTATGGTTGCAGCGTTTGATAATGCTAGTGACCACAGATTTTCAATACACTTTGAGGGTGGTCCTCTAGACGGTAGTGCAGAAGTTGGTGAAAGACACCCGACAATGCTTGATCAGGGCGGTTACATGGACTGGTGGCCAGAAACTATGAGAGACAAGGTTTGGGCGCCTCTTGGAATTACCGTATCGCTGCAATGGATTATTCTCGGATTCTTTGTTGGTTGTGTTATGGGGGCTGCAGGTGCTCAGGCTCGCTCGATGTTCACTATGTTGATTCCAAAGAGTAGAACAACTGAATTCTTCGGATTCTTTGGTTTCATAGGTAAAGCCGCTGCAATGGTTGGACCATTCCTTTATGCTGCAGCTGCAGGATACTTCGATGATAGAATGGCGATTATGACCATCGTAGTGGTAATCATCACAGGTTCGTATTTGTGTGCTAAGGTTGACCTAGAAAAGGGAATAAAAATGGCTGACGATTATGATGCCCAATTCCTCAAAGATGAATCTTGATTTGGTGGTATAAGTGCGCAATTTTGCCCTTGCTCAGACCATCGGTTCGGGTATCCTATTACTTTACACGATTGTGCTATGGGGTCTTCCAGTTGCTCCAGCATTAGCAGTCTTTGATGCGGTAACCGAACAATTTTTGGTAGATGATAAGGTTGTAAATTACGTTATTTATGGCCTAACTATTGGCCTGTGTTTCATGGTCTATATATTGTCACTACTATTCATGTCGGGAATGACTCAAAGGATAATTCATGTAAGAATACCTGAGGGTGAAGATAAGATCGTCGACAAACTAGAATCTTGGACCACAATCAGATGGGCTGTTTGTGCACATCTTCATCGCTGTACTCACCCAGTTTTAGTTCATACCATACCATCGCCTATCTGTAATGCTTATTACCGTCTTGCAGGTGCTAAAATCGGTAAGGGTGTACAAATTAACTCCATCAATTTGAACGATCCATCGGTCATAACTGTAGAAGATAAAGTGGTTGTTGGTGGCAGGTCCGTAATCAATGGTCATCTTGTTGAGAAAGGCCAAATTGTTCTCGCTAGAGTACATCTCAAGAAAGGTTGCCTAATCGGTGCCGGTACTACAATTCAGCCAGGTGTTACAGTTGGGGAAGGCGCTGTGATAGCAACAAATGGTTTGGTCGGTAAATGGAAAAAGATTCCCGCTGGCGAGGTTTGGGCTGGTTTACCAGTAAAACAAATTAAAAAATCGTCAGAAAGAAATGATGCTTAAGTCGGTAAATTATTGACATTTCCAAGCGGAATAGTATTCAAGTGGCCGCGTACACAAGAGTATGTGCGGAAGCGCATTTGGGGGAGAATTTGATGGGTGTCCAGAAATCTGCATATCGACAACCAGTTACTCCTGAGGGTCTGAAAGCCATTGAGGAAGGAAAACTCACTTGGTTAGATGACGAAATGTACAACAACCTAAACACTGGTGTACTTGAGCAATATCTTGAGGAAAAGAATCTTGAAGAATCATTTGAAGTATCCCATTGGAGTACTCCAAAAGTTCTCTATGGTATCGCCATTGGTGCTGTATTTTCTGGTGTTACTGCATATATCGGACTAAAACTAGGCCTTGCTATCTCAGCAGCATGGTATATTGCATATTTGCTTGGAATGGCGCTAAAGTGGTCTCCTTCTGAAGTTAACATCGCCACATCAGCAACAACAGGTGCTACCCATGCATCCACCGGATTCATCTTCACGTTCCCCGCAATTTTCCTGCTAGCTAGCGATGCTAGGTATGAATTAGCCAGCGGGCCACTGATTACATTGGCAGACGGTGATGCATTCAATTTAGCCTTCATTGGTATTGTAGCAAGTATGTTTGCTGGATTCCTTGGTGTGATGTATTTCATTATTTTCCGGAGGGTTTGGTTGGTTGAAGATCCACTGCCACTGCCTGGTTTTGAGGCGACTTTGAAGATGCTAGATATTGCCTCAGATGTAAACACTGGTGCAGTAGAGCACGCAAGAGAATCGTTGCAAACAATCGGTATTTGGACAGCAATTACCATGCTTGGTCTGTTTTTAGTTGAGTATCCACTAATTTGGATTGGTGATAAGAAACTTGCCTTGTTCGATTGGATTGCTCAAACAGCTCATGTAGGCGATTTTGGCTTAGCAACAATATACTCTAAAGGTACCATTCACCAACCATCAGGTACGGTTGACGGTGTGTCATTGAGTTATACTCAATGGAGTGCTGATACTGCCTGGAATCCATTTGCTTACACCTACATCGGAGTTTACCTAACTCCGTCCATGTTTGCTATTGGATGGTTCATGAAGACCAGAGTTGCTTTCTTGGTTAACCTTGGAACCATAGTTGGTTGGTTCTTCTTGGTTCCACTAGTTGTTTGGTTCAATTTCCCTATCTATGACGCTATCTCACAATCAAATGTACCAATTCAAGATTACGCCGGTGAGACTGGTGCAGCACTACAAATGCTGGCATTTAGTAAAGCGGTTAGAACAATTGCAATAGGGGCAATTGTTGGAGGTGGAATGTTTGGTTTGGCCAAGATGTACAAAACCTTCCTCAACATTTTCAGTGACATTGGCGGTGCATTAAAGGGCGAAGGAAGCCAAGAATACATGGAAGGCAAAGGATGGTATGAATGGCCACTGAAACATATCCCAATTTTCATGATTCTGACATTCTTCTCAATGATACTTATTTTCACAATTGGTGGATTCTCGATACTGGCATCACTAATTTTCGCCACTGTACTAATCATGACAACATTCCTACTAGGTGCAATTGCTGTTAGAGTAATGGGCGAGACTGGAATTGAACCCGTTTCAGGAACCTCTTTCATTGTTCTGCTAATGTTGTTGGGTGTATTCTTGAATGCTCAAGATCTGCTACAACTCACTACTCAAGATGCCATCCTTCTAGGATTGGTTGGCACCACAGTATTCGGTTCAGCAATTTCCATGTCAGGAACAGTAATTGGAGATTACAAAAACAGCCTATACATAGGAAACAGACCATATCACATCTCTAAAGGTAACATCATGGGTGTTGTTCCTGGAGCAATTATTGGAGCAGGTGTCGCAATTTTCCTTTCAATACAACTTGCTGATGGAACAATAGAATTGCTGGCGCCACAAGCAAACGCATTCGCAACTTTCTCTGTGATTTTCGCTGAGAAAGAAGGCGACTTATGGTTGCTATTCCTAGGATTCTTGTTGGGTATGTTTGTCGAATGGGCAACTGGAATGGGAACCTCATTTGGACTTGGTATGTATCTAACAGTTCCTTACACGCTACCTATGCTTATTGGTGGTTACGCAAGAGACCAATGGGAAGAAAAGAAACTGAAGCCTAGAATTGATAAAATCAAGGAAGAACAAGGTTCAACTGAGGCTGAAAAACAACGAGCATTGATTCTACTGAGCACATTCATGGTTGCCGCAGGACTTCTTACTGGTGAAGCATTCTTTGGTACAGAGTCTAGTATTCTGTCATTCATTGATACACTTGTAGACGATCCGTTTGCTACATCTTGGTATGTTGGCCGACTTGTCGGATTTGTTCTCCTGAACGTTACTATTGGTGCTTTGATTTACTGGCTATTCAAGAGAGCAGGTGTCATTGGAAGTGGTGGCGAAGAGGCTATTCTTGAGGCAGAGACAGCTTGAGTGTGAGTTGAATGACTAGCACTGTAGCCACTCCCAAATGGGTGTGGATGTTACTGGTTGCGGCAGTTTTCGGTGTTTCCAGCGCTGGAGCGTTGTTTCAACAGGTCGACGATGTACCCCCTTTGTTGAGAGCGTCTTGGCGTTTACAACTTACCTCAATTGTATTAGCACCGTTAGCAATGATACAATGGAAGAACCACGGACATTCGTTAAAATCAAGATTTTTTGCTAGGGATACTATCCTCTGGCTACTTGCTGGCGGTATCTTCCTAGCACTGCATTTTGGTGCATGGGTTGCTAGTTTAGATGAGACTTCGTTAACTCATTCATTGTTATTTGTGACCGCTCATCCACTGATAATTGTCTTCGGAATGGCTCTTATTGCTCGTTTTTCTTTGTCATATTTCAGGAGTCCCAATCGCTGGGAAATTATCGGTGCTTGTATAGGATTTGTCGGGGCTGCTCTTGCCTTGGTAGATCTGGGTGACGAGCAAGGTGGCAGAACTGTAACAATATGGGGTGACTTTTTAGCATTCTTAGGTGCAGTGTTCGTAGTTGGTTACATTGTTAGCGGGAGAGTGTTAAGGAAGTGGATGCCGATATTTCTCTATGCTTTTCCAGTTACTCTAATAGGTGCATTACTGTTGATTCCTGCATCATATTTTATTGAAGATGATTTTAGTACAATGGGCGCTTTTGGTTGGCTTCAAGCAGAATATTTCTGGTGGTTCTTGGCGCTGGCTCTAATTGCTGGATTATTAGGTCATACAGGATTGAATACCTGCTTACGGTATATGCCGCCACTTGTAGTTTCAACCAGTGTAACAATGGAGCCGATTATTGGCTCACTCATCGGATTTGCATTATTTGGTACAGGTCTGCCAGGATTCTGGACATGGTTAGGAGGGCCAATTCTAATCAGTGGCATATTAATGGTAATTTTTGGCAGTTCACAGGAGTATACGAACAATGAAACGGTTGAAGGTTTGGATTCATAAAGAGGGAGTATAATGACAAGAGCTGAAAATCAAGGTTGGTTATTACTTACTAACGACGATGGTATCCAAGCGATCGGAATGCGTCTACTTGTTGAAGCATTAAACAAGCGAGGTCATAAAGTTGTAGTTTTTGCTCCAAGCAATAACCAATCAGCCACTGGAATGCGCATCAACTTGATGACACCTTTGTCTTGGAGATTTAGGGACGACCTCAAATCAGTGTGGGATGTTAATGACAACAATTTACACTTGATTGAACTTGATGGAACACCCTGTGATACCATGATTGTGGCATTGGATAAGGGATTAAATCACATATTGCCAGATGTTATTCCAAGATTGGTAGTCTCAGGAGTGAACCTTGGCCCTAACATGTCTCAAGATTCATATCACAGCGGCACAATGGGCGCAGCAAGAGAAGCTGGATTGTATGGTATGCCAGCCATTGCGTCATCATTGTCGTCTTTTGAGGAAGAAGGTATGCAAAAAGCCGTCGATGCTACGGTACAATTAGTTGAATATGCCTTAGATGTCTTACCATTGGAACCAGCAAATCTGAGACGCCCCAGTGTAGATATCTCAAAATCACACGTTAGTAGATGGCCGGTAATTGAAGACGACCCGGCCTGGGCAAAGGACCCAATTGAAGCTCTAAGAACCGCGTTTAGACACGGAGAATTGATGTTAAACATCAACACACCACCAACATGGAACGGAAAATTCCAAACCACTCGGCTTGGCATGAGATGGTACAGAGATGCAATTTCTTTTGCCGAGACATCAGACAATGAAAATACTGCAACTTTTACCATAGGTGCGGCAAGTATTGATCACACTCCAGTTGAAAATAGCGACTGCGATGCTGTGATGATGGATGAATCTAGCATATCTTGCTTGCCAACATGGCCGCAGACTCATCCACTGGCAATCGACGATAGGTTGCTTACCTGGTGCTTAAAGACCGGTGAAGATAATTATCCTATTTGGTTAAAGGTTTAGCGTAACTCCCTCATCTATCAAAAAATGACAGATTCCAATTGCCATGTGACCTTGAAGCCACGTTTGGCCAATTGACCGTTTGATGATGTCATGTGAATCATCTAACTCTAGAGTTTTATCATCGCTTAGAATAAATCCGATATCAATGCCATCGATAACCACTTCATCATCATCACTAGAGTCAAATGAATGTGGATTACTTACCATTGGAATAGTTGTGTTTTCAGACCATAATCGCTCTGCATTTGCATCCAAGGCAATGATGGTTGAATTTTGCCATTCTCTAATTGTTTCTTCAATACTGCCCCCTCCATCATAGATACCGCTTGATCTTTTGATCCAAGAACCAATAGGGGGTACTGGTTCTCGTAATACCTTGGCAATCTGTCCGGCAATTGAACGTTCTTCAGCGTGAATTCCTTTTACTTCACTACCAACTATCTTCAATCGACGTTTTGGCCCTGGTCCACCCCATAAATGGAGTATTATTTCAGAGTCTCTTCTGAATCCATGACTAGTCATCAGCGAAGCCATTAATGCTCTAATTAGTACATCCATTCGTCCTGCTCCACTTGCCAAATCATTCAGCGGCAATTTGCCTGAGGATTGTGCACGGTGGCCGATTATTGCGAATCGACGCATATCATCACCTATTGCCTCGCTCAATTATAGTTGAAATTGCTATGCAGACATCTTGCATTGTATCTAATGTGAAGTCTGCACCAGTTTTGTCAACTAGATATGCTCTTGCTCTACTTTTATGATGTAAATCTTCCAAGCGATTGGCGACCACTGCGGTCATTCCAGCATACTCAAGTTGGGCTACCGCCCTTCTAACCAATTCTTTTTGTTTAATTCCAGTCTCTAATTTGAAACCTATCCGCACAGCGTTTTGACATTTTTCTTTCAATTCAAGTATGTGCTTTGGGCTTTCAACCAATTTTACGTCTAATGGGCCTTGCTGGCTAGCTAATTTTCCTTCAGCAGGTGACTCGACAACATAATCCAGTACTGCAGCACAGTGTACCCATGCATCAATATCATCATTACTCAACGCGATTAATTCGTTCAGCATTTCATTTGGAGTATATGCTTTGATTACTAAAGGCAACCAGTTTGGTCTGTTGTAGTTGGTAACTCCACAAACACATGTTACATCATGACCGTGACGATATAGGTGGTCGGCAATTTGGTATCCCGTACTGCCGCTGCTGGTATTTTGCACAAATCTAATGTCATCTATGGGAGACCTAGTTGCGCCAAGAGTAATCACGATCGATTTTCTGTTAGCCTTATGTTGGTTGATATAATTAGCAAACCTAGCAACTATTTCACTATGAGGAGGTGTCTTCCTTTTACCTTCTTCTTCCTCTCCCCAGTGAACTTTGATACCTAAACTCTCTACTTCAGTTACAAGTTCTGAAGTCACTGGGTCATCCGCTAAATCTGCATGCATACTTGGAATCATCATTACCGGACACGCTCTTGACCTAGCAGCACTCAATGCCATGAGGATTGGACCATGTTGGAGCCCGTGTAGGTAACTTGCTAATAGATCTCTAGTCGCAGGTGAAATCAAAATACCGTCAACATCATCTAAGGCAGACAAATCACTTTCCCAATCGGTGATTACATTGGTTTGAGTTGCCCATTCAACTGCTAGGGGCGTGATTATTTTCTGTGCTGAATGAGTCATCATGACGCTAACTATTGCCCCATGTCTGCGTAATTCACGGGCCAATCTTACCGTATCAACTGCGGCTATTCCGCCACTTACACCCAGTAGAATTTTTTTTCCTGCAAGGCTATCGCCACGAATTTCAACATCCGTATCACGCATCGCCATGGCTAAGGGAAAGGTTTGTGCGATTTGACTCCTTCGATATTATTGATTCAAATCTCTAATGCAATGATTCAAGATAAATGGCTCATAGCGTAGATTATGCAGCCAAACCGAGGTGACCAATTGGTAGTGGCTGGTATGAATCCAAACAGTCTCGTTGCTAGGAACAGTGTGTTTGATAGAATTCACAGAGGGACCTCATTTATCGTATTTATTGATGGCCTCATTGTGATGTACCTATTCTGGGCGCTAGCATCACTAATTTCTCCAGCAATGTCTAGTCTAGTGTTAGGTTTTGTTACTATTTTTTCATTCATGACTTGGAACGCATACCGATCTAGAGCTGTTTGGGCTTATTGGCCGGCATCGATACTGATTTTGATTGCAGCCCTGTTTTTTGGTCTAAATGCTTTAGAATCACTGTTATTTGTTATCGCAGGAAATATCGGCGGTTTGCTATTTTTGTTTTTGACTGGTTGGGCTACATTGGGTTCATTTAGGAGATTCATGTATCATTTCAATCCAATGTACAAAGCGGGTTATTTCAATAATGATTCAGATGGTATGGATTTCAAATTAGAACAAGGGGAGATGCTTGCTGCTTGTCCTAAGTGCATGGCAGTATTAGCAATTAGGCCATCAATGCTTAGTGCAAGTGATAGATGTCCACATTGCCAAGCGCCGCTAATCGATCCACAATTAGCCGCTAAGTACGGCTTGACAGAGGAAGAATAAACTCAGCGAGATGCTAGTGTTAGGTTTTTCCACATTTCTTCCGGTACTTCCATTGCTAGTCTTAGACCGCCCATAGCACCAAGTCTGACAGGGTCATCAACAACATGGACGTTTACATCACCCAAGTCACTCAGTCTTCGCTCAATCATTGCACCGAGTCCCTTGATTCCAGATCCGCCACCAGCAAGAATCATGTTTCTGCGGAATTGGTCGTGGTATTCTGGGTTGGAACCAGCGATTAGTTTCTTGACGTTATCAACAATTGGGTCAACAATTGATTCACAAGCCTTTTGGATACAATCTGTGATGTCCAATGTCATAGCCTTACCCTCGATGGAGAAGTCGACCATTACAGGTGAGTCTGGAGTTGATGTTCCAACGAATGAATGCTGCTCTTTCCATCTTCGTGCCATGTCCTTGGTAATTTGTGCACCACTGTACTTAGATTGGACTTCTTCGATAATTTTCTTGTCAACCCAATCACCGGCGTACTCGGTATGCATTTGATCTTCAGGGCTTGGGATTGTACCATAAACACGGCATAGGTCAGTTGTTCCAGCACCAATGTCGATAACTAGTGTGTGCTCAATCATATCTAGTGCGTAAGCAACAGCGAACGGTTCAGAAATAATCATTGCCGCATTAACGGTTCCAGCAGCAGCATCGAATATTGCAGTCTTGTCAACATAACTTGCTTCTGCAGGAGCACCGATTACTGCAACAACTCTGTCGTAGTCTTCTGGGTCTGATAGAGAAATCAAGTGAGTGATGAAGTGAGCGATAAAATCTCTGTCTTCAGCAGTGTCTTTGATTACACCATGTTCTAGAGGTCGAAATAGATTAAGAGCTAATCTGTTTTTCAACGCTTCTTCTCCGAAAAGAACATCTCTCTTCAAGAAATTTCTAGCAATTGGGTCTTTTGGTGTACCAATTACAGTTAACTCTTCTTCTTCGTGACTATCAGAAGAAACCATTACCGAGCGGAAAGTTCCTAAATCAATTCCAATATACAATACATCTCCAGCCATGCTACTCGCCTAACTACCCCATTGCGACATACCTTATGAATAATCCCTATGATAATTGTAGTAAAAACTGGAATAAATCCGAGTTAAATTATTCTATAGATTGTGGCACTGTAATTGATTTATTTGCTTAACACCATTCTTCACAAGAATGGCAATACCATGTTCCATATTCTACATACAATTCAGCCATACCAGAGCAGGTTGTGCACTCCTTCAATGTCTGGTCACCATACATGCTAACGACCATTTGAACGTGGTAGGCATCATCGATACCCAACTCTTGTCGCAACGACCATAACAACTGGTCTTCACTTGGTGAGATTATTCCATCCTCCAAAACCATTTCCACAACTCTGCGATAATCTTCAAAATCTGAGGCATTTCTAGCATCTAGTACTACCCCGTTCTTCTCTGCGATTATGTCGGTTCCTCCTGGGTCATCAACAAATAATACTAGGGATTCTGGTCTCAAATCATCGCTTCTTAATTCAAACGAGATTCTTGTGCCATCAACATTAGCAAACACAAGGTTAGATTTGTTGTTGATTACATTGCCAATAGATCTAGCAGTTTCTTCTGCATTAGCCCCTCTTCGCCAACCCATTCCATCATTTACATTGTACGAATAAAATTCTGTACCTTTGCCAGGATACTCTAACCTTATTTCTTCTCCACCATCAAATCCGTTTGATACAATGGTGAGGGCAGCGACTTCGGTTGATACAATATTATCGTCATCATCAAACATTATCATGAGTGGTTTTCTCTCTTCGGTCGCGGTGTTGAATCTACCTTGCATCCCGCTCATCCATTTGTCTTCTAGACGGGCAAGCGATGCCTCTTGTTGTTCTGAAAGATTCTTGTTGACTCCAAGTACATTCGCTAAGCTACCTGATGCGACATCCTTCTTGAATTGCTCAATCAATTCAGCATCCCTATGGTATGTAGGTATGTCATCGATTTTTTTCTCTTCAACATAATCTGGATCAGCCCATTCATGGGAGCAGGAAACACATACAAGATAACCAGCCATAGTTGATGGTTGAGATTCTCCACCACACCTAGGGCAATCTCCACCCTCTGTGTAAGATAGATTGTCAGATGCCTCGCGCCGGCCTTTGCGAAGTCCACCAAATCCCGCCATAATTACCCCAAAGCGGGTTTTTTCTATGAATGCTTTGCCAATTATGAGTGATTAGTGATTATGGCTTTAGCCCCGTAACGTACGACACCTTCTTGTGCGTACAGCATTCTTACAACTATCTCTACCGAGTCGCCGATCTTTGGTAC
>WTIT01000050.1:14856-25962 GCA_011526375.1 Methanobacteriota archaeon
CTTGTGCGTACAGCATTCTTACAACTATCTCTACCGAGTCGCCGATCTTTGGTACGGTTGGTACATCATCTACTAATAGGAATACGCCATTTGGTCCATCACATGTCTCAACCATTACCGTTGAAATTCCTCCAAGAATTGGAGCCCTAATGGCAAACTCGGAAGGTGCCCCTGCTGCGCTTAATTTTGTCCAAGAAATTACTTCTCCGTATGGTTTGATTTTGATAAGGGAGTCAGCGATAATTTTTCCCTCTGAATCCATTTGCCTCTGTGGCCAAATAATACCTTCATGGTTTTGGGCAATCAATGATAGTCTAGATTCAAGCGTTTCATCATATTGTTGTTCAGATACATATGCTCCCTGAGATGTATTAAGAATGTTAGATTCATCCTGCCAGGCGAGGATTAATTGTTTATACATTTCTTCATCAATATTTTGCATATTTTCAAGTGGTAGGCTGAAAGTTGCTGGCTTATCTGGATAAATCTGTAATGAAGCATCATCGCTACATTTGAGATGGTAGCCGCTTGGATTAATCTCAAAGCCTGTTGCGGCTTTAACAACTTCTAGGTTTATTCTTTCATCATAAGTTGAAAATGTAAGGTTTGGATTTTCTATAGAAAGCAGTCTTAGCAGTGATATTGCCATTGTTGTATAGTCGCTGTCATAACCAAAAACGCACTTTTCGTTCAATTTCCAAGATGAATGAATGAAATGACAATCACCTTCTGATTGGACCAAATAACCCTGCCAATCCTTTGCTTCTGTCATGTTCTATCTCTCCCGTAAACGTGCACCGCACATGTCGCACCTGAGCCGCCAACATTGTGACTTAATGCGACCTCAGCATCCCTTACTTGGCGGACTGGTTCTACTTCTCCACGCAACTGCTTGAAAATCTCAACGGTTTGTCCAGTACCGGTCGCTCCCAACGGATGACCTTTCGATTTTAGCCCACCACTAGGATTAACGCAAGTTACTCCTTCATTTCTTCTGCCTCGACCTTCTCTTGAAAACAAACCTCCTTCACCACGATTGGCAAATCCAAGATCCTCCGTGGCTAATAGTTCGGCAATGGTAAAACAATCATGAACTTCTGCTAAATCAATATCATTAGCCGTTATTCCTGCCATACTGTAGGCTTTTTTTGCGGCCATTTGTGTGGCGATGAGTTGAGTTATTGATGGCCTGTCATGAAGTGCAAGGTAGTCTGAGGCAGCAGCGGAGGAATTTATCCAAACTGGGTCATCGGTGAATTGTTTTACTACGTGGTCCGCAGCTAGAATGACGCATGATGCACCATCAGAGGTTGGGCAGCAGTCATACAGAGTTAGTGGGTCAGCTACCATAAAACCGCTTTTGGCTTTGTCAAAACTTACATCTTTTCGAATATGTGCAACACTATTTTCCAAGCCGTGATAGTGGTTCTTCACGCTTATGTGAACTAAATCATCATGTGAGGAATCGAATTCGTGAAAATACCTTCTTGCCATTAGTGCATAGGTTCCGGGGAAAGTGAGTCCCGCTAATCGTTCCCATTCTGTATCACCCGATACTCCAAGCCAAAATCGCTTGCGCTCAGGAGTTAAATCATTCATTTTTTCAATTCCACCTGCTACAACCACATCTGCTTGTCCACTTTTTATTGCCATCCATGCATCTCTCAAGGCAAAGCCAGAAGATGCACATGCATTCTCAACCCTACGGACTGGCTTACCCTGCATCCCCGAATGTTCTGTGAGTAGTGCAGCTGTGTTGCCCAATTGTCCGCCGCCAAATGCAACACTGCCAATGAAAGCCTCGTCGATTTGTTTGGCATGAAAATCTTTGTCAACACTATCGAAGGCGTTATTCGCGGCTTCAGCCCACATACCCTTCATGCCGAGTTGATGATTGCCATATTTTGTTTGCCCGGCTCCAATTATGGCAACATCAACCATGTACATCCCATTGGTAGGTAGCATTTGATTGAAGCGGTCGAATTCAATGCCCAATTAATGTTTAATCTAATGTGGCATATTTGCGTAGATACTAAGAACGAAGGCACGCAGGATTGAGTCATGCTAAGACAATGTAGAGACAACGGGTGTGAAACTAAATTCTTCATCGGAAGTAACTGCCCAATATGCAATCAAGAAGGCAAGTTCATCATGAGTGACCGTGAAGCACAATCACTAGGTAGAATACTAGCGCTGGTACTGAGACACGCGCCAGAAAAATTCGGCGTTGACATGGACATTAACGGATGGGTTAACACAAGAGAATTATCGGACGCAATTTCAAATCAAAGAAGACATTACCACTGGTTAAGAGGTTGGCACTTTGAAGCAATAGCTAACTCAGATGAAAAGGGTAGATACCAAGTTGAAGGTGAGATGATAAGAGCAACTTACGGTCATTCAATTGAACTGGAGTTGGATCTTCCTACTGATGATATACCAGAAGCGCTTTACTGGCCGTGTGAACCTGACCAGGTTCCAACAATCTTGGAATTAGGCATCACTGCAGGAGATAGACAGCATGTACACTTGTCTAGAACTATAACGAAGGCAATGGAAGCCGGTCACGTTAGAATTGATAGGCCGGCAATTATTGAGGTCGATACTACTAGAGCAATCGCTGATGGAAACACAATATTCCGTGCCGGAAAGTCAGTATTCTTGACTACAGACATGCCTTCTGATTACCTCTATCAAGTAGAAGAGGATGACCCGGTAATCGTTGAGATGATTGCTAAGTGGGAAGCGGAAGAAGAAGAGTGATTCTACTTCTGAATCATGCCGCATGCTGGACAGAAATCAAGGTCGCTGTCTTGAGTAGCGCCACACTTTGGACAATTAGACATGCCTAGAGTAAGCGCCTGTGATTTTGTTGCAGGTGGTGGTGCTTCTTGACCATCCTTTTGACTAACTAAGACGAGTGGGTCGATTCCATGGCTAACTAATTCATTGTACCTATTCTTGAAAATGATAGCCTCTTGAATGGCAATTTCCAATTGGAGAATTCTCTCATGGCGTTCTAATTTGTCCTCAATATCCATGGCCTCGTCAAGACTAGCTTGTAGATGACGCATGAATTCGTCTACCAAAGGTCCCTCGGCCATGAGCAGCCTGTGCAGACCCTTGTTCATCAATCCTTGTGAGTAACAATACTATTGAGGCAACAACTACTGGGAGTATCAATGGGAGACGTTGTAGTAATCAAGTTTGGTGGCGGACTTATCACTAACAAATCCCAAATGTGTACCCCTGAATTAGAAACCATCGATAACTTAGTGGGTGTTGTCAAACAGTGTATCGATACTGGATTGAGTGTGATAGTTGTTCATGGTGCAGGTTCATATGGCCACCTGAGAGCTAAATATTGGCGACTTAATGAAGGTCTTATCAACGATGGTAGTTTCACCCCGCAATTAGATTGCAAGTCACAAAAAGAAGCGGTCAGCATAGTACGTAATGATATGCTTACTTTAAACAAGATTGTAGTTGATTCATTTCAAAAACACGGCTTATCAACCAAATCACTGCCACCTCATCAATGGGCAAAAAATACTGGGAGTAATTTTTCTGGAGATGTCAAAAACACCTTCAACGGTGAATCTGATGTGCTGATTTCATTTGGTGATGTAGTAGATTGTGATGAGGGAGAATTCGGCATATTGTCAGGTGATGACTTGGTAGTAAGAATATGCAACGACATCTCCAATGTGAGGAAACTTGTGTTCGCTATCAAGGGTGTAGATGGTATTCTAAGAAGGCCACCTGATGAAGCAACTGAAGATGATTTAATCGAGAAATGGTCGCCAAACGTCGAATATTCTGGGGTTCATTACACGGAAATAGATGTCACCGGAGGCATTGGTTTGAAAGCAGCAAGAGGCGCTGAAGTGGCAGCTATGGGGATAGATGTGTTCATTGTCAATGGTGAATATCCTGAGCGTTTGTTCAATGCGTGTAGAGGAGTTCCGACTATTGGAACCCAAATATTCAGCCAGTGATAGGAACCTAACAAGGGAACTATTCATTTATCGAGTTCTAGTGCAAGGTATGGTGATGACTTGGCTGGATACCAAATAGATGATGTTCCGTCGGTTAAAATCGATGAGAATTTGAAGCAAATGCTTGTCGAGAATTCAGCAGATGAGGAGCAAATTTCCTTAATGTCAGAAGCAGTTATTGTTGTTGATGAGAATGATGTGGCAATTAACCCATCATCAAAAGTTGCTGCCCATCATCAAGCTGGTCTACTTCATAGAGCATTCAGCGTCTTATTGTTCGATAGTAATAACAGGTTGTTGCTACAAAAAAGGGCAGATGACAAGGTTACTTTCCCAGGGGTGTGGGCGAACTCATGTTGTTCACACCCTCTTAACTCAACAGAAGAATCCGAACTGAAAGACTCACTAGGGGTAAAAAGAGCAGCCGTACGTAAATTACATCAAGAATTAGGAATTAATCCTGCCCAAATTAATTTAGATGATTTTCATTTTATTACGAAAATGATGTATTCGGCTAGAATGAACAAAGATTGGATAGAGCGTGAAATTGACCACGTATTGGTTATTCAAGCCGACGTAGAACTGTCTATCAATCAAAATGAGGTTTCTGAAGTAAAATGGGTAAGTAAAGATGAACTAGAATCCATACTTGTTGGGGATATAGAAATTGACGGCGAGATTGCTCCGTGGTTCAGGTGCATTGCGAGCCGTATTATGACTGATGAATGGTGGGACAGCATCGGAAGTCCAGATAAATTATCTGAATTAAGGGATGATATGATACATGACATGGGTGATGTTTCTCACATGCTTTCCTATGCTGAAGGGGCTGGACTTACAACTTCAATTATGGAAGTCAAGCCCTTAGTCGAACAAAGGATCTCAGATAGTCTGTGTGCATCAAAACACTCACGACTGAGCGGTGCTATGATGCATTTAGTCAAGGGTGGCGGAAAAAGACTCAGAGCAACTTTGCCATGGTTAGTAGGTAAAGCGGTAGGAGACTCGCACTCTGGCTTGCTAGATGTTGGAGCTGCAATCGAAATTGTGCATAACTTTACTCTTGTCCATGATGATATAATGGATGATGATGATACAAGAAGAGGTTTGAATGCGGTTCACATCGAATATGGCTTGCCAACGGCTATAAACGCAGGTGATGCAATGCTAGCAATTGCATTTGAAAGATTAGTTGGAGCTAAAGGTCTTGAACACAAGGACGTAGGGCCAATGGTTAATCGACTGGCTTGGATGGTTAGAAGGGTTAGTGAAGGGCAACAATTAGACATTGAATTTGAAGACAGAATTGCAGTATCTGAGGAAGATTACTTTGAAATGATTGAAGGTAAAACTGCAGTTATGTTCCTTACCTGCGCTGAGGTCGGTGCTAGAATGTCAGGAGCAGATGATGAGACAATTCAGTGCATGGCTGATTGGGGGCTAGCAGTTGGTTTGTGTTTCCAATTAATGGATGATTTAATTGATGTTCTATCCGACTCTGAAACACTAGGTAAGCCGGCTGGATCAGATTTAGCACAAGGTAAGCGCACTCTTATGGTAATTCATGCTTTATCGCAGTCAGATTCTCCAGAATTAGAAAATTTGCGAGCAGTACTCGGCAAAGGTGATGCTGCAACTCAAGCAGAAATTGATTTGGGGTTGGCCGCACTTAATGACATAGGCTCTGTCGCTTATGCAAAAGAGAAGGCAGAGATGTATCATCAACAAGCTCATGCATGTTTGGATAGATTACCCGATAGCCCAGCACTTTTGGCCTTGAGAGAGCTAACTGATTATCAATTGAATAGAATTAGTTGATGATCTGTACCGGGTCATTTAACTCGATATTACCTTCTATGCTTACTTTAGCGTACCAGCGGGTATAGTTTGGAAACTTTTTGTGCGATATGGCATTGAAATTATCATCGCTAAATGATTTCTTAATGGTTTTACATGGCGGTGCATCTTGAGTAACAACTAATTCAACATTAGGAAATTTGACAATCGTTCCTGGTTGTATGTCCCCTAACTCAATACCTTGAATCAAGATATTTTCTCCAGTAGTTCCAGCAGAAATTGGATGACCCTCATCATTCAATTTCTCGATAATTTCCTGCTGAAAAATACAAACTGCTTTATCTCTTCCACCGTGGTGTTTGAGATCATTTTGGGTGTCGCCAATGCATCCTTCAGCCGTTACACTGAGAATATCCACAGGTAATTTTGGCACTCCGCCATTAGACGTATGCAAGCCAGTAACTTTGGCTAGCATAGTGCTCAGTCTGAATAGTAAGATTCCGGGTTTGGTTCTGGCTTGAGACCCTTTCTGGTTCTTATCTCACCGACTACTTTGTCAAATAGTTGAGGAGGTAGTGGTTCAAAGCCTAGGTTCTCAGTGTTCCAAACTGCTCTACCTTGAGATGCCGCTCTGATATCATTAGAGAAACCAAAAGTTTCAGCAATTGGAATAATTCCTACAACAGTTGTCACATCTCCATCAGATGGCATATCTTCGATGATACCTCTTCTGTTGGTAACTTCTCTGGTAACTTGTCCTAGCCAGTCATTAGGTACTGAGACAAACGCCTTCTGCATTGGCTCTAGAATAATGGTTCGTGCTCTCATCATTGCACCTTTGATACCATTTCTAACCGCTGGAATTGTTTGTGCTGGTCCTCTGTGGATAGCGTCTTCGTGTAGTTTGGCATCGACTAGTCTAACGAACATTCCCTGGACAGGTTCATCGGCAATAGGACCTTTTACGCACACTTCATTGAAAGCTTCGATAATCAATTCTCTTGTTTCGTGTAGGTTTTGGATACCTTTAGTATCGTTCACGAGGACATTGGTTCCCTTAATGGCGTAAATTTTTCTCATCAGATCTTTATCCATTCCGTGTTCGCCAAACTTGTTTCCGACTTCCTTGGCGTCTCCACTTCTTACAGGGCCATCACCAAGTTCTCCAGACTTTAGCGCATCAATCACTTCAGCAGGCAATTGTTCAACTTCAAAGTAGAATCTGTTGTGCCTATTCGGTGATTTTCCTTCGAAAGGTCTACCGTGGTTGTTACCTTCAATACCTTCACGATAAACTACGATAGGTGGACTGACCTTGACCTTGATATTTTGTTCTTCTTCAATACGGTATACTGTAATTTCAAGGTGCAGTTCACCCATTCCAGCAAGTAGAGCCTCACCAGTTTCTTGGTTGGTAGTTACTTGTAGTGATGCGTCTGATTTTGCTAGTGCTCTCAATGCATCGATAAACTTAGGTAGGTCTTTCATGCTCTTCGGCTCAACTGCAACAGTAACTACAGGTTCAGAGTAGTGTCTGATAGCTTCGAAAGGTGTGAACTCTTTGTCTCTAGACAGTGTTACACCAGCAGCAGCGGATCTAATTCCTGTAATTGCTGCGATATTTCCTGCAACAATCTTGGGTACAGTAATTCTATCAGCACCAACCATCATACTAACTTGTTGAACTCTCTCAGGTTTAGCAGCGCCGATGGCGAAAACAGATTCACCTTGGCTTATAGCACCAGAGTAGATTCTGCCTACAGCGACTTCACCTGCGTGAGGGTCCATCCAAATCTTGGTAATCATCATAGCAAGTTCTGCTTCTGGGTCACAGCCAATCATAGACTTGCCAACTGGTGATTCTAGGTCACCAGTCCAAATGTTAGGAATACGGTATGGTTGAGCCTCCACTGGGCTAGGTAGTTTGGTAACAGACATGTCGAGTAGAACCTCATGAACTGGGGCTTTTTGGGCGAGTTCTTTCTGGTTTTCATCGTTACAATATTGGAAAATGTCTTTGAAAGAAATACCAGACTTTTGCATGTATGGTACGGTAATTCCCCAGTTGTGGTAAGCTGAACCAAACGCTACAGTTCCATCGCCAACGCTGACTTGCCAACTCTTCTTGAACTCTTCAGGAGCAAATTGCTTAATCAGTTTGTTTACTTTTGTAATAGTCCCCTTGAATCTCTCCATCATGTCTTCAGGTGTAACTTGCAATTCGTTGATAAGTCGGTCAACTTTGTTGATGAATAAAACAGGCTTTACTTTCTCTTTCAGTGCTTGCCTAACCACTGTTTCGGTTTGTGGCATAGGGCCTTCAACAGCACAAGCAAGAATGAAACAACCGTCAACCGCACGCATTGCTCTGGTTACGTCTCCACCGAAGTCGACGTGACCTGGAGTATCGATTAGGTTGATCAAATAGTCAGTGCCTTCAACTTGGTGAACCATGGATGCAGATGCAGCGTTGATAGTAATACCACGAGCAGATTCTTGCTCATCGAAATCAAGAACACGTGCTGCACCAGCCAAATCACTGGACATCATTCCGGCACCAGCAATCAGATTATCGGATAGTGTTGTCTTTCCATGGTCAATGTGTGCAGCGATACACAGATTACGAATCTGCGGTAGTACGTGCATTACTTCTGTTGCTTTCTTGATATTGTCTTCTTTTCGGCCCATGTGTTCACCACTTCTCGATGTTGTAAGCCACTAAAAAGGGGTTCTTAAGCAACTCGCATGTAAGGCTTCCGTATTTCTATTCTGAACTAAGACCATACGCCATTATCTAGCTTTACTGCACCGTCCAAACTACCGTTGTAGAAGTAGCAAATTCCATACCGCAATTTTCCATCATTACAATCAATTGGAACGAGTTTACGTTGGTAAAGTGGTGGATTCAGATTTGTCCCTTCAATTCTGTCAAGGAAACCTATGTCGTCTACTAAGTTGGTGCTCAGATAAACTTCGCATGACACTTTGCTACTTCCATCCACGATTCCCGGATACGGCCCCAAATCAAACAAGTCTCCTGTTATTGTGCCTTCACAGATATATTCTCCAGGCATGATATGTTCTCTTTCTTGGCCTCTCTTTAGAGTTCCATACGCTACAATATAACCAATGTTTGAATTATCGTCATTCTCTTTTGCCAATTTTATATCGGTTGTCGGTAAGTTTCTACTCAGCAGGCCCTGATAAATTAAGGTATGATAATCATCCTTTGGTGGAAAGAATGAGTTGCCATCATATTTACTTGAAATATATGTGATTGCAGTAACTGCTTCACCAGAATCCGTAATTACCTGAACATCTGTCTTGCGGTAATGATTTGGGTGTCCCTCTTTTTCATCCAATAGATCTAGGCAATTTTCATTCACTCTGAATAGTACGCCGTAGGTTCCGTTTAGATTATGTTCATTTTTACAAAGGTTTGCTGCACCACCTTTTCTAGTAACCGAGTGATGGCTGTAGTTGATGTTGTAGCCGGGTAATAGTGCTCGTTGCAGTTCTACTAATCCGTTTGGATCGGCATTTCTTCTTGAGCACCAATTTGACCAGTCATCAAAATCTAGGTTAGAACCGTAGCCAAAGTAAATTTTCATGGACGGTAGTATGGTTAGAACTACTTAAGTTTAAGCAGAAAGATTCTGCTGGTTAATATCATCTTGCCGAGGCAGCGATTCTTTCAAGTTCCTCTTTCTTAGAAACTGCGAATGAGGTTACATCGCCATTAGATGCTTTGGTAAGTTCGTTGATGATACAACTTGTCAGTGTTCTTTTAGATTTATGAGTTCCTTGTTGTGCGCCCTTGGCTAGATTTCTTAGAGCCACGTCGAGTCTTCTCGATGGTGAAGAGTCTACTGCCTTGGGTTGTGAAACAGCACCGAACTTGATTCTGGTAATTTCTTCCATTGGTGCGCCGTTGCAGATAGCGTCAACAAAGGTCTGCAATGGGTTTTCTCCAGATTTTTCTGCGATGCTGTCTAGAGCAGTTTCGAATGCTTTCATAGCACCTTGCTTTTTTCCGGTGTAAGGTCCAGTTCTCATCAATTTGTTGATGTATCTTTCAACAACTGAAAGTTTTGATTTACCAAACCATGCATTTGCGTGTCTTCCACCAGTATGCGGAACACCTACAGTTGTTAGATTGATGTAAGGAGCAAGACCTGGGTCTTTACAGGTTACTTCAGATGCGTCCCACTTGCCAAATACAAGGGTGCCAATTCCAGCGATTGGCTTGATTTCTTCTGGTTGAGGAGTTGTGTCTTGTTCCATATCTGCTTCTGCCATAGTAAACACCTCATCTAACAGGCTTCTCCTTTCTGCCTCTTACCATCTCATCAAGGGAAACACCATTGACTTGAATTACCTTATATCTAACACCAGGAATGTCACCATATGAACGTCCCATACGGCCACCGATACCTTCTACCATCACTTCATCGTGTTCATCGATGAAGTTTATCGCTCCGTCTCCGGGTGCGAAAGCAGTGAGTTTATTTCCGTTCTTGATTAATGAAATTTTTACTGCTTTTCTGATTCCAGAGTTAGGCTGCTTGGCTTCAATACCAACTTTTTCGACAACAATACCCTTGGCCTGAGTTGAACCTGCAAGCGGGTCGTGCTTTGCTCTTGACTTGAGCATACGCTTCTTGTATCTGCGATCAGACCAACGGAATTTTTGTCGGTCTTTGGCCATCTTTGCACCTGCGAATAGTCCTCTACCCATGTGATACACCTCATTGAAGCACTCAGCCGACTTGAAGCCCCTATTTAACAACGACCCTTCTTCATGACAAAAGTAGACAACTGAATTAATGAAACTCGGACATTTTTCCTTCAAATATTCATCCATTTAGTATGAAAGGTTAAGCCATTGATTCAAGTGGGTAGGTTATGGCCTTTAGAGACCATCTTGGTGCAGCTGAAACGATAACACAGCCAGTTAGTCTGATTCATGGTATGTGGGAATACTCCAAGGCTAGTCAACATCCACTGTTGGTGTTTGAGAATATTCTAGAAACACCAGGTCACAAGGCTGCAGTGAATCTACTTACAAGAGAACGTTTGTGTGCGGCTATCGGAATCTCGCCAGAAGAATACATCGACACTCTTGCTTGGGCAATGGAAAATCCTAGTGAACCAATTATTGTGCCGTCAAAGGATGCAGAATGTTTCCAGAACCAACAAGAGTCGGTTAATCTTGAAGCGATACCAATTCCACACCACTGGCCGCAAGATAGAGGGAGATATTCCTCAGCTAGTGTAATCATTGCTCAGTACAACGGAGTTAGAAATATGT
>WTIT01000050.1:26062-32973 GCA_011526375.1 Methanobacteriota archaeon
AGATATTCCTCAGCTAGTGTAATCATTGCTCAGTACAACGGAGTTAGAAATATGTCGTTTCACAGGCAATTCTTACGTGATAAAAACCACACTGTAGTTCGTTTAGTTCCTCGTCATTTACGAACAATGATGAGCACTGCTAGGGCTAACGGGGATACAGTAGACATCGCAGTTGTAAATGCGCCAGATCCAGTAGTTTTGTTAGCCGCAGCAATGTCATTTGATGAGAATATTGATGAGTTAACCATTGCTGCTGCGCTACATGAAAAGTTATACGATAAGCCACTTAGATTGACACAACTGCCTAACGGTGTTGAAGTTCCAGCATCGGCGGAGTATGTTTTTTGGGGCAAAATTACACTAGAAAACGACGATGAAGGTCCATATGTTGACATCACTGGAACGGTAGACGATGTTCGACAAGAGCCTGTATTGGAATTCGATGGTTTAGTGCACCGAGATGATCCGATATTCCATGCTCTAATTCCGGGTGAAGCAGAGCACAAGACATTGATGGGGCTACCACGGTCGCCAACAATAAAAGACGCCGTATCAAAAGTCTGTGAGTGTTTGGATGTTCATATGACCGAAGGTGGCTGTGGATGGCTTGCCGCAGTGGTAAAAATACGCAAGAAGCATCATGACGATGGCATCAAGGCTATCGAAGCAGCACTTGCTGGCCACAAAAGTATGAAAATGGTCACGATAGTGGACGAGGACATCGATATTGCCGACCCAGTAAGAGTTGAATGGGCGATGGTCACACGATGGCAACCTGATAAGGATACAATTATTTTATCGAATCAAAAAGGTAGTTCTCTGGACCCATCAAGAAACCCAGATGGAACCACATCAAAGGTTGGATTTGATGCAACAATTTCATTCGATGCTGATAAATCTGGATTTATGTCTGTTCAGTAAGGTGATAATTTATGGAGGACAGTAAGGACCTCTTGCAACACCCAAGGAGAAATCTTGGTAATCGATACCGTTCTCAAGCACGGAAATTCGCTAAATTAGCTACTATGGATGAAAGTAGATTTTCAGACAACATTGGTTGGGCTGAACAAAGCGCCCGGCAAGCGATACTCTACGACTTTACCGATGAAGAAAACTGGCGTTGTTTGGCAGATATTAAACTGATACTTGGTGATTCTGCGGGACTTAGTGCAGTTCTTGAAGACTTATTTTCGATATTAGGCAGAGACCCCGAACAGGTTGAGCAACTGCAGAATGTAGATTTTTTGAATTTTGGATTAGAGTTACTAGAAGCGGCGTTCGCTAGAGACCCTCTCAATCCTGATGTATGGTGGGAAAAACTAAACTCTCCAGCCGGCCAAATTGGTACTTTGAATCAATTTGTAGAACGCTGTAAAAGACTAGATTTTAGAGATCAAAGAGCTAACATTATTTTTGGTAGAAGAATTGAGAGAATTAGAGATTCAGGACAAATCGATTTATTCATCGAACTTGCTAGAAATCTTCTCGCCCATCGGCCACAGAATCATGAGTTATGGCATGAACTTGGAAGGCTCTATGAACGCTTGAACAAAGCCGACGAAGCGTGGATTTGTTACGACCATGTGCAAACATTACGGGCCCACAGTAACGTTAGGGATGAATACATGTCTCGATTAACGGACAAGATGGATGGTAAAGACGAACAATCTTGGACCAAGCCCCCAATCTCCAAACGGGATGAGTTCCTATCGCAAATGGTGGCACTTGCTAACAGAGTTTCAATGCCAGAAATAGTTGATGATGTCGTAGAAATGGATGATACAATTACCAATGATGATGAGAAAAAGTTACTTCGTTTGCTAAATCAAAATGATTTTTCCGAGGCGTTCTTTGTCGCTCGAAGGTTAGTCGCACAAGGCGAAGATTGGGCAGCAGAATATCTAGAACAAGCAAGGCTAGGTTTGGATTGAAATGATGCCGAAATTTGTCCTTGCTTGGATTACTTCAGTTCATGAACACTCAAAAACCATGCAGACAGGTGGTCATGTAGTTTTTGTACGGCATCCAGAGCGTGGCTGGGAAATTCCAGGAGGTCATCTAAATGCTGGAGAGTCACCAGAGGATGCACTGATTCGAGAGGTTCTTGAAGAGACAGGATTAGAGGTTGAAATAATGTCGTGGAACAAGGAATATTATCCCAGTGGGTGGGTAGCTCATGCAGTTACCAAAAACACCCCTCAACCCAGTAGTTGGACTGTTGAGGATGAAAAAGTTGAGGAGATTGCATGGTGGGATTCAGTACCCCCTGTGATAATGTGGACAGAACAGGAATTCATCGACTTAGACAATTGGCATGCATCGATCAGATGAGAGTTAAGACAGACAATCTCTCTCCCCATATTCTTGTATGTTCCTCGTCGTCTAAACATACTTGAATCATGGCGGCTAATGTCGCATCCTCAACTTCATCAGGTTCGGAGAATAAATCCGCAAATGAATCCAATTTGTCCAAATTTTTTGCGATACTTACCATTGCTCTAAGGTCGGGCCTGTGCTCACCTGAATTGGTTTTAGGTAAATTCTCAAAACACCAATTAAAAACTCCGTCAATATCTTTAGGATTGACAGAAAGTTTAGGTTCTTCATCTTCAACCTTCCTTGGTTTAGCATTCTTCACTTGATCCATCATTCTTTCAGCATCTTCGTCAATGTTTGATAATGATAATTCAAGAAAAAGTGTTCCAGCTTCAATGGCCATATTTGTTTGAAAGGCTTTGATTGCATGGGCGTGAGCATTCCATGCGTGTCGAGCAGCGTCAAACATATGTCCGAGTGAAGCTCTTATTCTAGATGCGCCTAGTCGTGATATCGCAATAGTTTCATCAGCGTGATCTCCATCTCTAGTAATTTCAGAGTAGACATGGAGCGCCATTAGAGGGGCATTTGTTGCCATTAGGAGGGCTGCTCTATTTAGCAGTGATAAGTCATGGTCACGACTTGCTTTGGCGACAGACTTTAGCCTTAATTCAGCCCATTCTAAATCTTCCTTTGCACCATCGACATCACCGTTTTCAAATCTTGTCAAACCCCTTTCCATCCTGAGCCGTCCTTCTAATTTTAAATCTCTAGTGTCTGGATGCTTAGCTATTTCAATCGCATCATTAATCGCCTGTTCTAGTTTATTATCACCTAACATTCTTCTTCTTACTAATCCTATTGTGGCCGTTTCAGCTGGCGATAAACTTTCAGCAACTAATTCGTATAATTCAGCAGCATCGAGAAATAGTGCTGCTTCAGCAATCATCAACCAAGATTCAATTGCCATTTCCTCCTTCCAGTTGGTTAGTGTGATAAAATCAACAGGTCCTTCAGCGCGCCATTTAGATACCAATTTTCCTGGTGTATTTGGAACCTCGATATCAGTCATCACTATACACGCCCCGTGGAATTTTCGCTACATTCGAGATAAATGAACTCTCTGCTGTAATCCTATCGACATTACCAGTCCAACCAGCAGCGCCTGCGTGACCACCACCTTCGCCACCTATTTGTTCAGCGATTTTAACCATTATTTCAGCAAGAGAAAAGCCTTGAGAGGTAGCTTTTTTACTGGCTCTAGCAGTAAGTCTTGTCTCTCCATCTCTTGTTCTGCTGACTAAAGAAATATCATGTCCTATGCCAAGTAATAATCCTGCTAATCTACCTTCAAGGGTTCCGCAATAGGAATGAATAATTGACCAATCACCTGATTCTGTTGACTTTGCTCGTTGCATGCCATTGAGTAAACTACCTCTTTCACTGGCATTAATTTCGCTTGCTTCTAACCATTCAACAAAACTTGCATAGTCAATGGTTGAATCTTTGAGAATTTCATTCGCTGTTATGAAGGAATCTTTCGAATTATGTTTGAATCTTCCACTGTCGGTAATTAAGCCGGCGAGTAGCAATTTCCTAACAGGTTCAGTTAGTGTACTGGTTGAATATTCATTGAGGTATTTAGCAATTATTTCAGTAGTCGCTGAAACATTCATTCGTATTGCTAGATCCGATTTGTTAAATTTCCAGTTGACTGATTCATGGTGGTCAATAATGCACTTGGGAACACCATCTGGCAATTGAAATCCAATTTGACTTTCTGAAGCAGCATCAACAATAATAATCCCGCCAATGTTGTTTGGTAAATCTAAACTGTTGCTAATTTTTCTGAACGGTGCGCCTAATTCCTGACAAACGCGTTTTGAAATTCTACCGAGATGTAAACCACATGCCATCATATTTTGATTTGATGCCGCAAGCGAAATCGCAGAGCCAACGGTGTCCATGTCACCGTTCATACCAGTAATGACAGGTACTGCTCCTTTAGAACAAGCATCCTCTATCCAATCATGTAAAGCAACAAGATTGTCACTTGCAGAACTAGGTTTCTGCTTCAATTAGATCCCTCTAGAACTTTCTTTAGTTCTTCATATGAGTTCATTAAATCAGTTTCTCGGGTTTGTAGCCTTTCCAAGTGTTCTGAAATAGTTTTGATATCATTATTTAGAACCTCAACGAGAGAATTTCTGTCTGATACCTCGATTAATACTCCACCAAGTTGTTGATGTAAGGCTAGATCTTTTGGTTGGTTTGCAACAGCATCAGATGTTGCTTTCAACTCAAGAATTTGTGCATTCAGACTAGCCATTTGTTGACGTGTAGCCTGTATTTCTGAAACGACGATTTGAAATTGCTCCATTTCACTCATTATTGCTCACCATTCTTACTCATTTACTACTTGTTGATGAATTCTCGCTTGAATCAATGCTATCAATCATGCTGATTAATGAATCTACGGCTATTAGACCTCTAACTCTTGTGTTCCACATTGCCCGCAAATCTTTCGCCTTGGCCTCAACAATCTGTATGGAAAAAGAATCACCTAAATAATTTATATCACAGTCGGTGATTAAAGCGGCAGCTAGTGAATTGGTATTCTCTTGGTTTGTCGATTGTGCCTGTAAAGTTAACTTCCATTCAGTGGACATGTAGGTCCCTCTAAATGTCACTCTTCTTCAGACTCTACTAGACTTCTTTCGTAGTCCATTGCAGCTTGTTGAGCAATGTATGCCATGTCAGCGGTGGTAGCACCTTCTACGGACCTACGCATGATTCTGCTATTTGCATCAGATGCACGAGTGAATGGTTCCCAAGCGCCACCAGCAAAAGTATAGTCGCACTTACTGCATTGCCAAATACCGACGGATTTTCTCGAAACTTTTTGATATTGGCATACCGGGCAAGTATATTTCTTGCTTTTCTTTGCCATGGCAGATGCTGAGTTTCTTCGTACTGAAACACCGTATCTTGCACCGAATCTAGCGGTTGCTCCTGCTTTTTGGGTTCTTTTTGCCAATCAGTTCGCCTCCTTTTCTGCAACGATTTTTCTCAGTTCTGCACACTTTTCTTGGGCTACCTCGAATATCTCTGCGAATTCTTGCGGCGTGAATACCCCTCTTAACCCCTTTTGTAGTGAGTGAAGATGTCCTTCATCTCCGATAGTGATGTGAATTCGCTCATCTCCGCCCAATTCTTCCTCTTCGCAAGGGTCGTAAACGTATCTTCCGCCAACCCTAGTAAACGAAGCCATAATCGGAGTTCCGTTAACAGAAAGTGTGTAATCTTCCCCAACATCGAATCTTTCGGCTGGAACTACTGCGGTTCTCAATGCTGCTATAGCGGCAAGTCCGCATGCATCGAAAATATTACCCCCATCAGATAAAACGTGAATATCAATCATGACACCCCACACTTTTTCTCCGGGTATAATACACAAACTGTTCATGTCGATACATCCAGATTCTCTAATCCCTCTGTCTACAACTCTACCGAGTTCAATAGATTCTGGTGATGGTGGTCCCGGTTCATATTTTCTGTGAGCTACAGGTCTAAGTTCTGCACCACACATTAGTGAACCTTCAGACGGTCGGTCTGGCCATGGGGTTCTAATCTCGAACTTAACTCCGGCATAGACGACGGTTTTACCCATAGTGACTTTGGCTGATCCTTCAGCGTTGTACAGGCAGTCAGTCTCTAGAGAAATTTTCCTACCTTCAAATCTACCTCTACCATCAATTCTTGCATCTTGCTCTGCAAGTCTGGCCATCTCTTGACGTAGCAAATTAGGAACTAACTCAACCATTAGTTTTCACCTCCTTCATATCTTGCTTTTAGTGCATCTACCATGATTTCATGAATCTCCTTTGCTGCTTTGAAGTTGTATTCCATTGCAAGGTCAAATTCTTCGGGTGAAAGGTCACCGTCCATCTGCAAAAATGCTATTTCACCAGTATTTGGCAAAATACCTGCAGGTAAATCTGCTTGGCCGTAATTGTCTTCTGCTTTATCGAGATCTAAAACAACAGTGTCTTCGATTTTTCCTGAGGCAACTCCAACAATCATATCTCGCATTGGGATTCCAGCATCTGCTAATGCAACAGATGCAGCAGTAATACCAGCACATCTAGTTCCTGCCTCAGCAGCAAGAATCTCAATCTCTACTCGGATTTTCGAGCGAGGAAATCTCTCAACTAGGACTACAGATTCTAGGGCTTCAGCAGTTACTTTGGAAATCTCTCTAGAACGACGATTAAAACCAGGTCTAATTCTGTCGCTTGTAGAAAATGGAGCCATATTGTATCTTACATCAATTACAGCTCTATCTTGACGCTGAATCTTTCTTGGATGAGCCTCCATCGGCCCATATACTGCTGCAACTGCTACGTTAAGTCCGTGCGTTACCATTGCAGAACCATCGGCAGCGGGCAAAATTCCTGCTTCAATTGTAACAGGTCTTGATTCATCCAATTTTCTTCCATCTAGTCTTAGTCCATCATCTCGTAATAATTGTATATCTCCATATCCGCCCATCAAGCATCACCTTTTCTCGTAAAAGTTCCTTCATGTTTCTTCAT
>WTIT01000050.1:33073-45509 GCA_011526375.1 Methanobacteriota archaeon
CATAAACCAAAGATTGTTTCTTACCTCTGCAACCGTTGCAATAACTAAATCCCCAGAGCGTGGTAGGTATGGACTATTTATTGGGTCAACAGATATGGTTCCGTTTAACTCTCTAACCCAACCTAGTTTGGTTGCAATAATTTCGTCGTTTTGGCTGATTGCGCCGCTTCCGACACGCATCCCGGACAATGACCCGATGGTCATTCCCGGGGTCACTAGGCGCTGCTCGGCGCCGCTTCGACCTTGGGACATTTCTTTCTCTCCAGTCCGGCGACTGGCCAACCCATGATAAACTCAACCCTTTGCAATTGGTCCCAAGAATTACATTTCTTTGACTTCAGTCTGTGATGAAACCTTCATAATTTGGCCGATTATTTCGCCTTTCATGCCAGCTGGAATCTCTACAACACTGGCCCATGAACCATCTTCTAGCCAACCTTCTTTAATTTGAAATGGTCTCAGAATTCTCATTGCTCCGCCATATCCCGAGCCAGGGACTTTGAAAGCGAGTCTTATGGTTTCAAATGACAAAGGAATTAGTGGTTTTAGTTTGTCTATTGCGTCCTTAATCTGTTGGTCTAAGTTCTTGAATGGATCAACAGAATATCGAGATTCTTCTAGGGCTAACTCGATTCTTGTTATTGGATGGGGGCTCTTGGTTTTAGGGTCTACTGCCTGGCTGTGTATGTGATGAACTATCTTCTGCCGCATTCGTTCAACCATTGCCTTTCTCTGATTTGTCGTGAGTTGGATACTTCCTTTATCAAAAATAACCGTGGCGATTTGAAGGATGTCTTGGGTTCCAAATGTATTTTCTATAGCTTCTTCAGTTGGTCTTTCTCCACCTCTAGCGTCATGGAAGACCTCATCCATCGCAAAGAAATCATCAATTTTTACGCTACTTGGATCGTTTTTGAACGCATCTACTAAATCTGGGTCAACAAGGATTTCATATCGTTTGCCACCTTTTTCCATTCTTGCTAGAACCGCATCGTCTAGACTAACCATATATCTCCCTCGCTTAGCCTAATGCATGGAAGACTATTGATTGTGACGGTTAGTCTTCTAGAGGTTTGAGTCTGTCAATTTGTTTGTTGACATCTTCACGGTCTAGGAATCTGTAGCCATCGGAGTCAATGACGGCAACTTCAACCGCATCTCTGTTTAATTCGGCGTCATTGGCGTTTCTTAGAGCCTCTAAGCCTAGTTTCATTGCCGCATTGAGAGTTAGGTTTTCCTTCCAATTCTTTTCAAAGTATTCGATAACGGTATTTCTTCCGCTGCCAATTGCTCCAGCGTGGTACGATTGGTAGGCACCGCTCGGGTCAGTTTCATAGAGATGAATTCCGTTATCGTCAACCCCACCGATTAGTAATGCAGTACCAAATGGCCTTGAGCCTCCGTACTGAGTAAACGATTGCTTAAAATCACAAATTTTCTTGACTAAGACATCGATTGGAACAGTCGCCCCATATGTGATTCTGTTGATTTGGGCCTCAACTCTTGAACGCGCAACTAATTGTCTTGCATCAGCCATTAATCCTGAAGTTGCAACTCCAACATGATTGTCGATTTTGAACATTTTTTCAATGGATTCTGGAATAATCAATCTGCTGATGATTCTTTTATCGCAAACAAGTACTACTCCGTCTTTAAACTTCAATCCAGCTGTTGTGGTTCCTCTCTTGACAGATTCTCTGGCATATTCTACTTGGAATAGTCTTCCATCTGGGCTAAAAGTTGTAATTCCATGGTCGTATCCTCTTCCACTTGGTTGCATAATCTCACCTGTATATTCCTTGAGTCGACACTTTATGAGTATAAGGGTTACAACTCTATGTCTACCTTCGGTATATTAAGCAGGTTAAGCGACCATTATAATCCCTACGAACACATAATCAGATTATTGAGCAATCAGTTTCTCGGACATCTCATGCGAGTCGCAATTCTTTCATCGGGGGGCAAAGATTCTGCGGCCGCGTGGTGGTGGGCTATGTGCAAAGGATGGGACGTTGTAGCTTTGGTGACTATGAGAGTAGTTAGTGGCGATTCTATGATGTTCCAAGTCCCAGGAACAGAAATTGTCCAGCATCAAGCTAAATTAGCCAATGTCTCATGGCTTTCGATTGATACGGAAGGACAAGAAGAATTAGAGATAACTGACCTTGAAAATCACATTTCAGAATTGGAGATTGATGCACTTGTTTGTGGTGCCTTAAGAAGCGATTACCAAAAGAGTAGAATTGAGCGAATGTGTCAACGTCTGGGGATAATCAGTTACACTCCGCTTTGGCATCAATCAGGTCTGGCTCATATTTCTGGATTGGTAAAGCATGGATTTGGTGTTATGATTACTAGTGTTGCTTGTGATGGCTTGGACCAGACCTGGATAGGCAAGATATTGGATGAAAAGTCACTCGAATCAATGATTGAATTATCAAAACAATATCGATTCAATGTTGATGGTGAGGGCGGCGAGTACGAAACGTTGGTGGTACATGGACCTCATTTTGAAGGGCAAATTGTTGTTACAGGTACACCTGAATGGTATGGCAGAAGGGGTGAATTACAAATTAGCAAAATTAGTTCATCATAAAATTGCTGAACGTGCTAAATTTACTGCTTCGTCGACGATTTCACCGGAAACACCAATGTGATTCATAGGATCAAACATAGCCTCTAATTCTTCAGCGGAAAATGCTGCGGCAATTTCTGGAGTTCTACTACATACATCGATTAGTTCGATTTTCTTATCGACTGCTTCAAAAGATGCAGAGCGTAGTATTTCATGTGCTTCGTCTCTAGGGATGCCATATTCTACAAGTTCAATCATGACTTTTTCAGCCATAACTAATCCTCTTTGAGATTTGATATTCTCAAGACATCTCTCGCTATCTACCCACATGTTAGTTAGAACTTGTCGAGTTTTAGATATGACATCCTCGCATAGTGCTGAAGCATGTGAAAGAGTGAATCTTTCACTACTTGAATTAGCCAAGTCACGCTCATGCCAAAGTAGAGCATTTTCATAAGTTGGAATAATCATTGACCTCACAATTCTTGCCAGGCCAGAAGCATTTTCAGATTTGATTGGATTCTTTTTGTGGGCCATAGTTGATGAACCAACTTGTTTTTTGATATCAAATCCTTCACCCGCCTCTTGGATTTCTGAACGTTGTAAATTTCTAATCTCTTGTAGAATTTTTTCACACGATGCAGCGACATTTGCCAACCATGACACATATTCGATATATCTGTCACGGCCAACGACTTGTGTTGTTGCAAGCGGCACTCCTAAGCCCAAATGAGTCAATATTAATCTCTGTAACTCTCTCGCATTTTCTCCTTGGGCAGCACCAGTCCCAACGGCTCCCAAGAATTTTCCAACAGATATTCTTGGTGATGCTTCATCCAGTCTGATCAGTTGTCTGCGGAGTTCGTCGAGCCATACCGCGGCTTTCAATCCAAAAGTGATAGGTACCGCAGCCTGGCCATGTGTTCTACCTAGCATCACGGTATCTCTCTCACGCTCAGCAACATCCGCACAAACTCCAATCAGCAAACACAATTGCTCCCTCAGCAATACTATGCTATCCCTAAGTTGTAAAGCGACTGCTGTGTCGACAATATCATTCGAAGTAGCTCCAAGATGTATACACCAGCCAGCTTCTCCAGCTGCTTCAGCCATAGCCTTTGTTAGAGCCATAATGTCGTGTTTGGTTTCGGCTTCAATTTCAGAAACTCGCTCTTTGGTTACCGAAGTAGGATTTGCTATTGCTGCAACTGCTTTGTAATCATCTTCGGATACTTTTCCTAATTGCATATGTGCCCAAATTAGTGCTCTCTCTACCTCGAGTTGTCGTTCATGTCGACCAAGTTCAGACCATATGTGTTTGAAGTCTTGACAGCCGTATCGGTAATCTAATGGGCAAAAGGCCATGTGCAATGGTCATGAATAACCTCCTATAACATTTCGATTGGCTAAATGGCGTGTTCCGCTATAATTTGGACCATAAGAAAAGAGATTATTTACCATAAATTCAGCAAAAATTTGAAACCCCCGCTTGCGAAATTATGTTCATGTCAGATAAATCTGTGAATGTTGAGAGCAGAACCTCATCACAAGATAAACGTTGGACGATAATGGCTGCATTACTCGGAACAAACACAGCAGTTATGTTGTTTCAAGGCATCGAACAAGAATCTGACCCAAAACAAATTCGTGAAATTGCTTTGTCAATAATCGCCGCTACATTACCCTTTCAAGGAATATATTTCCTGATTTACACTTACATGCTGGAAAATAATGGAAAATTAACTCCGGAAATGACTAACCGATTAGATAGAGCATCTGCTGTATGCCAATTAGTTGCTTATCTATCTCTGGTTGGTGTAGGAATGATGTGGTATAATATTTCCAATTATGTGGGTATATTCTTCCTTGTTTCGACAATTCTTGCAATATTATTTATCAGAATTGCTATGGCTCCAATTGAGACGGAGTAAATTCCTCAACGGCTCAATAACTTGAGTGCTAAACCAGTGACTGTAGCAACGATCAGTAGCAAAATCATCATCGAGACTGGACCGTATTGATTTTTATCGTCCATAGCGGTTCCAAGAAAACCATCTCGGGAAATCGCTTGCCCTAAACTTTCGGCTTCTGAGTATTCACCGAGCGGCTTTCTTGGTATTCTCTCACCCTTCTTAACCGTGAATTCTACTTCCTTCTTTGCTGTGTCGCTTGGGCCAGCCATGTATGGTGGTCGTGTTCATAGGTCAAATAATGTTGCTATCGATTACCAAAATAGTCATTCACTATCGACATGTAACTCGCAATATGCGGTGGAGTATTGACTCTAGTTCACACAGGATTCATCTCGCGGTTGAAGGTA
Source organism: Methanobacteriota archaeon (assembly GCA_011526375.1). GTDB lineage: Archaea > Thermoplasmatota > Poseidoniia > Poseidoniales > Poseidoniaceae > MGIIa-L1. Next base: position 37,969 of record WTIT01000050.1, read on the forward strand.
GTGTTGGTGGAACAACTGTTGGATTACACCTCTCCGCAGATGTAATTGAAAATGGTGGCAGGGTCCTATGGGTTGGAATGGACATGCCAAATCCTGATAGATTTCCTCAATTATTCAGTCATCTATCGCCGGTGTCTTCATCGAGATTTCATGCCATGATGATTGCTGGTGCTTTGGATAAGGCTATTGAAGCAGTAATATCAGCAGCAAACACGCTACCATCAGTAAAACTCATTGTTCTTGATGAATGGTGTGAATCTAGTGGAAAAATACCAAAAAAAGAACTTGAGTTAATTTCCAAACTAGGTACTTCGATTGATAAAAATATTAGGTTGCTGTTGATTAGTAAAGGAAGCGTAGATGCTAGCGGAAATCGTAAGGGAGAAATTTTTGCAAGGGCTGAGAATTTTTTTGTCAACGATGGATATGAAATTTGGACCCTATCAAGAGGTTCAACAGGCTATATTCGAAAACTAACATCTAATGGAGAAGTTACACGGCTAAAAATCGAAGAAAACGGTTTTCAGCTGCTAGATTAGTCTTCATCTTCTCCTAATAATTCAGCCATTTGCTCTAGTGCGTCATCATCAGGTTCATCAAATTGTTCAGGGTTTTTTGCTCCTCCTAACAGTTCATCGGAACCAGCAATCTTGGGTGCATGTTGGTCAATTGACGCTGAGCGATTCTCCCTTGCTTGCTTAGTTATGAAATATATCATGACGAAAAATGAAATAGCAAAAATTGCATAAGCAATGTTCTTGGTAGTAGCCTCATCAACCATGACTATCCTAGCAGAAGCATACTTTTCTAAATTTTGCATTAAAATATCTGATAACATTAATTCCAATTGATTGGTTTAGAGAGATGTCTCATTGAATCATTTGGTGGTTGGACCCATCCGGAGTATGGTGGCTCTCGAGGTAATTCTTGCCAACTATCGGCCATCCTAATCTTACATTTTGGACATCTTATGTCTTGGTTAGCGCCCATAGATTTCATAGTAACACCGCAATTTTCACATTTTGGACGGACTCTATCTGGGGTCGATGAAAGTATCTTTAGTCGCTCAAGATGAATTGTTCGATCGCTAGATAAAAGACCATTGTAGGAAATTTCATCATCTTTTTTCAGCCATTGAGCCAAATTTTTGAGATCACCAGATTCTGCAAAAGCCATCAAATTCATACCATCAGTGCAACGTATTTTTACTGTCCCACGCTTTTTGATTTGAATTTCATCTACGAAGCATCTCATATCATCACCTAAGTGGTCATCTGTAGCTTGATTAGTCTTGAATACCATATGGCCATCTACTGCTTCTGTAAATTTTGATTCAATTAGGTAATTACATGCATTAATTGCAGTGGACTCAGTTCTCGCTCTAATTCCAAATAAAACTGGACAATTTCCTCTGGGAGAAATCAATACTGAATTAGAACGCAAATCTCTAGACATGAATGTATCCAAACCAGAGTCTAATTCGGCAATCCTTGAAAGGTCAACTTTTCTTTGGCCGCCAGATTTAACTGAATCTGTAGTTCGCCAACTAATTGCTTCGTAAGTATATTCTTTAGCAGGCCAAGATATTGCTGCAGTTGCACCAATCCTTCCGTGTCCCCCCCATGATTTGTCTGCAATTGCTATATCGTTAATCGAAACCTCTTCTCTAACACACTTCCAATATGTTGCTTCATCAGGTTGCGATTCGAACCATACCATGCCTGGGTCAGTGGGACTTTGTGGTCTTGGGTACTGTTTTGATTGGGTAAGTTTGCCTTTCAATGGGGCTATTTTTTCATTCCACCAATAGTCAAGATGCAATAGTAAATCTGTGTAATCATCTCCCTCTATTCTAACAGCAACAGCAGCATTACCTCTAGTTCTTTGTTTAGCAAAAGGATATAATCGAACTAATCGTTGGGAACTAACTACATATTTTTTTGGCAGTTGTTGGATTAGTTCGAACAGTGTATGAGTAGTACATCCGCCACCAATATGGTCGGTATCATCTAAACCAAGCCAACCCACATAATCACCTCACGGGTTGGAAAAGGTCTCCTAAGTCCGTATCATCTAGTATCCTATCAATTACTTGTACTAATCCGATGTTTGGATTAACTTTGAACAATCTAATTCCACGTGCCCATCCAGCACCAAGGTCGCTTTTACGATCTCCAACAATAAAGTCAAATTCGTTTATTGGTGTTGGTTTATCTTTCCACCAATTTATGCGCACAGCATCATTAGGAATTTTTATGTCAGTGTTAAGGCCGTTTTGGAGTGATAATTTTTCACGAAGTTGACTATGTCCTAAGTACAACATCCCTGGCATAGGCTTCCTGCAGTTACAACGATCAATTTGACGGTGTGGGCAGGTAATTATTAGGTCAATATTGGCATCATTGTCCAATTCAAGTAATAATTCTTGCATCTTTGAATGAATATTCGAAAGTTGTACCTCATCCCAGAGGCCACGGGATATAGCGGATTGGTTAGTAACTATACACACCATATAACCTCGCCTTTTCAAATCACCAATCGATTTAGCAGCTCCATCAAGTAGGATTATTTCACTTGGTTGATTTATGTAATTAGGGCTACCGATGTTGATTACTCCGTCTCTGTCTAAGTATGCTATTGAACCGTTGGCTGTTGAATTCGAAGGGAATTTTGTTTGATATACTTCAACTATTGCCCCCTCCATATGCCTTGCTGTAACTAACCATTGAAGTTACTTTGCATGTAATGCAAGTTTTGAAGTTCAACCGTTGATTGGATTAATCATGGACGCTGCTTCAATTGTACCAATAATAGGTGCTATTGGACTTGTCTCCCTTGCATTATCATGGCACATGCGGGCAAAGGAATCAACACGACTAGCCCAGTTTGGTTGGATTCTTGTAGGATTGTACTTTTTCCAAGGAGCCTGGTCATACCAAGCAAAAGGAGATTTAGTGCTGACAGTTATGAGTCTATCAGCACTGCCTTTGACAATCGGCATTGCACGGTGGGAGAATAACATCTCAGATGAAAAAGCAAGAAGTGCTCTAAATTGGGCTAGAGGGTCAATGGCTTATGCAGGAGGTCCATATCTGCTGATTTCTCATGTTCCTTGGTTCAATGTTCTAGCAATATGGTTTGTTGCTTTCCAAGTGGCGTTGTTTTATCGTTTGTCAGGGACAGGAGACATTCAGCTCGGAGATACGTGGGTGGAGACATCATCCGGCAGAGTGTTGTGGGACGATTGGGATGGCAATCGTTGGTTTAGTGCAGAAACAATAGGCGAATTTCCATTCCAAACAGAATTGGTAATGTCTGATGGTACCTTTATCGGAATCAATTTTGTTCTAGCATGTACAGCTCTTCAGTCAATGGTGATTTTTATTGGTGCAATCGCAGTTCTTGACCTAGATTGGAAGCGTAGGATTAGAGCAATATTGTTTACCATTCCCGTAATTCACATACTCAACATTTTTCGCAATGTAGGATTAATTTGGATGCATCAAACCTACACTACATGGTCATTCTATGGAATGAATGTTTTTGAATTTGGACATAATTACGCAGCTAGATTTGTCTCATTATTTGCCATGTTCTTTATGGCTTTGATTATGTTTGAAATTCTCCCCGAGTTACACAGACACATTGTTAGATTGCTGAAGCCACTAGGCATAATGCAGCCTAAGAAAAGAGTCTAATCATATCCTCTGCCAAGGTTGCTGAGCATCAATTCTGTGCCATTTTATTCCTGAACCAATCGGATATTCGATTACTTCCATTCCATTAGAGTCAATCATTCCAAGTAATTGATTTGGAGGTGATTCTGGTTGGTTCAATAGTTGCTCGAATAAATTATCGCTATTGTCACTTTCTAACCCATTTTGATTTGTTGGTACTTCCTCATAACCAAACGATTGTTGCACTATCGGTAATGGTTCTTGATGTGGTTTTGGCGGGTCTTGCAAATTTAACATCCGTTCACTTAAGTCGTATTGCTTGTCTGTTGTCCATGCATCGTTGATTCTATTTTCTCTCGAATTTCTCGATACTAATACTAGCATGGCCAATAGTCCAATTGCTAGGATTGCACCAGCAGAATAAATCAAATCATTGGCCACGGATGGGGCGAGATCTGCATTATCTCCAACCCCATCACCATCGGTATCCTTAGATTCATCTGGGTCGTTAGGGAATGCATCATCAACGTCAGGAACACCGTCACCGTCGCCATCAAAGGCATCAAAAGTGGTCTCACATAGTAGGATCAGTATATCTATTTCAGAGCGTGATATTTTCAAATCAGAATTACCGTCAATCTCAAAGAAATTGAACTGGTTTTCATAAACTTGTGAAGATAATTTTTCGATAGTTAAGTCTTGATTATCTGGCGATAATTGAGAGAAAATATTTTCCAACTCATTGCCGCAATTACAGGATATTTGTAACAACTCTGCGAATTCAATCTCACCATCTTTATTCGAATCAGCGGTTGAGAATACTACGTTCTTCTGGCTAATTACCACTGATTTTAGCTCTTCCTCACTAAGCACGCCATTTTTATCGAGATCTTTGCTTGACATCTCTTTCTCAGCAACTTCTCTGCAGTTCATTTCCACTACAAGTTCGACTGGTTCCTCTGGTTCTTCTATCGGGTCGATGAAATCAGAATATACCCAGTTTGCAACAATTGTGACATCACTAAATCCATCAATTGCTTGTAAAGTAATGTCAAATCTACCATTTGCTGGAAGATCAACATAAATCGTTTGCTCAGTGCCCAGTCCGTATGATGTTACAGTGGTTTCTTCGTAATCAAAATTGCCACCAGGTCTTTGTCTGCCTGATTCTTCAATGAAAAAGTCGTCCTCAAAGAACCCAAAAATATCGTCAAAGTCTAGGAACATAACGTTACCTACGCCAGTCATGATTAGGTCTCCATTTCCTCCATAAGTTTGAATCGTCAAATATTCACCTGGTTTTTCTAATTCAACAAAGAAACTCAATGATTCCCCCGTGGGTGCTTCAATGCCAGTAATTTCCTCGCCGTTGAATAACTCAATTGGAGTGCCATCGTAATCCCAAACATATCTATCGGCAAAAGATGCGGTTATCTTGACATCACCAAACACCATTTCCGTATCCAATAAGATGTACCACATCCCTGGAGTTGGGTCATTAAATCCAATTTTGTCACCTGCACCCGGACTATTACTCCTGTAAGTGTAATCGCTTTCAGTAGGAGAATTTGCTAGTTTTAGATATAATGATGCTTCTCCGAAACCTGGTTCTAAATCCACCTCCAATCTCTCAGTATCCGCTGGAACATTGATTTTGAAGTACTGATCTAGTCCATCGTAACCACTCAATGGGCCATAGGCTATGCCAGGTGTTAGTTCAATAGCATCCTCTGGCTCAATATTTTCTGGTTCAAAAGACATTGATGCGGCAATCGTGAAATCATTTGCCTTACCATATGTGTAAGCGGTTATGTAGTATATTCCCGATTTAACATTGTAGAGGCTGACTTGGTGGTCATTACCTGGTCCAGACGACCAGTCGGATTGAGCCCCAATATCCATGAAATCGCCGATAACGCCAAAGTCGTCAAAATCTTCGAACCACGGTTCTTCCCAACCCCAAAATGAGTTGAATGGGTCAGGAACTGTATTGCTCTGAATCGCTAAGTTGATATTTCCAGTTCCACCGTATGTTTTCACTGTAAGCGAAGACAGGTTTTCTGTGACGTTGACGTAGTAATACAGAACTCTGTCTTCATCTGGGGCCCCTCTTCCAGCATCAATTTTCTGTCCCGTAACTGGTATTTCGTTGACCAACTCAGTCATTTCGTCTAGTGAAGGTGGAGGGTCAGCAATATCGACGCCAGTGTAAATTGTCATTGCATCAATTTCTGTCTTTGGAACAATAACCATCCATAAAATACCTTCTTCAGGCCAAGAATAGTCCATCCACATGTAATCATAATTATCTTCTCTAATGTCATCATACTCCCATGAGTTAGGTATGTAATCGTGAGCAAAATATGCATCAAAATTGTTACTACCCCAATCATTCCAATCGTAATACTCAATGTAAGCATCGATGTATAATCCTCGTGTGTACTCTTCGATTTCTATGAAAAATAGTAACTGATCACCCGGTTGTCCTGTGATATCAAATAATTCTTGATCAGGGAATAATTGAACCGCTTGGGCTACAATTGTTCCGTCAGGCATGACCCAAGAGGCACCATTGATGTCTCCCTGATACTGACTCGTATCATCATACGTTACAGCTCCCTCGCCCTCCAAGAATCCCCAGTTTAGTGAATATTCATCATTAGATATTGTCACATCATCAATCATGCCCGTGAAGTAATTACAATCACAACCAGCACCCATACGGCCAATGAATAATTCATCACAATCCTCTCCTGATTGGTAACAATCATTTGAACCAAAATCACCCCGAGGGATATTTGCCTCATTAGAAGTAATATTTCCGGCAGGTACTCCATCAATATAGAATTGACCACCCACGCCTTGTTCAATTTGTACTGTGACCTCTGTCCATACATTTTCGGTAATAGACATGTTTGATGTTGGGTGGCGGGAGATAGAATATTCACTTGAGTAGGAGATCATTCCATTGTTGATGTACAATCCCCATCCATAGTCTCCCATCATAGTGATGAATTGTATTCCGCTTGTATCCGGTGAATTTATCCTGGCAGTTATCGAAATATTGCCGCTAAATTCTGGAATTTCCTCATCGATAATTATGTGATCGTTATCACCATCGAATCTCAATGCATAATCTACGGCACTACCTACCTCAACAACTCCGTATACCGGAAAATATTGTGGATCGTCGTCTAAATCATTCCAGGTTCCTGGCATTATGTTTCCCATATTTGTTCCAGCAATATGAACATAATTTTCAGCGTCGTTGGCTGATGGTTGGTCTTGTCCCCAATCACGATAATGGAATGGTGTTCCATCATGCCATCGATATTCACCTTCTTGGTTTGAGTCAGATAAACCAATCCATAGATGTCTTGATTGGCCATCATAATTGGCAAATGTTTCGAAAATCCATTGATTTTCTTGGGCATCGTCAACAGTGGCCAAAAAGCCATCGAGTCCTCTTGCAACTTGTGCTGAATCAGACCAAGAACCTTCACTGAGTAGGTGGTATGTTTTATTATTTGTAGGGTTAGTTGCCGTGTAAAGCACCTCAATGTCAGAAGGTGATTGCCCAACAGCGTTACCCGATAGAGCGGGAACCGATAATGATGCCAAGAAAAGTGCAACTAAAAGTATCGACTTACTGTAAGTTCGCATGTTAACGGTTGTTGGTATAAATGGCCCCATTAAAAGGTAGTGGTGAGATGATTGAGGCTATCTGGTCATCTTTTTTCCGCCAATTCTCAATTCAGTTTCTAGTGGCATTTGATGTTCCCAAGCAAATTCTTTGACGATTCTCCAGCCTTTTTCGGAGCCTTCGTAATCCTTAACTTCGATTATCTTATTCCTTGTATTTGC
>WTIT01000068.1:0-18622 GCA_011526375.1 Methanobacteriota archaeon
AACTATTACAGGCCAACAGACTCTAAAGATGAATGGATTAAATTCAACAATTGAGTTTCTTGGTTAGGATTATTTCCCAATTTGTGCAAGCATCATAAGAACTCGTTTGGCTCGCTGATTTCGACCAATATTCATGTCTCTTAGCGCTTAAATACACAAATTAACAAGCAAGCCTCTCAACCTGTTAATGATGTCATATTGGTCCTTACTTCCGGACTTGAACAGAAGTCCGCTACATGAAGATAGGTCTCATTTAGAACGACGGATCGACAATTTGCGCTTGCGTTTTGGCTGAGTCAGTCAAAGTGTTTGCTCAAATTACTTAATAACGAAGTTCTTCCATCGCTTCATGTATTCGATGAACACGGGGCTCAAATCAACATTTTCAAGGTGCTCTACACTAAATGGCGGTCTTTGTGGTTGGTAATTTTTGTCTCCAAGGTTCTGTGGCCAATCCGGATGGGCAATCCCAACTCTTGCTACACCAACAATGTCTGCACCTTCATTCATCAACCAAATAGCGTCCTTAGTATCCCAAACTGCTCCAGTTGAGATTAATGGAAAACCATCTGGAATTACCGATCTAAATCGCTTGGTAAGACTCTGACTATTGCCGTCGCCAACTTCTTCAAAGACATCCCAGCAGGAAATATGCAGCATATCAATTTCCAATTTACACAGTTCCTTGGCAAGCAAAAGGCTCTCATCTAGGTAAATTCCAGCCTTTTCAATAATTGGTGAAATTCTAACTGCTATCAGAAAATTCTCGCTTGTTGCATTCCTAATTGATTTGATTATTTCACGCAAAAATTTGCTTCTTGCATGAATATCTCCGCCCCACTCATCGGTTCGACGGTTAGTTTTGGCACCTAAAAACTGACAGATAAGATATGAATGAGCTCCATGTAGTTCTACGCCATGAAAACCCGCTTTCTCGCACCTAACTGCTGCTTCGGTAAAGGATCGCACCATGCCGATTATCTCATCATGGGTCATTTCACGAGTATATTCGCCGTTCATTCCAGCCTCAGTATTTTCACTAGCTGATATCGGTTGAACGCCATTGAGTTCTCTTGGCGCTCGCATTCCACCGTGAAATAATTGGACTAGGCTGATTGTTTCATGGCTGTTCAGTTGTGATGCTAATTTAGTCAATCCGGGAAGTTGATGGTCGCCCCATACACCCATTTCTCCTTCCCAGCCTCGGCCTTTTTCTACTACATTTGCTGCTGCGGTTGTTGTTATGCCAAAACCGCCTTTTGCCCTGCGCGAAAGCCAAATTATTTCTTCTTCAGATAATGTTCCATCTTCATTACTTTGCTTGTTAGTCATCGCTGCCAAGCAACTGCGATTCTTAATTGTGAAACCACGGCCAATATCGAGTGCTTCAGTTGGATTCATCAAACCACCGAATAGAACCAAACTAATGAGTTAATCTCATCTGCCCGTCGACAAATTCACGTCCTTCAGAAAGTGCTGCTAAAATGTCATTGTAGGCCATTACGTCTTGTGCCTTCTTTTCCTCGCTTCTTTTCGCTAGATTCCTTAGTGGCATAGCCATCCTAATGTTTCCTTCGAAAGACTCCTTGTGGCGTTCAAGGAAAGCCCAATACAAATTTGAAACCTTACAATCCTTCTTTGGATTGAACTTACAACTTTTGCAGTAATCTGACATTTTGTTAATGTAAGGAGTGCCTGAAACATAAGGCTTCGTCATCATCGCAGATCCAAGAGAATACGTCCCCATACCCAAAACGTTAGGCTCAACAACCCAATCATAAGCGTCAATAAATGCTTCATGGAACCACGTTGTTAACTCTCTTGGATTTATGTCAAGCAGACTAGCAAAATTGCTCAATACCATCAATCTCGGTATGTGATGGGTCCAACCTTCATCCATAACTGATTCAACTACCTCATCTAAGCAATTTAATCCGGTTTTTGCACCCCAGTATGCTGCAGGCAATGGATTGTTTTGCTCTAAGAAATTGGGCTCATCTAGAGTATTGTTGTATACTTCTAGAGTTCTAAATCCGTCTGTGACATCGTGTACATGCTTGACATATTCTCGCCAAATCATTTGTCTAAAGAATCCCTCAATACTGTTTATTGGCGCATTGGTCTTTATTGCAGAGTCAACAATTTCCCTTGGAGATAGTCTGTGAAGATTTACCGATATTGCCATTTTTGAATGGAATAAATATCGACTTTTACTACTCATTGCGTCCTCATAGGGGCCGAAAAATTCCATGTTATCCATGCCCCATTGCAAGGCTTGTTGGTGCTGGCCAAGGGTGGTTGGAACCTTAGTCAAATCACAGTTTCCGGGATGTGATGAAAACTCACTATTTACCAATTGCATTACTGCTTCATCTATCTCATCGATAGCGAATACCTGTTCTTCTTGGGTTGGGGGATCACCACTCCAGGGTAGGCGATTTTCCGCATCAAAACTGTACTTACCTCCCATTGGTTTACCATCTTGCATCAGAATTCCCGTTTCTTTCCTAACACGTTGATAGAATTTATCCATTCTAAATGGTGGCACATTGCCAACGGTTTCGGTGAACCACTCACGCTTGGTTAACCAGCCATCATGATCAAGGATGCTGATTTTTCCTGATTCTACCAATGGTTTAATTTCAGATCTCAAACTTCTTTCTGCAGGGTTAACCATCTTGATAGAACCTACTTCCTGACATAATCTTGTTAATTCATCATGGTAGTTGCCATCTGTGAAACGATACATCACGGGGTGTCCCAAGTCCTCTGCTTCCGTGGCAAAATGTCTCATATTCGATAACAACAGTGCTAGTTTTTGTTTGTGATAATTTAGCGAGTTACCTTTGGCTTTGGACTCAATGAGAATTAATCCATTGTTGGCTCTCTCATCGATAGACCATGGAAATATGTCATGATTTAATTGGTCATATGCCACGAAATACCAAGTGACACTGCTTTCTACCATGCACACAAATGATTCAACTTAGACATAAAGCCGTGTTTTATTCATCGTTTCCTAATCCTTGAATCATCAACCCATTCATCCCAACTTGAATCAAAACCAATGTAGTGGATATGATAACTTTGCCCTTTGATTTCTCTGATAATAGCATCCCACCATTGCTCTCCCCATTCCACCATTACTTGTTGTCCTGTTGCAAAATCTGGCTCATTGAATGGATGATCTGCGGGTCGTGTCTCCCAACCAGTTGGGCCAACAACATATACTGTGTTTCTTGTTTCAACACGAGCAGTGGCCTTATTGTCATAACTGACTTTGATGATTTCTGTGGTATTTATTCTGGCATCTCCTAATTTTGGGTGTCCATAACCGAAGCCATTTAGTCTGCCATCGACAATCTTAGCATCGGTCATTACGACCTCAGGTTTTGGGGCAAATGGTTGTACCATTATCTTGGCTAAATCTTTGTAATTTAATTCAGAGTCAAGTGATATGCCCATTTCAACAAAAAGCTCCTCAGCCTCTTTAGTGTCTAACGGATCACCCATTTCTGTTAAAATTTGAAATAGTTTTCGAGCATGAATAGTCCCGGTATTACCTTCATCGAAAACTGCAAATGATTCGATTAATTCTTGTTCTTCTGCAGAAATTTGGTCGACATAATCTATCATTGCTTCAGAATCTGGTTGAACTGCGATTCTTTCCACAGGCACTGAGAATTCAACATCTCCATCATCAAAATGAATGGTAAACATATCATTTTCCTGTACTGCTGAGATTTTACCAGGAAAGTAGGTGCCATAATTTTTCCAGTTTACCAAGACCCTGGTTCCAACCTCTAATCTATTTTCATCAGTATTTGATATTGGTTCTTCAATAACTTCTTCGATTTCTGCACTTGTTTCATCTTTATTTACCATGCCTAAACGTTCTAGTGCGGATATCACTGCCGTAGTAACGGCATCGACATCGTTATTGATTACGGTTTTATTGTGAATAACATCTCCACCGATTACTGAGTCTTGCATGTTAAGGTTCTGGCTACTAGTTGGAGGTGCTGGAATCCACTCATTGCCCGTCCACATGTATTTCCCGTCAGGGCTATACAATGGATCTGACATAAAACAACTAATCAAGCATCATCTAAAGTTATTTTTACAATTTCTCTTCAGTTTCTTCCGCTAATTTTTGCGGTTTGGAGCCAAAGAGATTATCCAACCATTTAGGAGACCACCAATTGGCTTTGCCCATCAATCTCATTGTAGCAGGAACTACCAATGCTCTAACAATTGTCGCATCCAGTAATATTGCTAAGGCAAGACCAAAGCCAATTTGCTTCAAAATGACTACTGATGAGAGGCCAAAGGCGCTGAAAACAACGACCATAATTGCCGCTGCTCCAGTGATTAGGCGGCCTGTCTTCTGCAACCCATTCGCTACCGCTAGTGTGTTGTCGCCAGTTCTCTCCCACTCTTCATGGATTCTTGATAGCATTAGTACTTCATAATCCATGGATAGACCAAATACAATACAGAACAAAATCACAGGGTTAGTAGTTTCAATAGGCTGTGGTGTGAAATTTAGGAAGTCCGCACCATAACCCCATTGGAAGACAAAAACCAGCATACCAAATGAGGCTGATACTGACAATATGTTCATGACTATCGCTTTGATTGGAATGATGACACTCCGTACTTGAATGAATATCAGCACAATTGTTGCGATTAGAATAAACGCAATTGCGATTGGCAGACTCTCAACTATAGCATCTAGAACATCTAATGAGTAAGCAGCGAAACCTGCAACCTTGAGAACTCCACCATCACCCATTTGTAAATCGTCTAGTAATTCACCTCTTTCTGAACGGATGTCTGAAACAAAACTACGACTGTCTTCTCCGGTTATTGGTCCATCTAGCGAGAATATCATGTATGTGATGTTATTTGATAAGAATTGAGTACGGACATATTCTCTAGTTGCAATTGTCTCGTTGTCCAGGAATTCATCAGGTGTTTGCCAGAATTGTAACACTTCTGTCTCGTTCATACTTGAATCTGGTAGTGCGTAACCGAACGCATCTAGTACCCTATCATCGTCAAGGTAATTGACCATCCAACGATGTACTGAAACTAAATTTTCTTCTGCAAGCGGATCTTCTCCATCAAAATCAATCACTATCATTGCCGCATTTACTGCATCCTCTGGCCATTTCTCATCCATCAGTTCAAAACCAATTCTAGTCTCATCATCAGGTGGTAGAGCATCTCTAGATGCGATAGAGAAATCAGCTTGTAAAAACGGTAGACCCGCCCCTAACAAAATCACCAGTGTAGGGATTAGGACTGCCCAAGGTCGCTCCATGACGAAGTTAGCAATCCTCGCCCATGCACCGTCTTCTTTTTCATTTTCAGTGCTGAAAGCAAATGGTATCTTACCTTTGAAAACATTGTGACCCAGCATGACCAATATTGCTGGTAAAACAATCACTGAAAATACCATAGCGATACTTACCGCTAAAGTACCACCAATGCCCAAACTGGGCAATCCAGTATTTTCGAAGAACAGCATACCCATTAATCCAATTGCTACGGTTATACCGCTGAAGAAAACCGCCTTTCCAGCAGTTGCTACAGTCATCGCAGTGGAAGTTCGTATGTCACGGCCTAGATTCAGTTCTTCTCTAAATCGATTAACCATGAAAAGTGAATAGTCTACCGATACACCTATTCCTATTAGCGTGATGATATTGAGCGCATACTGCGTCACATCTGTGACATTTGACAGCCAAATTGTCACACCCATGGCAGAAACTACAGTTAGCATAGCTACACCGATTGGAAGTATTGCCGCGACTAAGGTACCAAAGACAATGCCCAGAATTATCAAAGAAAGTGGACCAGAAATCAACTCTGCCTTGATCAAGTCTTCTTGGATTCTAGTGTCAAAGACGACATCGATTGCAATGCCTCCTGTACGCCAAGAGTTGAATTCACTATCTACCTCAATGTTATCCCAGTTATCTGAGAATAGTTGCTTTGCTTCTTTACGATCTAGATATATTGTTACGATATTTTTGGCCCAAAACCCATCCTCATCTTGATGAACAAATTTTTCGCGCTTATCTCCTGTGGTTTCCCAAGAATACTCTATTGTGACATCATCCATTTCAGAATAATCTTCCAGGGCCTCAACCACAGCTTCCTGCCACTCAGAGGATGAGTCGTCTAATGTGGGGTGATTAATCAAGAGGGTGAACCTTTCAACTCCCTCTTCTTCAGAAGCAAATGCACTGTCGCGCAGATCTCCAGCCTCAACTGATTCTAAATCACCTTCACCCCAAGATTCAGCCCAATTTGGCCCCATGGAGATTAAGGAACCCAATAGCAAGCAAGAGAATATTCCTATGATTAAGACTTTTTTGTGATGGTCATAAACGGTCTCTCCGAGTTTGTAAAACGCCCTACCTTCAAGCATTTTTGGGTCCGTGGACCAGTCCATGAAGTCCTCGGATAGAATTCCATATTTCAATTAATGTTTTACTAAGTGAGAAACATTACACTAGAATACGAGGATTGATAATGTAACAGATTGACAGAATTCCATGGCAAGAGCACTTTTAGGCGGTGGTTGTTTTTGGTGCACAGAAGGTGCATTCAAGAGAATGAAAGGAGTAACTTCTGCGTTACCTGCTTATGCTGGAGGAGAAACTGTCAATCCAGATTATCGCTCGGTTTGTGATGGAATAACTGGACATGCTGAAATTGTGGAAGTTGAGTTCGACGAATCTATCATCTCCTATGACACAATTCTCGATGTATTCTTTACCGTACATGACCCAACCCAACTAAACCGTCAGGGAAATGATATTGGAACCCAATACCGTAGTTGTATTATGCCTTTGAGTGACGAACAGAAAGTAACTGCAGAGCAAAAAATAACCGAACTTCAGCCCATTTTCGACAACAAGATAGTCACGACCATAGAAGAGCCTATCAATTTCACAATTGCAGAGGAATATCATCATGATTATTACGCTAGAAACCCATATCAAGGATACTGCATGGCAGTTGTGGGCCCAAAAATTGCCAAAATTAGGAAAAAATTTGCCCACCTGCATTAGGGTCAAATTCAATAGACGGCTATTACAGGCAATGGTCATGGTGAATAATGTACCAACACCTCCGACACCCGTTAATGAGCCTGTATTAGGCTACTTGCCAGGTAGTAAAGAGCGAGCAGAACTAAAGGCTGAGTTGCTAAAACAGAGTAATGAAGTCGTCGAAATCCCATGTATTATCAATGGCGTCGAAGTCTATACTGATAACGTAGTTGAACAAGTTATGCCACACAATCACAGCCATGTAATTGCTAGAGTCCACATGGCTGGAGAGAAGGAAGTTAATGATGCAATCAAAGCTTCCCTAGAAGCCCATGAAGCATGGTCTACAATGCCATGGGAAGCAAGGGCGGCAATCTTTCTAAAAGCGAGTGAACTACTCAAAGGAGAATACCGAGCAAAAATTAATGCAAGCACTATGATTAATCAATCAAAGACTTGTCATCAAGCGGAGATTGATTCTGCTTGCGAGTTGATTGACTTTTGGCGATTCAATGTACAATATGCAAGAGAAATTTATGAAGATTTACAACCACCTGTATCTCCTTCAAGCATGTGGAATTCAAGCGAAATCAGACCTCTTGAAGGGTTTGTATTCTCAGTTACTCCATTTAATTTCAGCAGCATTGCAGCTAACCTGCCATCATCTGCAGCAATTATGGGTAATACTGGTGTTTGGAAACCTAGCCGTAATTCTTACTTATCCAACTATTTCCTAATGCGCCTGATGATGGATGCTGGACTCCCGGATGGAGTAATCAATTTCATACCAGGGAAAGCAAGCATGGTTGGAGATATTTGTCTTTCACACCCAATGCTTGCTGGCATTCATTTCACCGGTTCTACCTCAGTGTTTAGACAAATGTGGAAAGATGTTGCTAACAATCTAGCAAACTTGCGTTCCTATCCAAGAATTGTCGGCGAAACTGGTGGTAAAGACTTCATTGTAGCACATCCAAATTGTGACCATCAAGCGCTAACTGTTGCCCTGATAAGGGGGGCTTTCGAGTATCAGGGGCAAAAGTGCAGTGCAGCAAGTAGAGCCTACATTCCTGAGTCTGTATGGAATTCAATTAAGGACAATTATGTCAAAGAAGTCGCTAAAATTTCTGTCGGAGACCCTAAGGATTTCTCTAACTTTATGGCTGCGGTAATTGACCGAAAGTCGTTTGATAACATTGCAGGATACATTGACAGGGCGCAGCAAGATTCCGGATGTGAAATAGTAACTGGAGGAACTTATGATGACTCTACTGGTTATTTTGTTCAACCGACAACAATCGTCTGTTCTGATCCAAAGTATGAATCAATGGAACAGGAAATATTCGGCCCTGTATTGTCGATTTATGTCTACCCGGACCACGAATTCAATGAAACACTCAAACTCTGTGATGAGACTTCTGAATATGCTTTGACTGGTTCGATTTTCGCAACTAATCGAGAAGACATACAGACTGCTATGGCTGCATTGAGGTACTCCGCTGGAAACTTCTACATCAACGATAAACCAACAGGCGCAGTAGTGGGTCAGCAACCATTCGGTGGTGCAAGAGGAAGTGGAACAAATGATAAGGCAGGCTCTCCGCTCAATCTCTTGAGATGGGTAAGTCCAAGGTCAATCAAAGAAACCTTTGCTCCGCCACATGATTGGACTTATGGTTTCCTAAACGAATGAAGAGGTAATTTCTTACTTTTATCAACATTGTTTACCGACTCGGTAAGTACCTTAGGTTCGTAATTACTACTAATCAATGAAATTAGCCACCAGCCCACTGATAACAAAGGTGTAGAAATAAGCATCAAGAGGCACAAAAATACGATTACGTTACCTTCGGCAAGTTGCCAAGACCACCATCCAGAAAAGATCATTGCAATAATGAAAAAAATTCTCGCTGCTTCACTAGGAGTCGACCAACCACGATGGTCTTTTCTCGGTGCAAACAAATACTCTACAGCACTCATTGGTGTATCTGTTCATTGTTGTCATAAAAATCCCTGTTTGACATATCGGCGGCGATTAATTATTGAGATGAAGCCCCTAGGGCCAATCCCGCTGTGATGATTGCTATGGCCGACTGCTGATTTTTCAGTGACGAGTGATGGGCGAACTGAGCGGGACACTAAATCACCAAAGGGAATATTATGCTTGGAGTTCCACAAACAGGTCTATCTCCAGCCCCAAAAAACCTGTACCTTTCGCAAAAATCCTCCCCCTGGAAGACGATTTTTTCAATGCTAACTTCAGTATTTATTCTGTTCTTTTTTGTCCAGATATTTGTCGTTGTGTTGTTTGGTTTTGTCGATGGTGATATGGATGGTGACTTGGGCCCTATGGACCCTTTACTGGTTATCTTTGGGACAATTTGTTCAACCCCTTTCCTGTTATTTTTCCTCCTTCTGCGAAAACCAAAACTTGCTCACATCGTAAGGTTAGAGCCAAGTACGCACGGTAGTAACGCGCACTATATCACACCAGGCACTCTAATTCAATCACCCACAGCAACAGTATTACAACATCATTTGATTCACAATACAGCTCCACTGGAAATGCCAAGTGTCAAACAATTATGGATTATATTTTCAATCGGAGTAGTTATCTCTAGCATCTTTATGCTACCACTTTTGATCAATGGTATAGACCCATTGACAATAATGTTGTTTCTGATAATTGCTCTACCTGCGTGGATTTTGGGATTTTCGACGCCAGTATTCGCATGGTGGTCGACATCAAACGAATATTTTGGATTAAGCACGACAAGGCGTCAGGGCGAGTGGATGTTGATTGCTGGCATGTTGTCAACATTGCCTGCTCTACTAATCAATTCATTGATTTCCCCGATTCTAATTAATTTCCTAGGCCTTTCCGTAACAAATGAGTATAGTCTAGGTTATGGAATGCTATTGTTTCTCTCTGCACCGATTGGAGAAGAAATATCCAAAGCATTGGCTGTTTTGTTCCTAGCTAGATTTATTGATTCTCCAAAAAGGGGCTTTCAAATTGGTTTCTCTGTAGGATTAGGGTTTGCCCTACTTGAAAATATGATATACATTCTTGGCTCGATTTTAGCAGGTGAAGGAGCGGCAATAACCTTCATTTTCACCGCAGTATTGAGGGCAATCGGTTCGATTCCGGGGCACGCAACATGGACGGCAATTTCGGGATATGCAATTGGTCATTATGTAATCAGCAAACGCTGGAACGAACGAAGTTTGGGAGTTTTTGACAAATCAAAAACTCAACAAGATAGTCAGTGGATATTATTTGATGGGAAAACTGGACAACCAATGATTTCATCAAGAACTGAAAAAGAGGCCCCTCTGCTGCCAAAATGGTTGTCTGCTGGCCACAATAAGATGTTCAAAATTACTGATAAACCAATCAAGGCGGTAGGAATCGCGATACTATTTCACGCTATATGGAACGGTTCACTGTGGACTATTAGTGTGGCTTTACAAGATACATCAATCGGAATCCAAATATTTGCAAATTTGTTGATTACATTCACTCTAATTGCTCTATTGTGGACAATTTTGAGAAGATTAGTGCCTTTTGCTGTCTTGGAATAATCTAGTACGTAGAAATAAACGCCCGTATGGGTTAATTTACAGGGAAGCAAATTTAAATCACCCATAGCGGGGTAATTATGGGGAAATGTATGGACTACCTACTGGAAGGACTGAATCAAGGCAACTTGATTATCACCTCTGTAGTGATGTTAGTACTCGTTATTGCCTCGACTAAAGCCCGTTTCTTAGATACGGCTGGAGTTGCGGCTGCTGTATTTGTCGGGCTGTTAGTAGGGCTACTAGGACATTGGACCTGGCTCTTGATTTTGCTTGCTTTCTTGGTGTTCTCCCATTTTGCGACAAAATGGAAGTTTGAAGAAAAAAAGGCAAGGAACATGTCTGAAAGCGACGATGGTCATCGAGGCTGGATCAACGTACTTGCCAATGGTGGAATACCTGCACTAATTGCAACCGGCGCATTTCTTACCGAAGAATGGGAGTATGGATTGTGGATGTTCGGTGCCGCCGTTTCAGTAGCTGCTGCGGATACTTTTGCCAGTGAATTTGGCTGCTTAGATGACAATGTTAGGATGATAACTACCCTCAAGAAATGCGAACCAGGAATAAATGGTGGATTTTCAAAAACTGGGCAAATCGCCGCACTCAGTGGTGCTCTAATCATCGGTTTGATGACATTTAGTGCTTGGTACGTAACCAACTTGGATGAAACAATAAGCAACGGACTATCATTGATGGCTGCGGTAATTTCTATTGGATGGATAGGTTGTCAAATCGACAGTTTCTTGGGTGCATGGTTTGAGAACAGAGGATACCTTACCAAGGGAGGAGTTAATGCCCTAGCAATTACCTCTGGAATGCTGATTATGTTTGCTTGGCTTAACACATGATAGATAACCAACAGGCAGATAGTTATTCAACTAATACCAACTCGAACTATCATGGCCAACCGAAGAATTAGCATCCTTTTGCTAATTTTGCTGATTGGCGTAATTGCGTCTAGCACCGTTAATGCTCAAGATAATACCTATGCGCCGGGATATATCGACTGGGAGGTAAACCCAGTTGAACAGTTGTTTGTTGAAGGAATGACTGAAACATCTGCGATTTTACAAAGAGAGAGACCTGACCAAGCAGAGGGAGGCATAAGTCTTGATCCGTTATTCAATGGAGATATATTCACCATTCAAAGCGAACCAGTCAACACTGGATTTTCTCAAACGGTCAAAATGAGTGTCTTCTTTTCAGTCTACCTTGATGATAACGTCGGTCCTGAAACCTGTTTTAGACAGCAAACAACCAGCCTTCAACAATCTGATGCAACAACCACACTCACATATACTGTCAGCTTAGGTGGGGAGCAGATTTACCAAGAATCTGTCACGAATATTGTCGATGAAGTTACTTCCGGACAGGCGATGAATTTCTCCGGACCTGAAAACGAAATCAACATTACCGCAAATCCTGGGGATGTATTCACATTATCACTTAGCGCAGTACACAACTGCCTTGGCTCCAGCGTCATGGTTCAATGGGGTGGAGGACCTGAACCACAGAATTCCGGTGGAATTGTCATGGTTGGTGTAATATACCAACCGGAGATCCGTATGATTCTAGATGAATCGAATATTGCTCACATAGAGTTTGACCCATTAATGCCATGGGGTGCTAGTGACATCAAAGAGATCAAGTGGGAAATTTGGGGGCCCCTCAAGGATTATGAGAGAATTTCTTATTCAAATGATAATAAATTGGAAGATTCAACTGGAAAAACTCTAACCATTAGACAAATTGGTGATAATGAGTCGATTTGGACGTGGTCTGGTAAGGAAGTACTTGCTAATGGTGAATTAAACCTAGAGATGTGTGTAAGAACCGTCTATGGAGATTTGAATAGCGAGTGTCACGCATTTGGAATTTTACGCTTTGAGGTTACTGACGAGGATAGTGGATTTCTCAATGCTAAACTATTCTTGAGTTTGTCAGCATTAATTGCATTGTTAGCATTCGTAGGCAATGCGTTTAACCAAGGTCTATTGATACCAATACCAATTCTAAGTGCCTTAGCAGTTATGATGCTGCTGTTTGTTCCAACAGCATTTAGTCAGAATAACCTAGGTGCTGATGCAGCAATCTATGAAAATACTCGAATTCCCAATGCTGAGTTGTTTGACGAAAATGGTCAATCATATACCATTACAGAACTGTTCGACGGCCGAGACGCACTTGTTATCGGAATTGGTTTACCAGCATCTGAGAACCTAATCGAGCAATCAAATCAGTTCAATGAAACTCTAGATAAATACGGCGATGATGTGGCTATAATCCATGTATTATCTGGCATGAATCCAATGGATTCTGATGTAATTACAATGCGCCAACAACTCAATACCTCATGGCCAATTCTAATTGACAAAGATGAACAATTCGCTTCAACATTACCAGACGGTGTGTCAGATTCTGTAGTTATCATAGACAAAGCAATGCATGTAACCTTTTCCAAAACACCGGTTGCTTACTCAGACGACATAAGTAAGGCCATTGATGAAATTCCAGCCGGTGGTTCACAAAATCTCGGAGCATACTTTGCAATGCTGATTGGACCCGGATTATTCCTGTTCTTTATCGCACTACCAAGAGAAGATTGGACCCCTCCAGATGAGCCACTTCCGCCTGGTTCTTTGTGGGCATCCATAATTGGAGCCGGGGCGGCTGGCATTCTAGTTGTCAATTTACCAATGCTAATTGCCACACTATTACCAATCGGCTCGGGTCTACTATTCTATCTTGACATCATAATGATGCTATGGTTTGTTGAGATGGCATTCTTTACTGCTAAGAATGGTAAACCATTCGAAGCGGCTGTCATAGCCAAACTAATCCACGGGCTTTATCCTAAAAACTTCCAAGATTGGCGACCTCTTGAGGATATGGAAAGAGATTTGCTCATTGGAATTTGGTTCGGTTGGTTCGGTTTACTAGCCTTCCCTGCATTATTCCCACAGGCTGTTGGAGCTGCTTTCCTAAGCGGCTTTGGTGGAATAATTAGATCGATAATTTCACTTGTTCTTATTCTCATTTTGGGTGGTTTAGCGGTACTATCGCTCAGGTTGATTGCCGCCGTTGGAGGACCTATCTCTCGATTGTTTGGTAGGTTTGGAGCCGAGTCATTTACTCAATTTGTTGGATGGTTAGTTCTACCACTAGCAATTTGGGTAACAATCAATTCTGTCCTTGCAAGCATAAACGCTGGTTTGTTGTAATAACATTTACATCGGTAGATGTTCGTAAAACTGCTTATGAACAGATATCTGCCAGAATGGAGTTTGACTCGGAGAAAAATTTTCACAAATTGTGCAAGAAGATTTGCCAAGCAATATTTTTTTGTCCAAAAAACGAAAAAACATCAGAGCAATAAAAAACGATTTGTTGCTTATTCGGATTTGATGATCAAGTCTACAAGAACCGTTCTGTTTGAACTATTGACAGATTTACACAATGGTACTATTTGGACTGACAAAGTATTAATTTCAAAGATGCGATTTGCTGTCAATGTTGATTTATTGTCAAATAGACAACTAAAGATTCCAATCAAGAGAAAAAATCAGATAATTATCCATGGTTACAAACAAATTAAGAGACTAATGAAACAAAAAATCCTAAGAAAAATTGCTGATAATTCAATAAGTGAATGGAGTTTCTATAATCGCATAAAATCAACCAAATTCGGGCATCTTGATGTGTATTGCTCGCCCGATATTGTCTATCGCAGTGGTTCCATGTGGCACTTAGTTCGATTGAATTTTCAATCCGAAAAGAACCAGCCTTTCTTGGATCTTGAATTAGCAACTATGCTACTATGGTCTAAAGGGAATCAGTACTTACCGAATCTTGCAGATAAGTTTGTAATTCACGGAATATCATATTCCAGAGGTAAATGGATACATAAGAAAGTAATACCTAATCAACAATTACTTCAAGAAACAAAACAATTACTAGAAAAAGATGTTCATAATTTCAACCTGCTGTTTCAGCAATTCTATAGAAGCAATGATTATGACTCATTGCCACTAACGAAATCAAAATTATACTGCAAACGTTGCCCGTATAAATTGAAATGTCCGATTAACTCAGAATGAACTGTTTGGGTTAGGCTGTAAGATCATCTAATACTGCGTTAACATCAGATGCTTTAGTTACACCACTGGCCAGTAATACTCCTTCAGCACCAAGTTCAATTGCCGTTCTTACATCAGCACCATTCTTAACTCCTGCACCACACAATACTCGCACATTAGGATTGGTTGATTTGACTGCTGCAACGGTATCTGAAACGATTGCTGGATCGGCTGTTGTTACTGAAATATCACCACCGATCAACTCAGGAGGCTCTACGGCAATGAATGTCGGCCCAAGTTTAGCCAGTGCTATTGCTTCCTCAACATCTGCAGCGCAAGCACAGATTGGGAAACCTTCTGGCAGCATAGACATGAGTTTCTCAACGTGCTCTAAGCTAACTTTGTGCTCTGCGTGATTGATAATTGTGCCAACTGCACCATGGTGCAAAGCGACATCAGGTTCGAGCCAACCGGTGTGACTTCCTTTGCCAACCGGGTCAAGATGTTGCGACCAAACCTCAACATTTGTTACAGACTTAGCAATCGATGATAAGTCAAAAGCAGAAGCAACTGCAATCATACGGAATTCTCTATCGGTAAATTTGTCCATTTCTTGAGCAAGAGACAATGCAGAATCTCCACTTGCGGTTTCGTAGGTTTTGAAATTGACAACAATTAGTGGCTTGTTCATGTTATTTGGCAGGCAGAGTTGCTTTTTGAGTTCTTCCACAAAAACGTCTTGAATTAATCGATTGGCCAACTACAGTTTGTTAATTTTGTATCATTAGGAATTGTTGAATTGTGGTCAACAATGACATCCTCTAAGATACAGTTATCCCCTATCTCACAGTTCTCGCCTACTAAACTACGAATTATCTCGCAATTATTTCCTACCTTTGAATTGCCTAAAATTGTTGATTTTGAAACAATAGAATCCGAAATCAGTACTTCTTTACCAATCATAGAGTTATTGATGAGTTTACTGGAAATTGACTTTGATTTGTTGGCATACCAAGAGCTTGTTTCTGTATGTCCTTCGCTAAATCTAGTTTCATCAATACATTTTGATACTGCATTAACCCATGACTCCTTGGTTCCTGCATCAATAAAGTAGCCTTCGAATTGCATTCCATTTAGTTGTCTTACCTCAGCTAACTTTGGAAACACATCACGTTCTAGAGAATGTTTACCAATCGGCATGTAATCAAAAATATCTTCCTCAAAAATGTACGAACCTGCGTTAATCAAATTTGAGAACACCTCTCCAGGCTTCGGCTTTTCCTTGAATTGGGTGATTTTATTTTCACTATCAAGCCCAACAATGCCAAATCGAGTAGGGTCATCAACCTCCCACAACCCCAAAGTACCGATTCCACCATTTGATTTGTGTAATGCTAATAGTTTTCCAACATCCAGAGAGGAAATGATATCCCCATTAAAACAGGCAAATGTGTCACTAACAACATCTCGGCAATTACCAAGGGCGCCTCCAGTTCCAAGAGGTTCCGTTTCATTAACAATCCTTACATCAAAGTCACAGTCTAAAGAATCGAAATAAGATTTGATCATTTCTACCTTGTAACCGCCTGCTACAACAACTTCATCAATCAAATCTGATGGTACAGTGTAAATTACCTGCTCTAACAAAGTCCTATCGAGCATTGGTAGCAATGGTTTTGGAACCGAATTAGTCCACGGTCTAAGGCGTGAACCAATTCCTCCGGCCAAAACAACTACTTGCATTGAATGGCGGTTTGTGGTAGAGTCTTTGAATCAATCCGTTGATTTCTCAGTCTTTGAGTCATTATTTTCATCAACCTCGGGAACTGAGTAATCGATACCACAACTTCGGCAAACCTGATTGTCGTCCCAATCACATTGCCGCTTACAACTCATAACATCAGGCCTTCCACTTTACGGAGCATCCAATTGATTCCGTTTCAGACACCGCTGGTGTTCTCTCATCAAGCATAGCATCTATCGCGTCTTTTAATTCACTAGTTGTAGCTTGAGTTGGATCTCTTGGGGAATCATCCATTCTACCTCGGTAAACGAGAGTATTCTCGCTGTTGAACAAGAAAAATTCAGGTGTTCTTTTGGCTCCATATGAGTGAGCCACTTCTTGAGTTTCATCATAAAGATAGGGATATGGCATACCGTTTTTAGCTCTTTTAACCATATGTTCAAATGAGTCATTAGCATACACAGACGCATCATTCGAGTTGATTCCAACAAATCCAATTTGTTTGGAATTACAGTAATCTGACATGTTGTTCATACGCTCTATGCTAGCAACTACATACGGACAATGGTTACATTCGAACACTATTACCAAACCTTTCTCGCCAGTAGATTGTTGTAAGTTGAGAGAGAGTCCGCCGATTTCGTCGTTGGCATTTTTCAAAGTATAGTCTAATGCCTTATCACCAATATTTAGGGCCATGACATCGAGTCAAGGTTCTTGATTAAAGAATCTTGTATTCTATATCGGTCCGAGATTTAGTCCCATAAACAAGACAATGGATGAGAAAACCACAATCAAAACATTATCATCAATTGGTCCAAATTCATATCTTTCGACAAACGAGGCAACTATACCAGCAATCAAACCCCACAGTGGTATTTGTGGTTCAGCCATCGCACCGATAATATATCCAAGAGGAATACACAGCGCTGCCATTCCTACATTGCCCCAAGCACTTTTTGTCCGTTTTTTGAACATTTTATTTCGAATTATTCCTGTAACTCCATCACCAAATGCCATGAATAGGGAGGGTAGAATTGCCAACCAGGGCTCATCGCTATATTCCCATATTACAAACACGGAAAGTCCTAACATCAATGCAAATGTAGCATCATTCATATTCTGTTCCGTCTGCATCCACCATAGTCTTCTATCGAGAATGTGAGTTGCCGCTAACGCTATACTCCCTAAAACACCACCAATTAACACCCAAATTGGATTATCAAAAACCATAGGTGAAGCGATAATTGGAACACCTCCAGCAAGCATGTGAGCCACTTTTCGATTGTAATAAACCGCAACCATGTGTTCTGAACCTTGCTTTCTCAAATAGTGATAAAATGGTTTGATACCAAATACTACAATGGCTGCCCATAACCCAAGAATGCCAAACCAAATCACTTCACTGGGCATGATTAGTCGTTTGTTTGCCGGTGTTTAGCATTTAAGGTTCAATCAAAGTATTCAAAGACGGCCTTTCTTTGGACAGGTTTGGAGAAGGTTATGAATATCCATGAATATCAAGGCAAAGAACTACTGAGAGCTAATGGAGTTCCGGTACTCGAAGGTGTACACTGCAAAACCGTCGATGAAGCGCTGGCGGCTTATGACAAACTCAATTCAAAAGTCGTTGCAGTTAAGTCGCAAATACATGCTGGCGGTAGAGGCAAAGGAAATTTGTATTCACCTGACTCCGGTGAATTAGTTATGGAAGGGGGAGTCAAAATTGCCTTC
Source organism: Methanobacteriota archaeon (assembly GCA_011526375.1). Taxonomy (GTDB): domain Archaea; phylum Thermoplasmatota; class Poseidoniia; order Poseidoniales; family Poseidoniaceae; genus MGIIa-L1. The sequence goes on from WTIT01000068.1 coordinate 18,204, forward strand.
TCTAAGGATGAAGTCAAAACCTACTCTGAGAACATCCTAGGAAACATCCTAGTCACTATTCAAACCGGAGAGTCTGGAAAGTTAGTTCGAAATTTATACATTGAATCAGGCTGTGATATCGCTCATGAGTACTATCTAGCCTTATTAGTGGACAGAGAGAACAAATCAGTTATGATAATGGCGTCAACCGAAGGCGGCATGGACATTGAAGAGGTTGCTCATAATACACCAGAGCTAATCCACAGAATCTCCGTCGATCCAAATTCGGGGCTGATGGGATTCCAAAGCAGAGATTTAGGTATTGCCTTGGGTATGTCTGGTAAATCACTAAAATCATTCATGAAAATGCTAACCAAAATGTACACAATGTTTGTTTCAAATGACTGCACAATGGTGGAAATTAATCCACTCGTCAAAAC
>WTIT01000068.1:18722-24762 GCA_011526375.1 Methanobacteriota archaeon
GAGGAGTAATCGCAGCAACAGAAGCGCTTTCTCTTGAGGTACCGCTGGTTGTCAGACTAGCAGGCACTAACGTCGATGAAGGCAAGGCAATCTTGGCTGCATCCACGCTAAATATTCATCCAGCGGATGACTTAGCTGAAGGGGCCCAAAAAATTGTCTCACTAATTGGAGGAGGTGTTTGAATTGGCTATCTGGATTGAAGAAGATGCGAAAGTGCTGGTCCAAGGAATCACCGGAAAGCAGGGAATGTTTCATGCGGACAAGATGGTTGAATATGGAACTCAAATTGTTGGCGGTTGTACACCTGGAAAAGGTGGCCAAACTGTCGAATTGCAAGGCAAGGCTTACCCTGTTTGGAACTCGATGACAGAAGCGATTGTCGCAACCGATGCTGATGCTACCGTGATCTATGTTCCACCGCCATTCGCTGCAGAAGCAATAATGGAGGCTGCAGATGCATTTGACAGTGTAAAGGGTGAAGGAGTAATCGTTTGTATTACCGAAGGAATACCTACTCTAGACATGGTCAAGGCTGTTGCCTATGTTTACAATAGACCAGGAGTGCGACTAATCGGTCCAAATTGTCCAGGAATTATCACCCCCGGAGAAAATGGAGGAGCAAAAATTGGTATCATGCCAGGGCACATACACGCAAAAGGCAGAATCGGTATTGTCTCCAAATCAGGAACCCTTACTTACGAGGCAGTTGCTCAAACAATGAGTATTGGAGAAGGACAGTCAACATGTGTTGGAATCGGTGGAGACCCTGTCAACGGTACCGGATTTATTGAATGCTTAGCGGCATTTGAAGCTGATAGTCAAACTGAAGCCATCGTTATGATTGGTGAAATCGGCGGTAATGCCGAAGAAGAAGCTGCGGCTTGGGCTGCGGAAAATGTAACGAAACCAATCGTCGGTTTCGTTGCTGGAGCAACCGCACCTCCCGGCAAAAGAATGGGCCATGCAGGGGCAATTATTTCCGGCGGTAAAGGTACTGCAGAGGAAAAGTTTGCAGCATTTGAGGCAGCAGGAATCGCTTGTGCCAAAGACCCTTCAGAACTCGGTAGTGTATTACTAGAATCGTTGAAGAAAGCAGGCCTAAGGTGAGAATTGAGAATGGAAGATTTTGATTTTAATCAGTATTATCAAAATCATGAAGTTGACCTTTCTTGGCTAAAAAAACCCAGCCAACATGGATTTCGCTGGCGTTGCTCTAATGGTAGTTGGCGAAAATCAAAACGACGAGTCAGTTCTGTTGAGAGTTTTAGGAAAGCCATAGCCAATGATAATCCAAGTGACATTTACTTCTCTACATCTTCTTGGTTAGAGCCTATTGATTTACCAAACCTCAATGATGACTCAAAGCCTCATCCAATATTGTTAGATCATTTGATAGTCTTCGATATTGACTTTGCACCATTATCAGTGCAAAATTTAGAACTAGCGAGGAAAACAACCTTGAATTTACACAAATGGATACAAAATAACTACGACTACGAACTAATTTCAATTTCTTTTTCGGGAAGCAAGGGTTTCCATTTATTCTACAAGGACCCGGACAGAAGTCTATTTTCCATTGAAAATAGCAGAGATAGAGAATATGCGGTAAGAGATGACCGCAACAAGTTACTGCAAGAGGTAATACTAGCAGGATTCAAAGTTGATCCTAGAATTACCGCAGACACTCGTCGTATTATCCGTCTACCGGGTAGTATTCACGGAAAGACTGGTTTGCTATGTCACAGAATTACTCTTGATATGCTAAATGAAACCGTTGAGTCGTGGATAGATGATGTTCCATCTATCTATGCGAATATAGAAATTCCAATCAAAGCGACTCAACAGCCGAATAAGCCAAAAAAACAATCTAAGCAATCAATCAAACAAAAAACAAACACTAGTCGAACTACAGATGTTGAACATTCATACATGGTAGAAGTGAGTAATCACTTACCTGGCACAAAAGATAGAACTGCTCTAATCTTTTGGACACCATTTTCTTGGGGGATTAGCGAAGCCTGCCTTCAAAGACTTGAAGATTTAGTTAACGTAGAAAACCTAGTCAACTCGTATATTTTCTCAGATGGCCAACGTATTTTGTTCATATGTCCAGAAGCATTTACTAGAGCGAAAATCGTTAAACTTCTTGTCAAAATTGGCATGGAAAAGTTGTCAAAAACCCTCGACAAGCGGCAACATTACTGGGTAAGAATTTCCGGAATAATGAATGATGATGGCATCTGGAGCAGTGAACCAAAATTCATTTCTATGATCAAAGGTAAAAATCCTAGGCAAAATTACTCGAAAGCTCATTTGACATTATTATCTAAGCTGGGTGTTGATATTGATATTTCTCAGCTTGGAGAGTTCGTTGGAAATGCTGAACCAAGCATCAGAATGATAGTTCGCGACTGATTGTTTATAGACTTGCTAACTGAACAATCTAACGTCCCCAATGGAGTCTTAGGACTGTGACATTTCGCGATGCGAGACCATTAGAAACAATCGGCAACGGCGCTTGGGGACAGCGCCTAGCCACATTTCCGTGATATTATGGCTGAAAAAAACTACAATTCCGCTATCTTCCTTGGTGTTATTTCTGTAGCTTTAGCCATTATGGCCTCAGTTGTTCCCGTTCATGGAGGTGGATTTATCGTTTTATCAACTTTTTTTGCTTGTGGATTTTTAGCGCAAATACTTGTAGTAAACGGGATTATGCAGGTTACACCAGTTAACCAAGTTCCTGTAAACAGGTCTGGTTCAAATTACCACCAACCTGCTATTGATTACAGAAATTATCACTATCAATCAATAATAGCCAAAGTACACCGAAGCGGAGTAACTGTAAGTACGGTTGAAGATGCAGTAAAAGCATACTCAAGTTTATTCAATGTTGGGGAAAAAGCAGCAAGGCCGTTCTTCCAAAATCAGTTTGTTATGTCAACACTAGGATTGAAGGTGCAAAATTCACCCCAAGTTTCACAAGTAATTTCAACTCGTCAAAATAAGTCAAAAAATCTAGACGCTAATTTTTGGGATAATGTCTCCGAAGGCGTTGCAAAAAATGAAGCCAAGTCTGATGAAATATGCTCAGATCCTAGTTGCTCAAAACCTGTTTCTGCTTTTGATTTCCGCTGCTTCAAATGCCGTGGTAGATTTTGCGCAAATTGCGAAACTGGTAAAAGCATAATGTGCAAATCTTGCTCATAGGAAAATTTCCTTTCTGTGCAACGAGTTTTTTGGCACCATTGTTGAAGATTTGATGATTTCAACTCTAATCTTGCCTTCTTTACTTCTGGCGTAAAATAACTCCGATGGGCTAACAAATTCATTCCAATACCGTTGGAAGGTTTCGGCCTTTTCTGCCGATGCTGCAAGTACCTTTGGCACGGTGTGATACATCACCAAGCGTTCTTTGACCGGACGGAAAAATTTAGCAATCACCTCAGGCATAATTTTTGATAGCCATGTATCTGTGATAAATTTTGAAGAACGTGAGATTACATATCTAGGCTTTTCCATTGGTCCTAAAATTTCCTCTAAACAAGTTGCGAATAAGGCACTTTCTTGTTCTGTGGCATTTTCAAGATGTAATCTGACCCAGCCACCACCACGGTTACCCCCGTCAGCGCGACAATTTCTTGATATCATACCTAAGTGAATTAGGCTGTTGACAATTGAAAGTGAAATGGCTTGTACAAGAGATTCATTGGTCCATGGTGATTTCTCCTTGCCAAATGAAAAACCACCGCCCGAACCACCACCTAATTTTGCTTCAACTGCTGACTTAGGCTTAGCATGAAACGGCTGACCAATTCCCCAAAGTTCTCTGACATGACTTCTATTCCTACTCCTTCTTAGCATATCATCATTGAACACCGACATTCCTTCACTTATTCCTTCCGGCTCAGCTTCAGTAAATGCCGCATGTACATGCCCTACGCCTTTTTCAATTGCTCCATCATCACAAACCCCGTACAACTGCTTGTGCTTCTTTTTGAAGCGTTCATAATCTGAAAATCCGTTGGTAAATTCCTCTGCTAAACAGATTACATCCCAATTATTGGCAACCTTCTCAGGCCATAATTTGTCTAACCTGATTGATCGGCCTCTTAATTGATTAATACTCATACTTGTTGTGACAGTTGTCAGGTCTATCAGTACATTAATTCTTGATGCATCCCAACCTTCGCCAAGCAAGCCTCTTGTTCCAATTAGACACTTGGTGATTCCACGTTGGAAGAATTCTGTAATCATTAAAGAATAATATCTAGGGATCCAATCCTTACCTTTGCCAACGATTTCGTGATATTTTCCCCTTATTTTATCTTCTAACGTAATGGCTAACTCTCTCTCATTTATCCAGTCATTTGCTGCCGAAATAAAATCACCTGCAAGGTCATCGTCAACAAGAACTGTACTACCAGTCATCAGTATTGGATTTAGTAAATCGACATTGTCGCATTGAACTGCTTGTCTAAAGGCTGCGACTGCGCCTCCGGCTTCATCATCCATCACACCTTCAACCAATGTTGTGGCAGAGGTTTTCTCGAAATCCGTTATAATCACCGCACGAATATCTCCTCCAAGTGCCTGCATTTCCGAGGTTAAAATTGTCGAAATGGCTTTTGTTTTTGAGGATGCATAAGCCATAATCCTGCCTACGGGTGATGCACAGGGTCTTATTCCAGTTTCCGTTATTTGGCTACCTAACATCCGCAAACGTTGGGTAACTAATTCTGCTTTTTTATGGTCAAGTTCACTTTCACTTCTGCGTAATCCATGCCTAACATAGCGATCAAGAACTGGCCTCAATACCGCCAATTTATTTTGATAGCTTTCTAACAAATATTGCGGAGGAGAGGGGACTCCTTCTGGTAAACTTCCAACTGTATTTAACAGAAACGCCCTACCTGCATGGGCAAAATCACCATTTCTTTTACTAAATTGATCCCATGCTTCCTTTTTCCCACCTGGAGATTGCCTTTTCTCAAGTGCTTTATACACCCATTTATCAATTGGTAGTGTTGCATTTGGATAATCTTGCGCCTCATATAATTCGTTGAGTAGAGCTTGGAATTCCTCATCGACTTTTGCAACATAATTCAACTCATTCTGTGATGGCCTGACAAATAATGCCAAATCTTGGTATGGTGCCAAATTAGAATCTCTAACAAGAGCCGGAACGGGAACTTCATAGTCGATTTCACCAAAGAACTCTTGATATCTCTTAGCATCCTCTTCAAGGTATTGCTCAAAATCTGGCGGGGTTGCAGTCAAACCAAGCACGACTGGGTCATCAAAATAATCGCGCACCTCGGTAAGAACCCTACCCCAATGATGTAGTAAATGATGACATTCGTCGAGTATTATCATTCCAATGCCAACTTCTTTCAATTTTTGGAGATTAGTTTTTGCAGATTCACTTAAAGTCCATAAAGCATTTCCATGTTTAGAAAATTCATCTCTAACCTTCTTTCTATAGATTGATAACCTGTCCTCATAGTATGAAGGGTTTTTTTCTTTCAAGTCAACAATCCAGCCTAGGGCATTATCCTCATCTATTGCCTCTTCAGTGGAAATTAAATTCTCTACCCAAAGTTCGATAGCTGCTTCATTTAACTCCTCTCCGCCTCTTTTCGGCATAGTAATAGATTGATATGTTAGGGATGTTAGCAATCCCGGCTTTTTGGGATCTGTAGATACATACTCATCTTTACCGTCTAAATCAAACAAGTCAGTTCTAGCTGCCCACTGTGCTTGAATTGCAGAATTAGGCGACAAAACTAGAGTTGGCTTTCTAACCAAATTTGCCCATACATACAGGCCTAGAACCGTTTTTCCCGAGCCTGGTGGAGCAACAATATGCAAGTGTTTTCCTTGAACATCTAACTGTGGCTCAATGACTGATACTGCTGCAATTTGTGAAGGTCTTAGTTTTCCACTAAATCCGATAGCACCGAAATCGGGCAGGTTGCTATTTGCCAAAACTATCACTTACTCATTTTGGAGGACCACGTTTAGGACCCTTCGGTGGGCC
>WTIT01000068.1:24862-77022 GCA_011526375.1 Methanobacteriota archaeon
AGGACCGCCTCGGGATGGACCCCTTGGTGGGCCTCTTGACGGCGCTACTGGCTCATCTTCCTCTTCGTCTTCGAAGATTGCACCACAATGTGGGCATTCATTGTCGCTCTCTTTGACTAATCCATCACAGATTTCACAAGCAAACATTTCCTCTTCTTCTTGTTCTTCTTCTGAAAGGTTTTCTATTTCTCCATCTTTAGAACGATATAGGTTTATCTCTGCTACATAATCAAACCCTTTCAGCGCAATTTCTGTTTGAATAGCATGTTCAAAGGCTTGGGTTAACTCATCAGGCGTATCGAGTACTCTGCCATCATCTATGTAAGTGATATTTACTGTCAAAATTCCATCATCTAATTTTGCTTGTGGGGTTTCTACAGCAACACCTCTTTTCCTAGCAACTCTTCTAACTGCTACCTCACACATTCGTCTAAGGAATGCGTCGTTGGGTGCGTCTTTTTGACCACCTAATGCACCTGATAGGATTTCTTGTGCGGCATTAGTTTCGTTTCTCAAGTGATTTGGAAGGTCAGCACCTAAATTTGACAAAACATTCGATGCAGAGGCTTGGTTCATGTTAAGCCATTGATTACGCCTCTCGCTTTTCATAGCCTTTTCTGCTTCAGCTAGCCGGTTTACCATCTCATCAGTAGGTGAGGTTGATGGATTGACTGGAGTCACGTTTTGCACATTTGAGGGGGGCATATTTCCTAAATTATTCATAGGCATTTGCTGATTTAGGTTGTTCTGTTGATTGATCGGATTTTGATAACCTTGAGGTGGGAAATTTCCTACTGGAGGTATGTTTTGTTGATTTTGCATACTCTGAGCAATCTGCCTCATCAACTCAGGTGATACCGCATTCGGGTCGGTTACTGACATATCTCTTTGATGCCTGATAGCTTCACCTGAAACAACACCAAAACTCCTGCCACCTGTAACTTCTTGACCAGATAGACCAACAGCGTTTGGCGCAGTAAAACCTCCGGCTCTAGACAAATCTTGACGTGCACCACATTCAGGACAAAATATACTGTCTGCTGGTATCTCTTCACCGCAAGAGCCGCACTGCATATTATCCCCTCAATGTGACGGTGGGTTAATTCCCAATAAAGCCTTACTATGATTTCTACCGTCAATGAACATAGTTATTAGGTGAAAAACTGGTAAATATGATGGTGACGTTACAAAGATTGCTAACTGGTTTTATCTAACCATAGGGTCAATAACGATTACTTTGTGGGACATATAGAGGGATTAAATGTCAGTGCTAATCAACGAAGAGATAGACAACTTGCTAAAAAATACCTCAAGGTCTTTTTATCCCACACTAAAGTATCTGCCAAAAAAAGTCAGAGGTCAGATTGGTTTACTCTATCTCCTAGCAAGAGTTGCTGATACCATCGCAGATTCCAAAGACGGAGTTACAGAAGATTTAATGAAATATCTGAAACAATATAATGAGGTGGCACAAGGAAATTCTACAGAACTTCCCGATTTCACCAAACTTGCTGAAATACAAGATAATCCACACGAAGCAGAACTGCTACTAAACGTTAGAGACGTAATCGACGGATTACAAGTTTATGATGAAGGTGACCAACAACGAATGCTGGAATGTTTGAACATCATTATCGGCGGTCAAATTTTAGACCTAGAAAGATTTGGAATAGCAAAAGAAGGCGGCAAAATTTCTGCACTCAATGATAACATCGAAATGGATGATTATACATACAGAGTAGCTGGATGTGTTGGAGTTTTTTGGACCAAAATGTCACTAGCCCATTTGATTTCGATGTCTGATGAGAAGCAGGATATTTTCTTCGAGAAAGGGATTAGATTTGGTAAGGCATTACAGATGATAAATATACTCAGGGACATTCCTGAAGATTTGAGATTTGGGAGATGCTACATACCAAAGCAAGAATTAAACAAACATGGATTAGAACCTGAAGATTTACTCGACCCAGAAAATATCGATGTCTTTAGACCATTATATGATGAATATCTTGACCTCACTAATGAACACCTAGATGAAGCAATCGAATACATCAAAATGCTTCCTGAAACACAATTTAGATTAAAAGCATCTTGCATGTTACCCGTATTAATTGGCCAAAGGACCGTTTCTCTTCTCAGAGAAGGAAATATTCTTGATTCTACAGATCGAATAAAAGTTACTCGTGACGAGATTAAATCGTATGCGAGAAAATTACTCAGGGCATTGATAATCCCTGGCGGTGTAAAAAGACTACTCGAGAAAAATAAAGATTCAAAATAAGGCTTGATATCAACTTAGTAAAAACATACTTACATAATAATTTTAGATGCCAAAGAAATTTGAATTAATAACATTATTAATTCTAATTACTGATGCTTTCTTACAAAGCAATAAAAAAGGAGAACTAGCACATAGGAATGATAGGGATGTTGGAACGCCGGAAACCATTGGACTTGCTATTCCCGCTACAAGGAAATGCAAAATCCAGAGAAAACGGCGACGAAAATCCAAGAATGACTACCCTAGACAGGCTTCGTGCTGGTGTTGTTCTTGCTCGAGATGCCGTAAAAGCAGTTAGCGTCACCGCAATGGAAGCTTTGCGAGAGGGTGTCGCATTCATCGGCATAACAGAAAAAAATGAACTTGTTGACCCATTTCAAAACTTAGATGCACCAATATGGTCTGAACAACCACCTCAAGAATTGCTCAAATTAGCCTATCAGTACTGTGAAAAACTCACAATACAAGAAGCAGGAAACTTTTACCACTCATTCAAATATCTGCCAGATGAACAAAGACTAGCAATGTGTGCAGTCTATGCATTCTGTAGAAGGGCTGATGATATCGCTGATGGCGACTGGGCTGATCGTTTTCCTGGTAGTACCGGCCAAACAGATCCCGAAGCGATTGCTTACAGAGAACAACTTGAGGCTCTACAAAATAGAGGAACCATCCTGGATGAAGATTCTTACTTGAACAAAATTACGCAACTTTTCTTCTTTAGAAAGAAACTTTCAACGTGCTACACAGAGGTTTATTCTACCGACCCAGTATTCCTTGCATTGAAAGACACTGTAGAAAGATATGAAATTCCTAGAAGTGTATTCGATGATTTAATTTCTGGGATGGAAGATGACTTGTACAACAATAGATACAGGACCTTTGATGAATTGTATGATTATTGTTACAGAGTAGCCTCCGTAGTGGGGCTAATGTGTATCGAAATCTACGGCTACAATGACCCACTCGCAAAAAAGTATGCTGAATCTTGGGGCATATTCATGCAATTGACAAATGTCTTACGAGATGTTGGTGAAGATATAGAAAGAGATAGAGTATACCTACCTCTGGATGAACTTGAAAAGAACGGCATCCAAGAAGCAGAATTAGACGGGAAGGTAGTCCTCAACAAGACTTGGGAGCCTTATTGTTATCATTATGCAAGAAGAGCAAGAACCTACCTTGAAGAGGCAAGACAATTACTGCCACTACTACCACGCAGAACTAGATACTCTCCTGCTGCAATGATTGCTTTCTACGACAAAATTCTGCGTCAAATTGAGAAAGAGCAGGGCGATGTGTTCACCAAGAGAGTGAAGTTAAACAAATTACAGAAGATGAGTTTAGCTGCAGCGGTTTATGTCAGGCACAGGATGTTGCCAAGAATCCTAGATCCAGTATGGAATGGGCTAGCGAGAATCGGGCTGCTACCATCAGTTTGATTTCATTGCGTTCTTGTGAATGCTTGAATACCTGTTATGTATCGACCTAGAATTAAGTTGTGAATATCATGGGTCCCTTCATAAGTCTTAACGGATTCTAAATTGGCCATGTGACGCATGACCGGATATTCGTCTAGAATACCATTAGCTCCGTGTATGTCACGGGCAATTCTAGCAATTTCCAAAGCAATGTCAACATTATTCATCTTTGCTAATGAAATTTGTTCGTTGAACCATGTACCATCGTCCTTCTTCTTACCTAGATGGTAAGCGAGAAGTTGGCCTTTGGTGATTTCTCTCAACATCCAGGCTAACTTGTTTTGCACTAGTTGGTATGATGCAATTGGCACATCAAACTGAATCCTTGAAAGCGCATAGGTCTTTGCGCTGTGGAAACAAGCCATCGCTGCTCCCAGTGCACCCCAAGAAATACCATAGCGCGCATTATTCAAACACGAAAACGGACCTCTTAGACCCTTTACACCCGGGAGAATTCGGTCTTTTGGAATTTTACAATCTTGGAAAACCAACTCACTGGTTACCGACGCTTTGAGTGAGTGCTTACCCTTCATTTCCGGGGCAGTGAAACCCTCATCACCTTTTTCAACGATAAATCCCTTGATTACTCCATCTAGTTTAGCCCAAACTACTGCAACGTCGGCAATAGTTCCGTTGGTAATCCACATTTTTGCTCCATTCAAAAGGTAATGGTCGCCCATATCTTCTGCCTTGGTAATCATATCGCCAGGATTAGATCCATAATCTGGCTCGGTAAGGCCAAAACAACCAACCATTTCTCCAGATGCCATTTTTGGCAAATAGTGATTCTTTTGTTCCTCACTACCAAAATCCCAAATTGGATACATTGCTAAAGAGCCTTGAACTGATGCAAAAGAACGCAGTCCTGAATCTCCTCTTTCTAATTCTTGACAAATCAGACCGTAGGCAACATAGGACAATCCTGGGCATCCATATCCCTTCAAAGGTGCACCAAGTACACCCATCTCACCTAGCGCAACTCGCCACTCATCAGGGAATACGCCTTCCTCGCAAGCATGTTCGATTTTTGGTAAAACTTCTTCGTCAACCCAGTCTCTAACCATATCTCTAATCATTATTTCTTCTTCTGTTAGTAGGCTTTCTATATCGTAAAAATCGAGCCCCTCGAACTTCTCCATGTGTTCTCCCCAATACTACGGGGCCATAGGCGCTTCAAGAACCTAACTACCAAGAAAGAAATTCATCGTTTCCTTTTTTTGAAAATTTGGTTATATTTCCTTTGCAAAAATGGACTATTCATGTAAATTAGTCCCAAAATTACACCTGGTACTGAAACAGAGACTGCGATTAGTATAGCTGTTGTTAACATAGTATTCTCAATCTCAATTTGATATGGTTCAAATGAGATTACATTACCATTACTAGTAATAACAAAACCGCTATTGAAACTATTTTCCCAAACATATGAAATCTGTCTACCAGAAATTACTGAATCCCAATCAGCCATTTGCTCTGAAGATACTTGCACCTTCGCAACATCATTTAGTGGTTCGTACCTAACTGTTGCAGAAGGCGCAAGATGGATTATTGAAGTACCAGAAAACCCTCTTGATGAAGATATAAAATCTCCGTCTAATGTGCGGTATTCGACCATACTTCCCACATCTGACTTTGTGTGGTCTACTGTATTGAGTAAGATTGAGATCATTCGCAGACCGCTGCCAAATGCAACGCATTCATTTAGAGAGGCATCTGGACAGTCAACATCAACCCAGGTATCTGTTCTAGTACCGCTAATCCATGAAATATTGTGTGCTTGACCAATTACTCCTAAGCCGCTTGATATGGTTGAAACTACGCACAAGTCATAGTTCATGTGACATGAAATTCCAGTAATCTCAGAGTCTGCGTCATTACCTAAATTAACGAAACCTGTGCCCTCGGAAAATCGCCATAAGGAACCATCTTTACCTCCAAAGTATGCATAATCTCCCGCGCTGCGCCATTCTACTGAACTCATATCACGACCTAGAATTGCGCCTGTCCCATTTACGATAGTAACGCTATGGTCTATTTTTTCATATCTCATTGCAGTACCAAAATCTCCCGCAATTAGAGCTGCTTCGCTCCTTGGATGCCAGGATACATCATTGAAATCATTATCGCGGGCACTATTCAATTCAACATCTAAAGAACGGTCACCGGCGTTTTTCGCTGAAATTAAATGCACATATCCTTCATTTCCAACCAACAAGACTGTCTTACCATCTGGCGACAATTCGCCTGTGGAAATTCCAACATCATAATCCGCTACTGATGATTCTAGTGACAAATCAACCTGCTTGCTTTCCGCATTTACTAACGGAAGTAGCAAAATCAGCATCATAAATACTGGTAGAAAGTAGTTAACTCGCACATTCCTTCCACAAAGTGCTTAATCAAAACATTTCTCTTCAACCTTTTTTTGACGGTGAGCCTTATGTTGAATGGTGTTTTGGGTAGTCTCATGGAGAAATTCTCAGTTAAGCGTGGCCTAATAAAGCAGATTGGTGGAAATGCAGGACTTGCAAAATTGGCAACAGAATATTTTGATGATGTAAATGCCAATTCCGATGGTGAATTTACTGCCTCATTTGGGATATTAACCAAGGTTTCTGCTCACTTTGACAGTGACGGTAAACTGTCTGTTGATGTTGAACAGTTGAAAGGAGAAGCACTAGGAGAATTCTTGAGTGGAGATGGTGGAAGAGAACAGGCAATGGAATCTAGAAAGCGTTGGTCTGGTTTTTTGGACCAAGCTACAGGCTACAATGCCAAACAGAGAGGAGATAAAGCCAAAGAGGAGGCAAAAAAATTCTCAAAGGCCAAATCTGCCATTAAGATGGCTCACAAGTCAATGGAAATGAGCACAAAACTAACCGACGAGGTAAAAGAAAAAGCCCTAGCTATGATTGCTGAGCTTGAATCCATGATCGAAAACGGTGATGCACCGTCTGAAGGAAAAGTAAAGAAGCTCAACGATTTGTTTTGAGGTGAAATTATGGATATTGAACAAATGTTGCTTCAATATCAAGAAAAGTGCCCAAGGCTAGGTGAGCTGAGCGACGAACAACAATCAAGAATTCACAAGATTATCGGCTCAGTAGAAGAAACAGTCGGGCTTGATTACTTAGTTGACTGCATAGCAGATGGTGTCAGTGCTGGTGGCGATGGTGTCTTGAGATGCTATGTTGGGTTTGAGCCGTCAGGAAAAGCACATATTGGATGGAAAGTGTTGTCACTACAACTCAAAAGAATGCTTGAAGCAGAAGTAAATGTTTTGATTTTTCTCGCCGATTGGCATGCATGGATAAATGATAAGTTCAATGGCAACATGGAGCACATACAAACTACGGCAAAATACATGGAAGATACATTCAGAGCACTACTTGATTATCCCCCTGAAGGTGATGGGCCTGGAGAATTGAGATTCTTCTATGCCTCTGAACTGATGGATAATGGAGATTATTGGGCAAGAGTACTAAGATGTTCCAAAGGTGCAACTCTAGCGATGGTAAGAAAGACATTTACGATTATGGGTCGAGATGAAGCATCATCTGATCACGATTTGTCTAAATTCTTCTATCCTGCTATGCAGGCTAGTGACATTTTTGAATTAAATATGGACATTGCAATAGGAGGTATGGATCAAAGAAAAGCACACATGTTCATGCGCGATGTGGCAAGTAAATATGGCTGGAAAAAAGCCACATGTTTACACACTCCGATTATTTCCTCTTTGAAATCAAGTGGTTCAAGAATGGAAAGCTTTGACCACAAAATGAGTAAATCAGACCCCGGTGGAGCGATATTAATTCATGATGATGCGAAGCGTTTGAGGAAGAAAATGCAGAAGCATGCTTACCTAAACACTGAAGATGAGAATTCACCGATTTACGAACTAGCAGAACATGTTATTTTACCAGAATTTGGAGAAATTATTGTCACTCCAAATCCAAAATTTGGTCAACCATCGACATGGACCAGTGTCGAAGAATTTAGAAATGCTGTAATGGATGGTACTCTTCATCCTCTTGATGCTAAATTCGGTGTTGCTGATGGAATTTCAAGAGGACTTGAAACAGTTGCAAAGCATTTTGATGAAAATCCAGAATTACTTGACAAAGTCAATGAATTAGTGAACAGCAAATAATGCTAATACCCAGCATGTTCTGATTAAGGAACATAATACAAATGTTCATGAATTGAATTCCCTAGGAATAAATATTGGTGATACTATGGTCAATATTGCGGTGCTAGTCAAACAAGTTCCAGATACTAATTCTAAGATTCAAATTTCGGGAGATAGAGTTGATTTATCGTCGGTTAAAATGGACATAAGTCCTTATGACGAATTTGCGGTTGAGAATGCCCTCCAACATAAGGAATCTGGAGGCGGAACTGTTACTGCGATTACTGTTGGCCCTGCAGGGGCAGACAAAGTGCTGAAAGGTGTAAAGGCTCTTGGCGTAGATAACATAGTGAGACTAGACTTTGATGGCTACATGGATTCAAACGGACTTCAATCAGTATTGGCACAAGAGATTTCATCTGGCGGCTACGATGTTGTCTACTGTGGCAAATCTGCTGCCGATACTGGGGCTGGCTCAACTGGACCTGGCATAGCAGAAAGGCTTGGTTGGGGTTCAGTTTCAAACATAACAGACATCAGTTTTGATGGAGGATTAACTGTTACATCACCAACTGAGGGAGGTAATGCGATTATCTCTGTTAATCTACCCGCTGTTGTTAGTTGCGACAAAGGTTCTACCAAAGTTAGAAAATCCAACGTTAAGGGGATAATGATGGCTAAAAAAGCACAAGTAGATGTCAAGCCCGTTACAGCACCTGCGTCTTCAGTTACTGTTGTTTCTCAGGTTATGCCACCAGCAAAACCTGCCGGTAAGAAGTTCGAAGGTGGTCAGTCTGCCCAAACAGTAGCACAACTACTAAGAGATGAAGCAAACATAATTTGAGGTGAAAAAATGTCAGATACAATAGTAATAGCAGAATTGTCAAAAGGAAAGGTTAGCCCAACTACTAATGAGTTGGTAACAGCAGCAAACGAACTAGGTTCAAACCCTACGGTTATTGTACCATGCTCTGATTCATCAGCTGCAAACGATGCAAGTAATATCTCAGGAGTAACAAAGGTAATCGCTGCAAAATCTGATGTTTTTGCCAATTATGATGCCGCTGCTTGGGCCGAAGCAATAGATTCTGTTGCTCCTGCTGGAATTGTGATTACCTCAGCGTCTGCCCAATCAAAGGATCTAGCTGCAAGAATCGCTGCCCGACGGTCTATTTCTGTCGTACAAGACGTTATCGCAATCAATGGAACAACACTATCAACACCAATTTATTCAGGTAAAGCAATTCAAAATGTTGCGATTAGCGGGGATGCTGTAATCAGTGTAAGAGCTAATGTCTTCACTCCATCTGATAATTCAGGAAGCACTGATGTGCAAGTAATTGACACAACTGGAAATGTATCAACTGCAGTAAAAGAACTGGTACAACGTGCATCACAAAGACTCGATGTCTCTGAGGCCAATATCATTATTTCTGGAGGAAGGGGTATGGGAACTCCTGCAAACTTCAGCCATTTGGAAGAAATCGCTGACAAATTAGGTGCTGCTGTTGGGGCATCGAGAGCCGCTGTTGACACATGGGACGAGATTCCACATTCAATGCAGGTTGGTCAAACAGGGAAAACTGTGAATCCAAATTTATACATTGCAGTAGGTATCTCTGGAGCAATACAACATCTTGCCGGAATGCGATCCTCCAAGTATATTGTTGCTATTAACAAGGATGCAGATGCACCAATTTTCCAGCATGCAGATTATGGAATAGTTGCAACATGGGAAGAAGCTCTGCCGGTTTTGAGCAGTTCATTATCAAGTCTACTAGCTTGAAATTAACTAATGATATTTACCAAATGCTGGATTGCTTGAACCAACGTAAGGATTAGTTGCTTTTTCCACACCAATTGTTGTCGTTGGTCCATGGCCAGGGTGAACAACCGTATCCTCATCTAATGGCCATAATTTGGTAATTATCGAGTTTGACAAGACATTGAAATCGCCGCCTGTATTTGGCAAATCTGTTCTTCCAACAGAGCCAGCGAATAGTGTATCGCCAGCGAATAATTGATTAGGTCCGTCGTCGACTTCAATCAAAATACAACACCCACCTAAGGTGTGACCAGGGGTATGCAGTATCGTGAATCTTAGTCCACCAAGTTGTAAATCCATTCCATCGTGCAACAACTTATCTGCAATCGCAGGTTCTGGCAGATTAAATCCCCACCTCATAGCTGAACTTTGTGCGAGGCTTTGGAGGAAGAAATCATCGTTATGTAAGTACCAACTAACATCATATTCCTCGAGTAACAATGGAATCTCGCCAGAATGGTCAAAATGTGCGTGAGTATTTACCAGAGCGACTACATTTCTACTTGTTATGCCATATTGTTCCATTTCTTCCAAAGTGTTTGGACCATTAGACCAGTCTGGACCTAATCCCTCAAAATTGTTAATCCAAGAAATTAATCTATCAGATTCAGATCCTCCATCAATAATTACCGTATCGCCACTTGATAAATCGGTAACCACTGAACACCTCATAGCTAAGGCTCCAACAAAAAATGATTCTATCCATAGATCACTAGAATTCATCAAATCACATCCACCTGAATTGAGTCTGATGTTGAGTTTCCTTCATCATCGGTAATCCTTAGCTCAAAGCGATAATTACCTATGGCTAGCTTAACTCTTAGTTTTGGCAAATCTGAAATTTCTTTACCTGATTCGTCAACCCATGAGTAACTTACAATACGATTAATATCACCCTTAGTATTACTACTATCAAGAATAATAATTGCTGAACCTTCATCTCCAGATTTGTATTTTTGGTCATCTCCCGCGCTTGCTATGGGCATATTAATCACTGGTTCATAACCATATAAATCTTGCAAAATTGTATCCTCGTTTGTCGAAGTTATTGCTTCGCTATCTGTTGATGATTCTTCCTCTTCCAAAGCGGATAATAGTTGACTTAAATCATCAAAACCATGCTCAGTTTGAGAATCAATAACTAATGATTCGAATTTATCATCTTCTGAATAAATATCTTCAGGTTTTGCCGTTTCGAGTTCACTTGGAGTTTCAAACCACTCAGTCAATTCTGATTTATCCCTTTCAAGCAAATCGTTTGAGATATCGATAAATCCTATTGGCTCGTTATTAGTATAATCATTTTGATCATCACCAGCAAAATAAAATGAATTGCTAATTTTAGAATATGCTGTATATTGTATAATTCCTTGATGTTCTATCATCCAGTTTTTTCCGTCGTTCATGATACCATGCAGATAGAACCACGACCCAGCAATTATGCCGTCATTTATCACATCAAGAGTTTTGATTGGAAATTTACAATCAGCAATCGTTTTTGACAATTGGAATCCAGAACCGTTCTTTTTCTCAAGCAAGCATATTGAGCCATCGTCAAATCCAAGATAACAGCCCTTAGAGCCAGAAGAAACTTCAATCAATCTGCTTTTTACCTCATCTCGCATTATCAATTTATCATTTTTAATATCCCACACCTCTAATTCAAGAGCCTCCTCATCGCCTGGCACTATGGCATAACCCTCACGACCAATAATGAGTTCGCCCGTCAGGTTAACACCGATTCCAGTAATAGATTCTCCTACTTTTCCTCTTGCGGGTCTTTTCCAAATTGTATTTTCACCGTCAAAGCAAAACACTGAACCGTCTTCCTGTACAATTATCAATCCTAACTCAGATGATAATATTCTGATGACGGAATTAAAGTGTAAATTTCTCTTGGTTATATTACCAGTGTAATCCACAATCAATAACCTACCAAGGTTATCAACAACTGCCACGAAATCATCGCATTTCTCTATCAGAGATGTACCGCCATCTATTTCACATTCCCAAATTGTTTCAAGCTCATTATCAAGACATCTTAACCCGAAATTATCATCTCCACAATAGAGATTTTTTTTGTCAAAGAATATCCCTTGTATGCTTCCATCTATAGAGACATATTTGTTCTCTAAACCATTGATTGAAACGTTAAGAGTTCCGTTTTTCTCAGACCATGCAAGAGCACTTCCATCTTTTGAAATTGTAAGTCCAGTTACCATAGACTTAGGAGAAAAAGCAACTCTTACATCATGGGTAAGCATGCCTTTTCCACATGGTTAAACATCATTAAGTTCACTATCTAATGATTAATTCAACAAACATGTGATTTCGGGGTTCAAGCGATATTCACTAGGATTCTCAAAATGCAAATCCACTAAAGTAATACTCAAAGACAAAGAATCCACTTATTTTTCCATTTAATTCTCATCAATTTGAATCATTGTGGATATCGAGGATTTGGTCATCATCATCGAATGAGGCTTTAGCGCCATCATTACGCTGATCATGTAACTGTGCTAGATATTCCTCTGATATTTCTCCTGTCACATAAACACCATCAAAGCAACTCGAATCAAATGTTATATCGCCGGAATTTGAGTTATGAGTAGATTTAACTAAATCCTCTAAGGTTTGATAGAACAGTTTGTCTGATTTGATATGTTGATTTATCTCATCAACTGTTCTATCATTAGCCACAAACTCAGATGTTGCTGGCATATCTATCCCGTATACATTTGGATATCTAACTGGAGGGGCTGCCGATGCGAAATATACTTTTGAGGCACCAGATTCTCTAGCCATCTCTATGATTTGCTTACTAGTAGTTCCTCTTACTATAGAATCGTCAACAAGAAGTACATTCTTACCCTTAAATTCATTTTCGATGGTGTTTAATTTTCTCCTGACAGATTTTTCTCTTAACGCTTGACCTGGCATTATGAAAGTCCTACCCACATAACGATTCTTGACAAATCCTTCTCGATATGGAACACCTAACGAACTAGCCATTTGTAAGGCTGCTATTCTGCCTGAATCTGGAATTGGTATAACTGCATCTATGTCGTGGTCGGGCCATTGTTCAATTATTCTCTCTGCTAATATCTTTCCTTGATTTAATCTTGCTTCGTAAACCGATATTCCATCAATCACAGAATCTGGCCGAGCAAAATATACGTATTCAAAAATACAAGGATTCCTACTGGTCTCTTCTGCACATATTCTGGAAAAAAGATGGCCACTTGAGGAGATAAATATCGCTTCACCTGGTTCTAGATCTCTTTCAACTTCGAAACCTAAAGCTGTTATTGCGACTGACTCACTGCCTATAATCCATTCTGTTCCATCTTCTGATTCACGTTTACCAAAAATTAGCGGCCTTATTCCATTAGGGTCACGGAACGCTAGCAAACCATAGCCAGAAATCATTGATACGCAAGCATAGCCACCTTTGACATAACCATTTAATGCAGAAATAGCCTTGAATACTGTTTCAATATCAAGATGTGGTTCTCCTTCAATGGATAAATCTGAAGAGTATTTTGTTAACTCAACCGCCAAAATATTAAGGAGGATTTCTGAATCACTTTTTGTGTTCATATGTCTATGATACTTATCTTGTAACATAGACTTCAATTCGGCAGCATTGGTTAAATTACCATTGTGCGCAATGGATAAACCATACGGGGAATTAACGTAGAATGGTTGAGACTCTGCTTTTGATGATGTTCCTGCGGTTGGATACCTAACATGACCGATTCCAATATGTCCTTGTAATCTTTGCATGTGACGTGTATAGAAGATATTGGGTACTAATCCGTTGGATTTTCTAAGTCTAAATTGGCCTTCAAACTCAGTCATTATCCCGGCTGCATCCTGGCCACGGTGCTGGAGAACTGTTAGACCGTCGTAAATCAATTGATTTACGTGGTAACCCTTCTTACCAACCACCCCAATGATACCGCACACAATCTCACCACAATTCAATTAGCAAATGATTGTTTGCTAGATAAGTGGACTCTCTAGCACCTGAGAAATCAAGCCTTAGGACGGTGAGTTTTCTTAGACCAGCCGTATTTGCGCATCTTAGCAGTAGCGCCGTAACCACATGATGCACAAACGCCTTTTTGCTTGTGGTAAGCATTTCTACCGCATCTTCTACATCTAATGTGTGTAGTCTTTTGGCGGCGGCCCATAGATGGTGTACCCTTTGACATAAACTCACCTCAGCGTCCCTGCCACCTACCAATCCTTTATGAAATAAACGGAGACTAATCTCATTCCTCTTCTAGTGCCATATACGTTTTAGTGAGTTTTGATGGTGCATGAGTGATGGTTGAAAATAGCATACCGAGAGTGATCAATAATGATAGAATTAACGCGGTTACCGACACTATTGTATGAGCTATATTGTAAACTAATTGTGCCCTTACAGAGCCATTTCCTTCTAATAGCATCGGTCCCTGATTGATGAAAAATATGGTCGCTAAAATACCAACTAAAACTGCGATAATCATGGCAAAAATTGGTGCTAGTGGGCGATTTCTCGATTCTCCATAGAAGAACATGTTGCCAAGAAGAACTGTTGATGCCAAGATATATGCTGTCAAGGCAGAATTAGCAATTCTAGGATTTATTTCATCAATCCCAAAATTTGCGATTTTATCGTTCATTGAATAATCTAAGGCAATTAGCAAGATGATTGGGAATATCAATCCGATAAGGACTAATTTACTACCTGGCTTTCGTTGATTTTCAGCCAATTATTCCTCACCTCCGATATTTTCTGCGATTACCTTTGAGACTGCTGACAATTCATCCTCTGTCGGGGCAGTAATAGAATTGGGTTTGGGCAGACTCTTCTCGTAAACAAAAATCACTAATGCAAATGACAAAATAGCTAGAATAGAACCTATTGCAATACCAATGATGTCAGCTATTGACAACCAGACATATTCTCGAAATTCATTAGATGACACATTGGAAGAATCGTAATTCATTGCACAAAGCAAAAACACAAAAGAAACCAATGACATCGCAAATAGATACTTTGATTCACTTTGTCGAGAATCGCCAAAGGCTAACATGGCAAGACCACCGGCCAACGAAATAGATGATAGAGACAAAACAAAATTTGGCAAGAATATCAACCAATAAGGATTCACTTCGCCAGAGCTCATAGTTGGTGTAATATCCCACCAATGCATTAATGATAACCATGTAATTCCGATAACAAACAATACTGAACCAAAATATCTATCACTTGATGGTAGTCTTCCAACTGGGACGTTACCAGAGTATGCAATCTTGAATAATCCTATCAAGATCATTATACATGGTCCAGCAATGAAGCCGAACAGATGCCCAACCGCGCTGGAAGGTGATTCCGGGACTATCCAAGGACTTGCTAACACAAAAAACAATCCAATCAATGACAAAAAGGTGCCAATTTTCTTGACCTGAGGTGATGATTTCGTTTGAGAAAACCACACACCAAACGGAATTAAACCCATTGGCAGCCAAAATAATAAAGCCGCTTGGAGCATTTCATCCATGTCCTTTGGAAGGACAGCGGATTAATTACTTCATCCCTAAATTTAAGGTTCAGTCGTCTGTTTTCAAAATTAATATCATACGGAGTTTCTAAATACCCGACCTTAGTGGGTCGAATGCTTAAGGTGATACCATGGTCAAGATGCCTCGTCAAATAAAGCGATACAGCCCATCGGCTGGTAAGCATACCATGCACACAGTAGAGCGTGTAAAGAAGAAGCGCGCTTCAGAACTAAAATGGGGTCAAAGAAGATTCCGAAAGGTTATGGCTGGATACAGAGGTTTCCCTCGTCCAAAACCAGATGGAAGAGAGAAGCCAACCAAGAGAGTCAACATTTTGTTTAGATGCACTGAGACTGGAAAGGCACACTATGCACCATGTCAAAGAGCCAAGAAATTCGAACTAGTCGACAAATGAGGTGATTAATTGTCTGGAAATTTTATCAAAGTATCTTGTAAAGACTGTGGTTCTGAATCTGTAATTTTTTCAAGAGCGACCACAGTAATAGCTTGTTCTGTTTGTGGAGCAACACTTACCTCGCCATCGGGCGGAAAGGCCAAACTTGTCGGCTGTAGAATGGTCGAAGCAGTTGAATGAGGAGGCTGAGCCTCCATGAGTGAACAAGTAAATTCGCCGGAGGAAGGCGAACTCGTTGTTGTTACGGTAAAGAATGTCAAACAAAATGGTGTTTACGTTGACTTCGATGAATATCCAGGTCTTGAAGGCTTCATTTTCATTGGCGAAATCGCCAGTGGTTGGGTAAAGAATATTCGAACATTTGTTAGAGATGGACAACGTCTAATCTGTAAGGTAATGAGAACGAAAAAAGATGGTTCTTCCCTTGAGTTGTCATTGAAATCTGTGTCAGAAGAACGCAGAAGAGATAGATTACAAGAATGGAAAAATGAGCAAAGATCTATCCAACTACTGAAAGTACTCGGAGAGAAGATTGGCTGGAATGAGAGTGAGAGAGACTCCATCGGAGAAGATTTAACTTCGGCATTTGGAACATTATATGCATCTTTTGAAGAAGCAGCAATGAATGAATCGGCAATAATCGACGCAGGATTTGAAGGCGATTGGATAAAAGAATTCGTTGAAATTGCTATTGAGAACATAATTCCACCCTTCGTTGAAATAAAAGGTAGCTTAAATTTATCAATAAATATTGAAAACGGTGTCCAAGTTATCAAAGAGGCTCTCCAAGCTGCTGAGGATTTTACCTCAGAAAAAGACGAAATATCTGTCATGTGCTTTTATGACGGAGCGCCTGAATATCGAATTGTACTGAAGGCACCTGATTTCAAAACTGCTGAAGACCTTTGGGTTGAAGTATCAGAAACCATTGTTGAAAAAATGGAAGAAAGTGGTGGACAAGCAACTAGTTTTAGGGATTAATACCGACTTAATCATAAACGATAACTACTACGCAATCAACATGGCAAGACAACTGTTACAACAATGTGTCGAGTGCCAAGCGTGGACATTTGAACGTAAATGCCCCCACTGTGAAGGAACAGCAAACGCTGCAGCACCAATAAAATGGTCTCCTGAAGATCAGAGAGCCAACATCCGTCGTAAAATGTACAATGTTGAATCGCAGGATTGGTTGAATTCTCTACCGGAATTAGAAAAAATCTCGGATGCTAGAAAAAATTCTTTGGAAGAAGAATGACGGGGACTATTGCTTACCCCGCAAATCTAACTTTTTGTTTGCCATCAATCTCAAACATTATACTGCTTATTGGACGATTAGACCTCTATGAGTTTATTGATTGAGTGGCGGAATGGCCATGATAATCTGTTGGATGCAAAGATATGCTTATTCTCATTACCAGGTGTTGGCAATGTTGGAAAAGCAGCAATCGATGCACTAAATTCTACAAATGATGCTGTTGAAGTTGCTAGATTACATCACACAGCATTACCACCTCTCGCTACTTTAGACGAAGATGGTTTACTTTCACCTCCCCACTTATCGTTGAGAGCAATCGCTACTAGTGGAGGTGAGTTTTTACTTACATTAACTGGAACATCTCAACCTCTTGAACCAAATAATCAAGGGATAATGGCGCGGGAAATACTCGACATGTTAAGCAACTTCGCAATTACTGAATTAGTTGTACTAGCCGGCATGGTTGATGAAGCTGCAAGGAAAGAAACATTCATTGTTGCTAGTAGCAGTTCTTATCGAGTTGACTTAGAATCACGTGGAGCAAATGTAAGACGAGATGAACCCAGTTCTGGTGCAATAGGAATGGCTGCACTATTGTCATCTCTAGGACCCGTTTACGGGATAAATTCTGCCTGCGCAATCGCCACAACAGTAGGTGCTAGCGGTGACATAATTGCCTCGCAAAAATTATTGAATTCTATCGATTTGTGGTATGGATTAAATCTGGTTATCCCTCAAGATGCCAACAAGAAACTAGTTGAGAAGTTAAAACAAATTTCACCACAACATAATAGTGACTTAGTTGCTGAATTAACCCATACCCATGATGCATTTTACATGTAGGCGCCGAGAGAGGGATTTGAACCCCCGCGTCTAACGACAGTGGATTTCGAATCCACCGCAATACCGGGCTATGCGATCTCGGCCTAAACCCGCCTTAAGCGCCATAGTCATAAGCATGATGCTACAGGCACATTCATGCAGATTAGGTTCCACGGAAGAGATTATGATGCTACCATGACATTTGAAAATGAAATAAAATTACGAGATGCACTTTTAGAATGTAAAATCCTACCCTCAACTGTAGTAGTAAGCTTCAATGAACAAATCTTGCCATTGACGACAATTATCAAAAATGATATTCAGTTGTTGGTTACAACTGTCTCCTCAGGTGGTTAGTCAGATACAATATCAAGTCTAGAATTTCTACCGACCTGACCTCTAAGTTGGTCGGCCCATGCATCAAGTTCTATGTTGGATAATAAGACATAATCGCCTTCTTTCGCCATTTCATATTGATGACCCCAATCATTTGTCCAACCAGATACCTTGATTGATTGTTCATTATCAAAAATAACAAGTCCCTTACGATGCCATTCTCTGCCATTTTTTCCTATTCCCGAACGAGAAAATTTGTAAGCTAATTTCCCAACAATATCCCATCTAGCTCTAAAATTGAGCAAACTATCTGGATAATCTATCTCATTTGGATTAGCGAGAATCTTGGCAAAAGGATCTATTTTTATTATTAGTTCTCCTTTGTAGTTTGAACTAATTATCACATTCTCTAAGTAAATTACGTCATTTTTTCTAAGTCCGCTTGGATAATTTGGCTCGCCTGATTCTGTCAATGAGACTCTAAAATCTATTGTTGCACGGAATCCATCTTGTATTATTTTCACTTCAGGAGAATCATTTTCTCGATAATTTATTGCATCAATATTTGCACAGATGTTGAACCTTACTGTCAATTTGTTAAACTTAACAGGCTTAGTTTCTGTTGCCATGCCAGGGAGTTGATAATTTGATTCAGGTTCACGGTATTCCAAACCTTGACCGCCAGCGCAGAAAGATACCCAGTCACAACGATCACATCTTTTCTCGTCACTAGGCGCATCAATTGAAACACCGCCCTCGCTAAATCCTCGCACTGGAGATGGTTTTGCAGGGTATTTTTCTATAGAGGATTTTTGACTTTTAATTTCATGCCATAAACCCTCGAGATGATTCTCCATTTCAATCATCTCGGAAACTGTTGGATTCGCTATTGGTTTAATTACATCAGCGCCTAAATACCATATTTCTAATTCTGATACCACCTCTTTTTTGTTGTGGGTAGTCCACCATAGCATTGCATACATTCTAAGTTGTTCGACATAATCTCCCGATCTATCACCAATGCCTTTACTGGCTTTAATGTCGACAATTTTTATTGAACCATTCCAGCGATAGACCAAATCATACTCTCCTTGAAACCAATGATTTGGATGAATAGCGTTCATGCTAAATTGACCGGCTTCTGGCTCTACAAACCAGGGTCTTGCAATCTCCCATGCCTCAAGAATTGTTACCTTGCCTTGTTTAGCTAACGGATGTCTGCCATTGATTGTATAGCCATAACCATCTGGAGCAGGCCAATGTTCACGAGTGCCTGAACGCCAATTAGACAAAATTGAATCATCGATATTGCTGAAACAGTTTTCAACTTCTTTGAGATGATATTTCAAAGCATTATAGCACATTTCCAAGCAGTAGTCAAAATTTATCTCAGACCAATCACCGGATTTTCTTTCCTGCCGCTCCCAATCTTTTCTTGCTTGCATAAGTGCTGTTCTAAGGTGGGCCTCCATTCTCTTTTTTGCCCATGCCTCAAGTTGTTCTAGTGATTTGGGGACTTTATCATCCGGTAATGGAATAATGCGATTTGCTGGCCATGTTATGTCTGCCGCTCTTGAAGGTTTACCATCTCTATCCAATGGTATTTTTGAAAGTGTATCCTGTGAAGCATTTGCTAGCAATATTGACGGCGATTCTTTGAACGTGCGGCAAATGGCTTCCTCAACCGCTCGACCGACATACAACACAGGAATTTGTTTAATTTTAAGTTTCAACACCTTTTCATAAAACCACATTCTTTTACAGGAATTATAGGTATTAACTTGGCTGGCTGATAATCTATTATACGGACCAACTGTGTCAAGATTAGAATCAATCTCCGACACCGGCATGGATTCTCGTTATAGCCTAACCCATTTGAAATCTACCTTAATCGATAATAGTGACTCTGGTGGAACGTTGGTCTATTCTCAGTTGTGGTAAACCTGAGCGCCATCCTAATTCAGCAGAAACTATCTTCAACTTGTCACCTGGTTTGATAGCAATCATTTGACTTGTAATGCTTGAACCAAAAGCGACTACTTCTGCAACATGTTCACCGTCCCAAATATGTAAACTAAGCATTGACCATGGTTTTTCATCGAGTTTTACACCGCTTCTTTTGTCTATAGAAAGTACTATTCCATCTACATTAGCCCGTGTTCGCATCAAGCCAATTCGCGTGAGTTCATATTTCTGTTTGGATTCATCATTATGATGATCAACGGATATAATCTTACTTTTATTATCTAAGTATAGTCTAGGGTTACCTCGCCATACTCCCGGTAAAGCATTGACTATCACTACTTCACCATCTGAATATTCATGTAAAGACGGATAAGCATTTGGTTCACTTTCCTCTATTGTTATTTGAGTTCCTGAGACACTGACCATTGCACCAAGTACTGGTTCTGAATAGTGGTTCGGTAAGGGACCCCATTGGCCAGTAAATTTACCTCTTACGTTTACTCTAGACTGAATTTCTCCAATCCTCTGGCTGGGCGGAGATATACTGATTTCCATATTTGATAAATGATTAAAAAATTCATTTTCTGAATCTTGTCCAAATTGACACCAGAAACATCCAGCTGAATTGTTGCATGGTTCAGGATAATCTTCAGGAAACCTAACTGGGCCCTCGCCTAATTCCAGCATTTCTCTGTGGGTTGTTCTATACAAGTTACGTAATTCATTTATCTCCTCATCAGAAGGCACATCATAATGAATTCTAGATGAATCATCAAGGTACCATCCCTCAATACCATCAACCAGATAATCTGCTTGGGTTTCATGCCATAACCATGCATAGAAGTTTAGTTGATGCTGTAGAGACTCTGCAAATTTGGATGATGGATTACCAGACTTAATATCAATAATTCTTATTTTGCCGTCCCAGCGTAATACTAGATCTAATTCCCCAGCAGCCCAACCCTCTGGATGGAACAACCTCTGCGGTTGATGAACCCGTGGATCTTTTATCCATGGCCTAGCTATTTCCCATGATTCCGCCCAGTTCACTTGTTTGCCGGATTCTTGCCATTGCATTGGTTCTCGAGTTGACCAAGTTCTCATTCCGAAATTCCTTACTTTATCTGGAATTGGGAATAACGGTTCATCACCCCATGCAGGACTTGTAATCTCAAATGGTGAATTCCCTGACCTAAACTGCTCTAAGTACGGACCACCACCAGAGGTAAAGCAATTCTTAACCTCTTCAAGGAACAAATCTAAACCATTTTTTATCTTCCGTGATAATTCACTAATTTCAACATCATCCCACGTTTGTTGTTCATTCTGCCATAGAGTATTATCCCAACTCTCTTTACCAGAATCATAACATGACTTTGCTTCCTTATCGGCTAAATCATAACACCATTGTTTTAATTCCTCAAGTGAGTTAATACTTACTGGCCTTCTCATCAATATTGAGCACAACGAATCCTCAAGAACTATCCCAAGTATTTGAGATATAGACCTGGGTTGAGATAGGCCTAGTTTATTTGAAAGGAAAAATTGTTTCTTGCAACGAAGATACTTTGTTAAAGATGATGCCGATATCCGAGTTCTAGTTCTACTCAATGGCCCTCCAGATGGCGGTTTTCCCATTGGCATACTATCACTTATCTAGAATCAAATGAGTAATAATCACCTGATGATTGTTGTTCTCGGTCCTTTCTACTCTCTGGTTTGTTTATTCTTGGTCGTTTAGAGTCATGATCCCTTCTAAATGTAATATTTACATCTTGCAAAAACTGATTCATGCCTTCTCTTAGTGGAAATGGACCATTAGCAGTTCCATGCTGACCGCCGACTCCATCAAAGACTAACAATGAATCACTCAATATATCGATAAAATATACGTCATGGTCAATTACAAATGCTGATTTTTCATTAGATTCCATAGTTCGACGGATTGCTTTAGCAGCCTCCATTCTTGCATTCGCATCTAAGTGAGCTGATGGTTCATCCAAAAGATATAGGTCTGCATCTCTTCCTAAACATATGGCAATAGAAACCGCTTGCCTTTCACCACCGGATAATTTCTTAACGCGTTTTGCTAACAATTGATCAACCCCTAGCGCCTTGATTACATTGACATTGAATTCGCCACTACGCCATCTTGCTCCAATTTCACTGTCTAGCCATAGTTGGACACTACAATCAATGTCGACATCAATATGTTGAGGCTTGTAAGAAATTGTTGGTTGCTGATCAACCCATCCAGAATCATACTCGATTTCTCCTGCTAAAATCTTGATCATTGTTGACTTACCTGTCCCGTTGGGACCAACCACCCCAACAACCTCAGAGCGGTGGACTTTTCCTTCACCTGTTGCAAATTTGAAATCTCCGAGTTGTTTTTCCAATGAATTCCAGGAAATAATTTCATTACCAATCTCTGGAACACGGTCTCTATGGTTGAGAAATTGGATTGGCTTGTTTCTTATTCTAACGTTTTGCTCTGGAAGAAAACCATCAAGGTAAGTGTTTATTGCTTGCCTTGTAGATCGTGCTGGGGTAAATATACCAAAAGCTCCTTTTTTGCCATACACGATGTGAATTAAGTCTGCAAGCACGTCCAAAACTGCAATATCGTGCTCAATAACAATAACACGCTTGGATTCAGATAATTCTTGAATAATTTTCACCATTCTCATTCTCTCATGTATATCTAGATAGGATGAAGGCTCATCAAAGAAATAAACATCTGCTTCTCTTAAGATAGTTGCACATATTGCCATCCGTTGTAATTCTCCACCAGACAACTGTTGAATTTGGCGGTCTAGTAAATGGTATATACCCAATTTTTGAGTCATTTCATCGAGAATTCTTCTCTCATCGACTTTTGATAATAATTCTCTGACACTACCTTTGACACGTTTAGGCAATTTGTCAACATTTTGAGGTTTTACTGCAACCTTGATTTTCCCATCTTTGACAGAAATGAGAAAGTCTCTAAGTTCACCTCTTGGCAGAGATTCGATGATATCGTCCCAGTTTGGTTCTTTGTTTGTCCAATCACCTAAGTTTGGTACTACTCTACCTGATAGCGAATTTATTGCTGTAGACTTACCCATACCGTTGGGGCCTAAAATTCCAACAACGCTATCTTTAGAGGGAGTTGGTAATCTAAAAAGTCGAAAACCATTAAGTGAATAACGGTGAACCATGTCTGTTTCTAATTCACTTGGCAATTGTTCAATGATTAGCGCATCATGTGGACATTTATTGATGCATATTCCGCATCCAATGCAAAGACTTTCAGAGATGTGTGGCTTTCCCGTTTTTTCATCCATAACGATGCATTCTTGTCCATTTCTGACCGGGGGACAGAATACTTGACATTCATCGTTACACTTCTTTGGTTGACAATTGTCTTCCTTCAGAACTGCAACTCTCATGGCCTCTCACCCAATCCTCGCTAACGCTATCACTTATTGAATCAATGTAACAAACCTGCCAAATTGCAGGTATTTGTGTGCTCAAATCAAGCCCTTTAGATGCTCGTGTCCCTTGATTAGTTTGATACTACAAGGTGTTGGGAACTTCATACTAGCTTTTCTTAGAGCATCTCTAGCGGTAAGGTAATACTCAGGAGTAACTTGTATAGAGATTACTCTTTGTCCTCTCTTTACTCTTGCTGCTGTTCCAACATTCTTACCAAAAGCGCATCTCATTCCTTGTGAAACACGGTCTGCTCCAGCACCAGTTGCCTGCTTGTTTTCTCTCAAGACATGATGTGGATAGGTGTGCACTCTCAACGCGTAACCTTGAGCACCTGCACTCTTTCTGATGGTAGAATTTGAGATAACACGAGCCGCCTCAAGTGCGGTGTGTCTAATTTGACAATCATTGTCTGCAGTGAGTTCGATGACTACCTCAAACTGTCCTGTCTCCGCAGCACGACGATTACCGACGTGGAATTGGTGAATTCTGTTGTTTGGAACACCGCCAATATACTTACGTCTTGTGTAAGCTGGACCTTTCAATCTTCGGTACATTGATGCTGGTTTACGTGCCATGTGATACCTCCAAGCGTTCATGCGAACGATGCTCCCTTTATGACTTCTCCGCATGACAAAAAGTGAGTAATTGAGCAAAAATTTGAATATTATCTGCAATAATAAAATGCTAGATTCTATAAGAATACCTTAAGGGGGTTAACTTTCATGTGGCGAAATATGCTTAAACAGGAATCTGAACACCAGTGGATAGCCATCGCTGGATTCTTTGTTTTCGTTTTAATCGGAGCCATATTCATCAAAGGTACAAGCCACTTGCCTGGTGTTGATTTAATCGACAATGAGCTAGGTGATGAATACAGAATTATGGATTCAAAATATACCGATGAAGATAATTTTTACATGCACACATACACAGAAAACGGCTATCAATACATTGCTGTAAATGAAGGAGAGATAGATGTACTAATCGATTCAAATTCAATTATTGATACTAGCAGCTTTTCAGGAATTTCACTGATGGATAATGGTAGCATTGTAATTGCTAATGGTGAAACTAACGCTTACGTAATAACCAATTCGATCGTATCTAACTTTACTGTTAACTTTGGCATTGACTCATTTTCCGTTTCACAAATAGAACAATCAAATGATGACAATGAAAGATATCTAATGATTACCAAAGAAAATGATAACCTACAGGGCATAAGAGGTTTAAACACATCAGGTA
The DNA here is from genome assembly GCA_011526375.1 of Methanobacteriota archaeon. GTDB lineage: Archaea > Thermoplasmatota > Poseidoniia > Poseidoniales > Poseidoniaceae > MGIIa-L1. The sequence continues at coordinate 49,659 of WTIT01000068.1, forward strand.
TCACAAGTTCTAGTACACCAAATAACGAAAATGTTCGCTGGCAAAATATAGCTCATGTTTCAAATGGAAAATGGATTGTCACTGGGACTTACAATACTCCAGTAACTTCAGGTGATGAATCTCCTGCTGCACCAGAAATTAAACCTGCTTGGGCAACAATACTGTGGGATGGTGGCCATACCGCACCAATGGTTGAAAACATAAAAATTGGCCTATTTGGTGATTATCACTCAATAGTTAAACTAAATCATGACAACATAATAATCGCCGGATCTCATGAAACTATTTTGCTAAATCATAAATCAGGCGATGTAACTAACATTGATTATTCGAGTATTGCCGCATTTTCTGATAAATGTAATAGTGCGTGGTTGTTTAATGGCAAAGATTCCAACTCAGTATTAAGATTTGAAGGTACTATGTGGGATTTCGAAGAGTTACCCCACGACATACCTATTGATATCGAGGCTGCTGGCTTTGATGGAAATACAATCCATCTACACGGCATCGATGAGAATGGAAATTCAAAAACGTTAACATTCGACACATCAGCAATTGGTTCTATAGAATCAGGGAGCGGCTTCATTAATTTGGCATTCATCATAGTATCATCTATTATGTTCTCGATAATGGCAGTAAACATTCTTGACAAATTTCGTAAGAAATAACTGTTAATCCGAGCTATTTTTGTTTAATGTCTTGACAACCTTCATTTGCTACGGTCTATGACCATCAAATCCTGCGGTGTGTGGTGGCTCAATTGTCGAAGAGAACTATGATGGACCAGTTCATGGAGATAAAGCATGAACATCCTGGGACAATTCTATTCTTCCGCATGGGAGACTTCTACGAATTGTTCCATGAGGATGCTGAGATTGCTGCTCCGGTTTTAGGACTTGCTCTTACCTCGAGAGACAAGAATGCAGAACATCCAATACCAATGGCTGGCTTTCCCTGGCATGCATTGGAGGACAACCTCAAGATAATGTTGAAATCGGGATTCAAGGTAACAGTCGCAGAACAAGAACAAGAACTTAGAGAAGGTGCTAAACTACTAGAGAGAGTTGTCACTAGAGTATACACGCCTGGAAGTTTGTATGAAGAATCTCTCCTATCAACGGATGATCGTTCTGTTCTTAGTTCTATTATTTTGGCCAAATCATCATTGAGTATGGCAATCATAGACTCTTCTACTGGTGAATCTTGGGCATCTACTTGGGATGGTGATGCGAGGTTTAGCAGTTTGGAAGACGAATTACTCAGATGGAATCCTGCAGAAATTGTGATCTCAAAAAAGGACTCAGAAAATGAACAATTATGCGCAATTTTTGCCAATCTAGGCAACTGTGTAATATCTCAACATAATGCCAACAAAAGGCGCAGTGTAGAAAGATTAGAAACTATGCTAGAAGTTTCTGACTTAGGACATTTGGACTTAGATGGTTCACCATTATCAATCGAGGCAGCTGGATTTGCCGCAGATTACTTAGCAGAGGTTCATTTTAAAGATGATATACCAATACGAGATTTACAAATCGTTGAAGATACTGGTCACTTAGTAGTTGACCAAACAACTCTTAGAAATCTGGAAATTACTAGTACGCTATCTGGCGAATATGAGGGTAGCTTGATTTCTAGTATGAATTATTGCCGTACGGCAATGGGACGAAGGCAGTTGAAAACATGGTTGCTTAGACCATTATACCAAATCGAGGCTATCGAACTGCGCCATAATGCTGTTAAAATTCTAAAATCGTCCTCTAAGAGATTAGACATGCTTCGTCAAAACTTAACTGGATTGAGGGACTTAGAGAGACTGGCTACACAACTTGCATACAATAGAAGTAATGCTAGGGATCTATTAGCAACTGCACTAGCACTTGAAAGGATGCCAGCAATTATGCAAATTTGTGCAGAAACTGACGACTTACTACTTTCACACTTAAGTGAGGATTTGACCTGTCTATCTGATATGGCTGAAAGAATTTTCAGAACGTTAAATGATGAACTACCACTAAGTTTGAGAGACGGTGGTCTAATTAGAAACGGAGTAAATTCAGAACTAGATGAATTGAGGATTGTGTCTTCACAAGGTTATGAATGGTTCAAGAAACTAGAGTCTAGGCTTCGTGATGAACTGGATATACCTTCGCTGAAAGTTAAATCAAATCGTCAAATTGGTTGGTTTATTGAAGTTACTAATTCCCATCTAGAAAAGATACCTAATGAATGGATTAGAAAACAACAGATGACAAATGGTTCTAGATTTACCACTGAAGAGATTATTGAAAGAGATGACCTATTATTGACTTCTGATTCAAAGATTAAGCAAATCGAGTACTCCTTATTTCAAGATTTAAGGGATTTATGTAGGAAGGATTCCACAAACCTAGCAAACATTGCTGGCAAGGTAGCTGCAATAGATGTACTGCAATGTTTTGCTACGGTCGCTCGAAAGCGAAATTGGAATAAGCCGAATATAGTTACAGATTCCGTAATCAAGATAAAACAATCAAGACATCCTGTTCTTGAACAGAATCATGGATTTGTTGCTAACGACATAAGCATGGATAAAAAGAGTCGATTTTTGTTGATTACTGGTCCAAATATGGGCGGTAAATCGACCTACCTAAGAACTGCTGCACTAATATCGATACTTGCTCAATCTGGCAGTTATGTTCCTGCAGAAAGCGCAAAACTAGGGTTAGTAGACAGGATATTCACAAGAGTAGGCGCAAGTGATGATCTTAAGAGGGGGCGTTCTACATTCATGATGGAAATGATTGAGGTAGCACATATCCTAAAAAAAGCAACAAACAATTCACTAGTGTTACTTGATGAAATAGGGAGAGGTACATCGACTTTTGATGGATTATCAATTGCTTGGTCAGTCACTGAAGATATCTGTAATAGAGTAAATTCTCGGACCCTTTTTGCCACCCACTACCATCAGTTGGTCGGATTAGAACAAGACATTGAAACTTTGAAAAATATTCACGTTCAGGTATCTCAGGTTGATGGGAAATTGAAATTCTTACACACTATAGCCGATGGCCAATGTGATGATTCTTATGGTATTCAAGTGGCTGCTCTAGCGGGACTTCCTAGAAGTGTCGTCGAAAGGGCTACTGATCTTCTTCATTTCTTAGAAAAACAAGCCTATGGGGCAAAAGCAGGAGATTCAGGTTCACCGGGTGCCAGAGATGTGGGGCAAACCAGTTTGATGAGTTATTTTGCTGCAGCCTCATTGACAAATAATGCTAGTAAGCAAAAAGTTACTTCGCTGCAAGAGTCTGAATTATTCAGTTTCATAACAAACTTAAGCGTTGATGAAATGTCTCCAAAACAGGCTATCGATGCATTATATGAAGCAAAATCTTTGTTGGAGGATTCTCATGACTAGCCAAAATAGAATACAACAACTTGATGATGAAACCATAGGTCATATCGCCGCTGGCGAAGTAGTAGAAAGACCTGCTCAAGTGGTCAAGGAGTTACTAGAGAATAGTTTGGATGCTGGTTCTACGCAAATCGAAATCATCATCGAAAGAGGAGGATTTGATTCAATCGTAATTACTGATAATGGGTCGGGAATAAACCGCAATGATATACATTTATCTGTCGACAGACACGCAACCTCAAAATTAACCAGTTTTAACGACTTGAATGAAATTTACACCATGGGTTTTCGTGGTGAGGCCTTAGCAAGTATAGGCATGGTATCAGAATTAACCGTAGCAAGCAAAACTAGAGATGGTGAAGGAAACTGCATCAAGGTAATGTTTGGTAAGAAAGGAGAGATTGAATCATACGGGATGTCATATGGCACAATGGTATCAGTCAGAAACATTTTCAAAAATACACCCGCAAGACTATCATTCCAAAGAAGACCTGCAACAGAAAGTGCGAAAATAGTTGATGTTATTGTGTCTCATGCCATTTCAAACAACAATATAGGTTTCAAACTGATATCAGAAGGAAAAACAATCCTAAACATACCTGTGTCTGATTCTACTTCTGATCGTCTTTACGATATTCTAGGTGGTCAAGCATCCCAACTAATCGAATTAAATTCTCCAAGTCAAGATTCAAGTGTCCCTGGAACAGAAAGTTGGTCTGGATGGATAAGTACTCCTGACATCACTAGAGGTAAGGGCGATGAGGTATATGTGTTAATCAATGACAGACCTGTAGCATCCGGACCCTTTCATCAAGCAATAAGAAGGGGTTACAAAACAAGACTTATGCAAGGTAGGCACCCAATTGCCGTACTATCTCTAAAAATAGCTGCGTCTGAAGTGGATGTAAACGTTCATCCAACAAAAAGAGAAGTCAGACTGAAGCATTCTTGGAGAGTTTTGGAAAGACTTGAGAGAGCGATTGCATTTACCTTGGAAAATGTAGCCACTGAACCAGAAAATGATGGTAGTATCATTGGTTTATCATCGCTTAATTCCAATGTCAAACCTATTCAAGAGTCTCTTTTTGATGAGGGTGACAAAGACATCAACGAGTTAGAAAAAAGCACAGACAACATTCAGGAATCATCAATCCCAGCTTGGGCATTGGCTGCAGGAACTCAATTAAATTTAACAGGTATCAAAGCCGATGAATCAAAACCTGAAAATAAATCACGTCCTATTTCACGTTCAGAGAAACCACAAGAAACTTTACCAGGTCTGCCAGAAAAACCAATTTCCCCAGCATTATCAAGTGCAGAGAGGGATTTACACAGACATTCTCACAACGGCATATCTACTTCACCCCTAGATGAAGAAAAACTCAACAGTAAAGAAAACACGTTGGGAATTATGGAGCCATTAGCTCAGTTTGCTGATTCTTACATTATTGTTCAATCAAGTGAGGAGTTGTTGTTGATCGACCAGCATGCTTTGCATGAAAGAATAAGATATGAAAGGTTGAAACAATCTAGGCATGAATGGGCTGCTCAAAATTTAATCTCTCCAATAGAATTAGTGCTAAACCCAGTGCAGAAACAGATTGTTTTAGGGTCTATAGAACAATTATCTAAGATGGGTTTCAATATTCTAGTAAATGATTCATCAATAACACTTCTATCCCATCCACTATTCATCAGTGGGCAAGATATAGAACAGATTTTCAAAGATTTGTTACAAGATTTGTCTGAGGATGGAGCACCGCTTGAAACCGTTGAGAAACTTATTGACCACATGGCTTTCATGAATGCATGTAGAGGCGCAGTAAAGGCAAATGAAAGACTATCTATTGCTGAAATGCGAAGACTTGTCGAAGATATGAGAAGGATACCCAATCCTTGGGCTTGTGTACATGGCAGGCCAACTGCATTGAGGATAGATATTGATTCGCTAGACCATCATTTTGGCCGTCATGGATAACTTTCTAATCAATGCCAAGGCGAGACAAAAAGTTGACATCGGCAACACAGTGAAGTCCTTTGCCGATTATATCTCCACCAAATTTGGTCATCAAAATAGCAGCGGTCATGAATAACCTGTGATCATTGTAGCAATTTACTGGAGATTTTGGTTGTGATAGTTTCTGACCACCTTCGATGATTAATTTTTCACCGTCAAAGGTTGCTTTTAGGCCAAAATTCTCCATCAATTCCATCGTTCGCTTTATTCGATTACTTTCCTTGTATATCGTATGAGAAATCCCAGTAATCTCACCACCACCTCCCAGAGAGATAGTTACTGATAATGGAGTAATTAGATCATTACAATCTGTTAAGTCATAAACTGAGTATATCCCTGAATCTAGACATTCAACCCTGTTGTCAGTCCAATTAATTCCTAATTCACTCGAAAGTTCATACAATATCTCGTTTCCTAAGTTGTCTTTATCTTGTGGCCAGTTTGATAACTGTAATTCACATGAATGTATTTTACTTAACAGAATTGCGAAGCTTGCCATAGATGAATCTCCAGGAACAGTTATTTCGTCTGGCAAAGATACATCCCATTTGTTCAACTGATATCCGTAATCTGTTTTGGTAATCGATGCACCGTAATTGTTACACATATCTTTTGTCAGTAGATAATGGCGATTTGATACAGTACTTCCTATTATTTTTAGAGCAACATTACAAGGGAATAACGCACTAGCTATCATCCATGAAGTAAGAGGTTGACTCGATTTACTGCAATCAAGGTAAACTGACTGATTTGTTTCACTGCCATCGAACCAAGGTCCTCGGATTTTTAATGGCAAAAAATTATTGCCATATTTTTCGATAGAAACATTTGCTTCTAATAGTGAATTAATCATTGAGTCATTGTCTCTATGTGACAAAGATTCATCACCAATAACAGTTATTTCTTCATCCAATGATGCTACTAATCCCATAATTATCCTGAGTGCTGTTCCAGAATTTCCACAGTCGATTATTGATTCATCAGTAAGGAATCCATTGTTGCCTATTCCACGAATCATTACTATTGTGTCATTATTCTCTGATAACTGAGTAATCTCTACACCAAGTGATTGTATTGAATTGATCATTGATTCAATATCCAAACCCAGCATTCCGGAAAATTTTATTTTACATGTTCCCTGATTCATTGCCGATAACGCTAGAATCCTTATCATGTGACTTTTTGATGGGGGTAGAGAATACTCTAATGAGTTAAATTCCAATTTTGGAATCCTTTGCAACTCATCAAACGAATTCCTGAGCGACCCTATTTTATTCTCAGTCACGTTTGTGCCAGCAACTCATTTGTCATCAATGCTTGTAAAACAGTTGAATAACCTCAAACAGTCAGTTCCGCACATGACGGAGGACTCTCTTAGCAGACCTCTGAGAGATTTGCGAATTTCTATTACCGACCGTTGTAATTTCCGATGTAATTATTGCATGCCACCTGAAGAATTCTCACAAAGCCATGAATTTCTACCGCGAAGTGAAATATTGAGTTTTGAAGAAATCACTCTTATCATTAAATCAATGCTCAAGTTAGGCCTCAGAAAAGTAAGAATAACTGGCGGAGAACCTCTGCTGAGAAAAGACATATGTAAACTAATTTCTATGATTCGGGAATGTGATTCAAATCTCGATATTGCCCTAACGACAAACGGAAGTTTGCTAGGAAAATTCGCCAGTAATCTAGTCAAATCAGGACTAGACAGAGTTACCGTGAGTTTAGACGCAATTGATGATGAAATGATTGGGAGGATTTCAAACTCGAATGTAACGTCGAAAGAAATCATTGATGGAATAATTGCTGCGAAAAATTCGGGATTAGAAGTTAAAGTAAATACAGTTGTGATTAAAGGATTTAATGAAAATCAGATACTACCAATGGTTGAATTATTCTATAGAATGAATATCATTGTTAGATTTATTGAATATATGGACGTAGGAGGTACTAAAGATTGGAATCCCAATCAAGTTGTTTTTGGTAATGAGATTAGAACACTTATTGGACAAAATATAGGCAAACTGTCCCCAGTCGAGGATTCAAAATATGGCGAGGTTGCGAACCGATGGAGTTTCGATTCTGGTTATGAAATTGGATTTATTGAATCAATCTCAAATCCATTCTGTAAATCCTGTACGAGAGCAAGAATTTCTGCTAATGGTAGCATATACACTTGCCTTTTTTCAGAACAAGGTCATGACTTGAAGTCATTAATTAAATTGGGTGCAGATGCAAACGACATTAGTAACGCAATAGCCGCTATTTGGGAGAAGCGAGATGATAGATATTCAGAAATCCGTCACACTATTTCGTCGAGTTCAACACCTGTACAAATGCACTTTATCGGCGGTTAATCCTCGATAAGAATTAATTTTACATCGAAGAGTAATCGATTTGAACTTTGATCAATAAGTTTCATACTCCAAGTGCCATCTTTGGAACCTATGGTCTCTGAATCTATGACAAAATAATCACCTTGTGTTACTGAATATCCAGCATCTCGGTCGTGGAAGGAAACATTAGAGCCAACTACGCCGTAAACATCAGGATCGTCAACAAATCCACTATGTTCTCTCGAATTCAAATCGTTTTCATTGTAAATCTGATATTCTAATCTAGCCGGGTCTAAAGATTGGTCGAGACTTGTTATTCGGACAACATGAAAGCCATTATCTAATCCCTTTACACTTACAGAGACTTCTGGCTCAGCCTTTTCTACCGAATTAATCGCACCCTGCATCATTACAAAAACCATGCTTGAAAGCATTACCGTGATTGCTAGCAAGAGAACTGTAGCAATGACCGGGCTGACCGCATCGTAGTCTTTGGCACGGCCATTGTCCATACCTACCCGTACACATCATCTAACTTGAATCAACCGGCTAATCCTATTAAAAAATAGATGATTATGCCAATAATATTGCTTCACAACTTGCGTGTAGTTGCATATTCTGCAACATTTTCAAGTAATAATTTAGCGTTTGATTCTGGAAAAATCTGAAGGTGGTTTATTGCTCTTTCAAAATGATTACTAATGAGTATTTTTGTGTAATTGAAACTATCAGATTTGCCTAGCAATTCTATCAACTCATCAAATTGTTCATCTCTAAAATTGTTAATTATTTCTGCTAATCTTTCTCTATCTTTTCCATGAGATAAGGTTAGTGCATGTATTAGAGGTAATGTCATCTTTCCCTCGTGGACATCTGTGCCGCGTGGTTTACCAATCTGATCATCCCCCAGCAAGTCTAGTAAATCATCAACTAATTGGTAAGCTATGCCAATCTCATTACCAAATTCCTCCAATGCCTTGAGCTGTTCAGGACTCGCTCCGGCAACGATACCCGCACTACGACAACCTGAAGCGAATGGCCCAGCAGTTTTGCCCTTGACAATGCTAATGTAATCCTCTGGTGAGGTTTTGAGGTTCTGAATATGGTCGATTTGGGAAAATTCTGAAACTGCAATGCTCGAACAACAGTTAGCAATGTTGGTAACAATATCTTGATTATACTGTCCACCCAAAGCATAACCTTGGACAAAAAGCCAATCTCCAGCAATGATTGCTTTAGATAAACCCGCAGTTTCGTGAATCGTTGGTATCCCGCGTCGATGAGTTGCACCGTCATTGATGTCATCATGAACTAAAGTCGCGGTATGAAGAAACTCAAAAGCCATGGCAAGTGGCATAATTTTCGACAAATCTTGACCACCGGCAATTTCGTAAGATAAACACATCATAATTGGCCTAAGTCTTTTACCACCTGCTAAGAGGACTCTGCCGGACAGTTCAACAACTTCTCCCGAGTCTATCCTAGATGCAATCATCTCTTCTAATGCAGTATCTATCTTCTGACGTAGAGAATCTAGACCATGTTCAACAGCCGGATTAATCTGCGCCATGTACAACCCACCTAGGGTGTCCTTCTTAACCAATGGTCTACGCCCACAGGTTGCTCGGAGTAATCCGAGCCGAGGTGTTTGAGATGGAAGAAAAGCCTAGAATTGAGGTTTTAACTACACCGTCCAACCACGATGGAGTGAGGCTTCAAGTCGAAAATGTGATCGTCAAAAATCGTGATTCATTCAATTTTAAGATGACTGAATTGCCGCACATGGAAGTTGCAATTGAAACCCTTAAATCTGGGACCGCCGATTTATTGGCTATGAGTATTGAACAGTGGAAATCATTAGACACAGATGGACTCAAAATCTCTGCATTTTTACCTAGAAGGGAACCAACAATGGTTCTGGTAGGAGACGATAAACCCGAATACTTGCCACTCAATGCGACTGTTATATGTCCCAAAAAATTGGTTAAGAGGCAGTTGCTTAGAATGAGACCTGACTTATCTGTTTACCAACTACATGAATTTATTGAGTTAAACAATATTACTGATACAGATGATGAATTTGATATTGGCGAAGACTTAGAATTGCTTGAAAATATGAGAATTGATGGATTAATCGATGGGTACGTAATTTCTCGAGGACAATTTAGCCAAATCAAAACCAGAGTTAGACGTCATACACTAGGAATGCAAAGAGAGAAACCCTCGCAAGAATTTGAAAGATCAAAATTCATATCTCCGCCGCTAGAAGGATTTACCGTGCTAGTCTCCAGGGATGGATTTCCAACCGCGGTGATAAAAACACTGAATGATGAAGCAGCTGAAACCTGTTACGACATTGAAAATTCCATCTTTGAATCACTGCCAGATAGCCTAAAGCAAATCTGTGGAATATATGTCGAACAAAAGAAATTATCAACAATACTCAAACAATATGTCAAACTTATTGACGATTCATATGCTCTAAAAATCGGTGAAAATTACTTAATTCCAAGCAGGAAAAAAACTAGAGAACAGCGAACTAAGTGGAACCCATCAAGAGATATAACCCAAGGTCCAAGGATCTGCATTCATTTTGAATTACTTGGTAGAGATAGTAATGTATCATTGGAATTGGTACGGATTGAGCCTAAATTTGAGAACAAGTTTGAAAGAGGCAAGAATGTGCTTATTCAAGAAATTAAGTTCTTGGTTGAGTTACTACAACAAGACCACGATGAATTGAAGAGATTAATTGATGGGTTGCCAGATGAATATCGACTTGCCAAACCTGGCCTACTCAAACTGTAGGTAATCACTCGGATTCAATATTGGATTTGTCTTCAACTAACTTGTCAAATCCTTGCCCGGATATATAGTTCTCTAAATCGATTAACTCTGAAGGAGTTTGATCATCACACAAGTCAGTAATTGACTGGTCGATATCTCTAGCAATCCTTTCCCATGTCCCAGCGAATCTTTGCAAATCTGATGCAAACCTTTCAATGGCCTCGACTGCCGACATATTTGGATGTAGTACAAGAGAGATGTCGCTCGAAATTCTTTCATTCGCTTGTTTTAGGCGATTGATGTCAGTAAATAAGTCAATCATAGTAGTTCGTAATTCGTCTAAATTATTGGTTTTTGAGAATCTTCTTTGTGCTTTTTCAACAGATTTTTTCATGCTACCGATTCCCGCAACCATCGCTTCCCTTGCTTTAGATGACTCCAGGATAGCATTTTCAGCATTTGTCATGCGTTGGCTCAATGCCTCTTCCAAACCGCTTAAATTCTTCTTGAAGTCATTTTTGATTGTTTCAGATAATGATTCAACTAAGGTATTTGTTTCTTTAAGAGAACTTTTTGCAGACTTGTAACTCCTACTCATGGCTATCACCAATTGTCCTCTGTTGCGGCTTAGATGTCAAACATACAATACCTTTACGGAGGTAAAAAAATACTGCAAAAACGAGAATAAATCTTGCCCATGATAGCGAAACCACATATACTGCTTTGTACGCATATCATTCAAGGTGGTAGGATGACAGACAAGGTAGACCTTCTTTGCGAGTTATACCAAGCCAAATTTGACCGCCTAAAAGAAATGGCTTCGGTGAGCGAATTACCAAAGAATGGCCCTGTGGAGATAGTTAGAGCTAGACTGATAAAAAATCTAGTATTGACGGATTGGGATTTATCAAAAGATAATATAAGATCAATAAAGAACAAACATCTTGGTGAGATATTAGGAGTGTTTGGATTAAAAAAATCTGGTTCAATCAGAGAACGCCGACAGAGATTGTACCTACACTTATATGAAGACCCTAAACAACTTACTGCGGAAAATTTAGACAACATGAACAAACAGGAAATACACACACTTTGTAAAATTCTAGAACTTCCACTCACCGGCGATAAACAGACATTATTGGTGAGAGTTGCTGGTGTATTAGCTTCTCAACAAGGATCTTGGGGCAAAGTAAAGAAATCCTTGAAACGAAAGAATGACAATGCTAAATCAAAAATCACGATTCCAAGTCCTTCAGATGATGAAGATTACAATTCCACAGGCATACATGATTCAATTGAAAAATTCATAGAAGACCATCCAGAAGGTTGGAGTTTCGAAGATGAATCTGAATTGAGGAACAATCTAGCTGACGAAGGACTTGATATTTCCAGAATTGAAGTCTCTAATTCAATAGATGATGCTTTGAAGAATGTCGTTAATGAAAAAGAAATTAACACACCTATTCCTCAAATGAATCAGACTGCACCAAGTATGAATGCAGAGAGTGATATAGACACACTTGAAAGAGAAGCAGCGATTATAGAGGTTGAATCCAGATTAGCCGAGGTAGAATCTGCTGCTAGAGATTTTTTAACCGTTAGTTCATCATCCAACATTGAAGACCTGGAATTATTTATTACTAGCTTAGGAGAACATGGAATACCTATTGAACTTGAGTCAGTACGTTCTTACTTAGTCGATATAGTTATGAAACTTGAGTTTAGAATCGAATCTGAAAAGAATGCAATCAATAGCATGCCTAACTCATGGTCTGAACGTGAAGCAATACGACAATTTGAGAATTCTAGAGGATCGCTAAGAGATCAATTATCTAATACTATTGACTTACATAATGGGGATTTGGTCAAGGCAAGGATGGCATTTGAGGAAGTTGCAAAATCGATAGGTCTTGATTTGAGAATACCTAGTATCTCTGGTAGATTACATGCATTATTTGATTTGCACATTGAATTATCTGAAGCTGAAGGGCTACAAGACCCAAATATTGCAAGAAGGAACCGTGTATTGAAAATTTTACATCATGGATCAGTACATATTACTCCGGAAGAGAGAAGGGTAATTTCAAGGCTAGAGAGAAATATCATTGCATTTGAGCAACTTGTTGAAACTGTGATGGAAACATCTGAAGGAACATTCACTGAATCTCAACAAGCATTGATTATTAGGTTCCTTGAATCTAGAGGATATGATGTCAACACTCCGGATTTAAGGCCAAAAATTCTCGCAGCTTCAGGCATTATTGGTGCTGAAATGGGTTACATATCCCCCTCAGAAATACCTAAAATTGCTCCGGGAATCGTAGTATCAGATAGTGAAGTCGATTCAATAATTACAGAATTAAAATCGCTCGCGAGTAGTTTCAAGCCTAACAATGAAGATAACAGCCAAGATATCATTGCTGAAAATGAAAATTTAAGTGACGCTGGTGATAGAGTAAAATCAGCTAAAGAAAAGATAAGTCACATTGATGATATCTTAGCTCGCCTTCGTGGCTAGATTATCTGGTTGCATAGAAGTTTTGAATCACTTGCGTTACAGTTTGTATGTCGCGTATGTCTCTTTTGACTAGGTCTTCAAGAATGGTTTGTCGTTGACTCACATGCTTTTCAAAAACATCAGGAGTTATGCCAGCTGCTTGACATATTGTCTCTCTAAGTTTTGATGGAATACCCGTTTCTTCAATCCTATCATTGGCAGGGTTATATTTCCAAATAATGTTCAACCTTGGTTTAGTACCTTCCATTCCAGCTATTTCAGCAACCTCGGTAATCTTCCTTGCTGTTTTCCCATTGACATGTAATCTAGCTTGTATAATGATTAAATCTAATCCTGTTAGCATAATTGGCGGTACTAACATTGGCGGATTAATCATTCTAGTAACAGTCTCTTGTGCAGTGTTGGCGTGAAGTGAACCAAAAGATCCATCGTGACCTGTATTCATTGCGGTAAGCAAAGTCGCTGCCTCTGGCCCCCTTACCTCACCAACAATTATTCTATCTGGACGCATTCTCAAACTAGACTTAAGGCAGTCATTCATGTCTACCTCCGGAGTACCATCTGGCCTTTCTCTTCTAGTCTCCATCCTCAACCAGTGATCGTGATAGACTTGTAACTCAGCTGTGTCTTCTACTGTTAGAAGCCTCCTGTGCCATGGAATATACATTCCAAGACAATTCAATGTAGTGGTTTTACCTGAACCAGTACCGCCGGCAATAACAAAGTTTGCTGGCCTACTATCAAGACCCTCTATCCAAACCCACATCATTGCTGCAAGTCTTGAGTTCACCGTTCCGAATTTGATTAAATCTAGCATTGTAAGTGGATCCTCTCTGAATTTTCTTATGGTCAAAGTTGGTCCATCTGGTGAAATTGGTGGTATAGTACCATTAACTCTTGAACCATCAGGTAGTCTTCCGTCAAAGATAGGAACAAGTCCTGGACCATCTCCGAGTGGAACATTGGTAAATGAAGCAATGTTTTTTGCGATTTGTATACCACTATCATCATCTATCCAAACATTAGTCCTGCACATTCCGTGATTCCTGTGTGCTACTTTGACACATTGAGTTCCCCCGTTATACATAACTTCCTCAAGGTTGTCATCCTCTAGTAAAACGGCCAAATCTCCGTAAGGGTTAGGCTCAATGGAACCATCAACATGGTAAATTGGTGAGGGATGATTTGGTTCTGTATATATCGTAACTCTTCCATATTGTTCTAGTATTTTCTCAGACATTCATTAACCTCCAATCATTTTTACTGCACCCAAATATAGCAACATAGACGTTGCCATCCAAAATGGGACCCACCATAACATATCTCTCATTCTTCCCATCATCCTGCCTGACACCATAGCACCAACTGCAGAAGCAACAGCGAAGAAATTAGAAAATGTGGAATTGAAATCGTTGATTTGATAACCTGATTTTGCTGGCGCAAACAGACCAACAATGAAGGCAATCAACACTGGCAAACCGATACAAACGAACAGTACAATGAGAATACCTCTCCCTGCTAGTTCGGATTCTCTTTTATTCATCAAGTCATTTAGCCTTTCATAATCCATTGCTAAATCAGATAGTATGTTTTGTAATGGTGCGTCCTGTTGAATAGCAGTATCAATTAGTACTACTACTCTCTGAACTTGGGATGAACGAGTTTTTGATGCGAAAGCAGACAAAGCAGCATCAAATGATGATGCATGGCTACTTTCCAGGGTTTCCGTGAGTAATTTCCCCAGCACTCCAGGAGTATTCCTTCCTTGTTCAAGCATTGCTTCCTGCAAACCTCTTCCCGCTCCTACAGCATCGGATAACGATTCTAGCAAACCAGGGAGTTGATTTTCTATGCCTCTTCGTCGATTTCGCTCAATTATTGGCGGTATTCCACCCGCTGCGCATGCAATACCGATAACAAATAGAAACAATACAAACATATTGTCGTTGAATGCTTCCATAAAATCGAAAATCATGTCACAACCCCGGATCTTTTGTGTGAGCTTTGAGCCCAATAAACATCATCCCAATCAACGTGAAAATAAGTCCACCATTGACAATTGAATTTATCATACCTTGGTCTATAGAACCTATTATTGCTTCTGCTCCGTCACCTAGTATTTGGGGAACAAGACCTACGATTGCCAAAATAATTGGGCCAATCATACCAATCGAAAGAAGAGTCTCTGGAACCCCACCGAGATCTTCTATGTACTTCTTGACGGATTCGTTTCGATCTTCTTCCATTCGTTTGCCTTGTTTACGAAGAGTCTCAACTAAATCTGTGTTTTGAGTTAAGTTGGTGTACATCGTATTCAATAATCTCCTGTAACCTTCTGATTCTGCTTTATTCATCATGGCTTTTACTTCATACTCCAGACCACGAGATTTTCCAGAAGCTAACTTTTCCATTATTGATGAAAAATCTTTCGAGATTATGCCATAACCACCTTTACCAATTGTGTGGAGAGCGGCCTCGAGACCAACACCCGACGACATCAGAACATCTAGAGTCCTTATTACGTAGAGAATTTCCTTTTTCTCATCTAATTTTCTCAAGGCAATCCCTCAAATTATGTCTTCAATGAATTCAAAGGTGAACATTTCATTCGAACCATCATATTCCATAGACGCAAATACGACTTTAACATCCCTTTCCTCGAATGGATCATGAATACAAGGCTGACCTGAACGATACATAGCTAGAATTTTTTTGTATTCATCTATCTTCATTTCACCCGATACAGTGTACAGGGTAGATTCAGAACCTTCATCATGAAGATTATCTCCTTCTTGTCCTCTAACAATGGTCCGGGTTATTCTTCTTGCGGACCGCACTTTAATATCTGCATTTGGTATCCTAATCCAGTCTGAACTACTGGTTCCTGTTGCGGGGCGAATAAAAAAGTCCATTCCTGCCATTGCTCCACCTATCCGTAGCACAGACGATAGGGGACTTGAATGTGTTGGGAGAATAAAATGTTTAAACCAGCCTAAACCAGCCAAATGCTGGCTCATGAACAGTACCGTCATCAGATAATTCTTCCAATTTCTCCTCTGCTATGGTACGTTGGAATCCCCTCGCTTCAGCGTTTACTAGAATTGTCTCAAACTCTACACCATCACCTTGATCGAGTTTTGTTATGATATCAATTATTGCAGCCTCTAAATCCGGTTTATCATCACCAGATGGATCATCGTCTCCTGATTCATCAACCAGCATACGCTGAGGTGCTGGCTTTGTTGCTGCATCTAACTTCCCTTCAGCAATGTCTAGAGCTTGCATAACGTTCAATCGGTAATGTTCCAAATCGACATCACCGTAGTGGTTTCTTGAAGCGATTAGTCCCAAAATTTGCTCCTCAGACATTTCTGACTTTGACAGCGATTCGCTATTAGCCTCAAAATCAAGACTTGTCACGTAGTTTGACATTCTATGCATCAAAGACTGCGAGGTTTTTGCTAACCAAGATGCGTACCGTTGGGCATCAATAACGCACATTTCTTCTGGCCTTAGTGATGTGTAGATAGCTCCCTCTTCGGTTTGATAAAGCCTCGTCTTTGCGACCATTAGAACCAAAATTGGTTCACCTGACTCAAGCCTTGCTGACAACTGAATAGTCATCTCTTTGACAGAATCTGAAACATAATCTCCAACAGAGAAATAGTTAATTCCGGAAGGATCTCTCAACTGGCCTTGATAAATTACTGACCCATTTGCAACGTCCCTGCCTTCTATTCTCTCCAGCAAACCGGCAACAATAACTCGGTTAACCCTAGAGCCAAGTTTTGTTACAACAAATGACGGGTCAAATTCTCCAGAACCCTTCTCAGATAGTGTCGACTCACCATATTCTGAAGCAAACATATGCAATGCAGGCTGACGCTTTACTGACCTCATTGGCTGCATCAGTTAATCCCCCATTGTGCTCTTACTTCGGTTGCAAGCATCGCTCCATCATCAGATTTTATCTCTGCATAATCTGCTAAAATCATCGCTCCTTGGTCATCAACTATTGTCCTTCCATTGACTTGAATGTCCCTGCCAAGTAGGTAATCTCTCAATGACTGGACATAAGCCATCTTTCCTTCTAATTCGATATCTGAAGCCATTTTATCTTCGGTTGTGTTGGTTAATTTTAATGCAGCATCTTTGTTAATTAGAAGAGAAGCAGTCACATTACCGTTATCAATAACTAAACGTAGTCTAACATCTTGTTGTGATTCAACCTTACCGTGGATGCTACACTCGCCATCTCTGAGTACTCTTCTACATTCTGAACATCGCATAATTATGCCAGAATCTTCTCGAACGCTAACAACTGTTCCTGAAGTAGAAATTCCTACTCTGCTAGATGAATTAACCAATTCTGTAAGTTCAACCTCAACAACATGGTCTTGGAGGTCCAAATTTTTGTCCCATGGAGGATTGTCAAGAATTTCAATTTGTTCTGCCTTGTCTACAGTTATGTCGGGAATTCCTTGCCAGGCTCTAACTCTGACTCCAGTCAACTTGACAGTTATCGGTAAATCACTACTGGAGATAGGCAGCTCTTCCCATGCACTCATTCTGCATCTTCCTGTTGGGTCTGCAATTTGCCCAGACCACAAAAATCTCTCTTCACCATCTTTGGTGAAACTCCTTTTCTGCCATTCAGTAATCTGTACTACCGCCTCAACATCTCTGGAACCATCAGTCAATTGTGAAATAGTCTTAGAATTGTGTGAGTTTAATTTTTCCATATTGGCGAAATTAGCGTCGTGAAATGACTCAATCTTAGTAGTCCTGCCGAAATTAAGTTCAGGAGTATCCCTAAATGTCCTAACTTGTGCACCATCAATCTTGATTAAGCTACCAACTTCATGGGTAAAAGGTTCCCAAGACAAGAAACCAATAGTTCCCGTTTCATCGGCAATCCTACCCCTTACAACGTCTATAGAACCGGAGCCATCTTTCCGATGTATTTGATCTTCCCTAGATGACAAAACTCTGCCAACAACACAAATATATCCATCATTAGGAATCTTTTCGATGTCTATAGGCTCTCCAGGCTGATGAACTGGCCTGGTTCCTTCCCTCAGTACTGCAATTCTGGCGCCTTGATTTATGTTCAAGGACATTTTTCCTTGATACTCATTTACTGAAGCACCCTCTATTCTAATCACAGACCCTGGTGTGATATTTGAATTTGGACCCCAATCCTTGTATTCCCACCTGACTCTATTACCACCCTCCTCCCAAGGGTTGTCTTCGATTAAACCAAAAGCAATTTGCTTTTGCTCGCCTCTAATTGTCTGCTCTCTTAGATTGTGAGAAACAACCTCAACTTCGATTTCAATATCTCTATCTGTTCCGGATAGTTCAGATAATGAAACAACTTTCTTGGTTTGTCTAGTTTGGCTGCCGGAGTTGTTAGAAGATGTCGGAGTTTTATCCCCTTGAAATCTCCTAATAATCGATCTTAGCGCATCCTGTGGTGGGATATAGAATTCTTCTTCATATTTTACAAAAGCTGCTCTAATCTCATCAGTATTTGCTTCCGGGCATTCTGATAATACTGCTTTGATGTGTGATTCATACTTGTCATCTGACAAATAAATCACCTCGAAAACTTATCTTCGTTCTTGGTTTTCCAATTGTTGGAAAACGTGCGGGCTCTCGTGCGGTTTGGTTTAGACAATACACTCCCTTTTCCTCCTGTAACTCTTCACCAAAGTCGACAGGAAATAAATTATACTATCCAAATTAAACTGGATTCACCCTCAAGGCTTGTCCGAGTAACACATTTGGAACATACATAGTACCGGAAGAATATGAACCTTGAGGCCTAACTTCATCTCCAAGAATCACCTTATCAGCAAGTGCTTTAGCCATGTTTCCAGATAGACCTGCTTGTTTTACCGAACCAATAATTTCACCATTTTCGACCCTAAGGATTGAACTGGTGGTAACTGAAAAATCCCCGCTTGTTGGGTTAGCAGTGTGGGCGCCCATAACACTGTTTACCACGTAACCATCACCCATTAATTCCAACATACTATCGAAATCATGGGTTTTACTATCGGTTGTAAGAAATAGATTGCTGCACCCAGAAATTGGTGGTGATTGATAACCTGACCTAATCGCAGAACCTGTACTTGCTGCATCAATTATCCTGCCCTCTGCTATTTGTTGTGCTGCATCCCTAGTCGACCACAAAGAACCTAGTAGTTTACCGGATTCAATCAAGGTGTTTTTTCTAGTTGGGATTCCTTCGCCATCCCTTGCACCGGAAGAGCGACAGGCTTCAACTGTAGCATCATCGATTAAATTTAGGTCCGAAGAAACTACCGAATCATTCATTTTACCGGACCAGAAAGACTCACTTCTAGCAAGTTTCTCACCTTTTACTGCGTTTGGAACAACCACGGAAAAGAGTGGAGAAAAGCCTTCACTGGTCATTAAAACTGAAGATTCATCTTCGGAAGAATCTAC
The DNA here is from genome assembly GCA_011526375.1 of Methanobacteriota archaeon. Lineage (GTDB taxonomy): Archaea > Thermoplasmatota > Poseidoniia > Poseidoniales > Poseidoniaceae > MGIIa-L1. Next base: position 69,194 of record WTIT01000068.1, read on the forward strand.
TTTTATTGGATCTCTAGTTAATTGAGCCCAATCTACAGCACGTGCTACACAACCTGGTATTTCTGCTAACTTGCTGCGTGAAGAACTGCTTTGCCAGGAACTTGTTAACTGCCCATTCTCCTCTATAGATACTTGCACTCCCACGCCATGCGAGGTAGTCAAGCCACCTGATTCAATGCCTTGACTAGTTAATATTGCATTAGCACTAGCACTAACTCCAATACCGCCTCCAGTAACTACAGCTCTATCGTCTAGTGATTTTACTTCTGAAATAATTAGATCTGCCTGGGTTAGTAAACTCTCAGAATCCATTTCAACTATGGATCTGTCATATAGTCCTCCAACTTGTTCTGCTTGTTGTTCTGATGGCAATACAAAACCATCGATTGAAGGAGACATCCTTGCTATTGAAAGGGCACTTGTTATCGCTTTGTCGGCTGAATTAATATCTGCCAAATAGGCATAACCGAATTTACCTTGTTCAATTATTCTAATTCCATAACCGCCTTCACCACCACCGGCAGCTAGAGAAATTTTACCTCCCTCGATATCGATTTGATGACCATATGATTGACTAGCGACTATTTCCCAGCTCGATATTCCTAGTGAGTTACACCTATCGCCAATTGTTTTACAACCAGACTGTAGTCTTCCTAAGGCGTCATTGGGCAGCAAAATCATCCCACCAATGCTTCACTTATTCTCATTATTGGACCACCATCACCGACTGGCACGGTTTGTCCTTTACCACAAAATCCGGGTGCTGCAAGTCTAGAATCTTTAGTTAATCCATCAACATTTTTGAGAATTTCCAAAGTTAGGCCACTAACACTTACATCTTTCAATGGAGATGTTATCTCACCATTTTCAATTAGCCAAGCTTCTTGAGCGGCAAATTGGAATGATCCTCTTCCAGTGTCAACTTGTCCACCTCTCGAACCACAAGCATAGACACCATAGTCAATATCTTCCACAAGTTCGTCCAAATCTGCGTGGGTACCACCATGAATGATTGTGTTTGACATCCTCACAAGTGGGTGATGTAATCCGTCTTGTGCTCTTGCCCCGGCATTTGGTTTGATGCCAAAGTGTTCTGCTGTCTCCCTATGATTGAGATATTCAGTCAAAATACCATTTTTAATCAAGCATTTCTCTGTTGTATCGAGTCCTTCGTCATCTATAGGGTGTGCTCCATATCCTCCTCGTATATTTGGATCATCGATTACTGTCACAATATCGCTACCAATTTTCTCTCCAAGTTTACCATCAAGACATGAATCGCCTGCCGCAACTAAGTCTGCCTCACATGGGTGACCCAATGCTTCGTGAATGTAAACACCAGTAAGGTCTCTATCAGCAATCAGTGGCATCTTCCCAGAGGGTGCCCTTTTTGCTTTGAGTAGCCTTAATGCAGATACTTTTGCATTATCTCCTAGTTCATCAACATCACAAGATTCGATAAGTTCTAGTCCGCCCTCTCCACCAAATCTAGTTCTGTAAGAAACCACATCTGAGCCATCCCTGGCAGTTACCATTCCATTAATCAGTGACCTTTGAAAGCTCCAAGTACGATTCATACCTTCTGTACTGAGGAATTCAGTATGAATGTGCTCATCATGCCAACCACAATTGACAGAGACTATTTTATCATGGCCTGAGGCCACTGAATTGAACAATCGCATATGTTCCAATCTTTCACTTAATTCCGTATTTCTAACATCCTTCTTAGGCTTCCAATGAATTGAATCTTCGATAATTGGTACCTCGGCTAAACTTATCGCTCTATCTTTTGAAGAACGTCTTGCAGCAACTGATCTAGCCAAATTTAGGGTCGGGTTCATCTGTTGCTCAAGAGAAGCAATATCTGTAGTTGAATGTACACCCCATGCACCATCAGCAAGTACTCTGATTGTTGCCCCTATTTCTTGTCCAGGTATGGCTCTCTCTAGCTGTCCGTCTCTCATTGAGACAGAATAATCTGTATATGCAACTAATCTCACTTCTGCATATGTTGCCCCGTTGTCTGTAACCTTGTCCAAACTTTTGTTAATCTTGTCAACATCTAAATATCTACTTCCTGTACCTTGTACTTCAAAATCGGGAGATTTAGCCATCACCATATATCTTCCAATAATTGGTGGTGTTTGAATGCTTCTTTCAATTGACTATGAATTTAAGTCAGATGAAATTACAAAACCAATTATGATGTCTTCAGTATCATCGTTAATTTCTGTAACCTGTATACCAAGTTTATCCAAGCCATGATTAGTTATAGTTGGTGAACCTTCAACCGGTTTAATTCCTAATTTTTCCACAATTTTGGTAAAAACATCTTTACTATGTTCTAAATCTACAACAGGATATTTCTCTCCTTCGTTTTCTTGGTATTTAGGTAGGTTGATTATCCATGCTTTATTGTGAGATTTTTGTAAACCTGCCTTTTTGAAAGCCTCAGAGACGTGATGAGTTCCAGCGATATACCTGAGAAACTCTGCATCTATTGAACGGGCGAGAGACTTTCCACTTGCAAATGCCCGTTGAGAAAACAACCATGCTGTCCATAATTGATGATCGCTAAGTGCCGCATAATCTGCCATCATTAGCCAATTTTGATTTGGCCTCTCTGCTAGAAAATCGCTTATCAAATCAGATTCATAATTAGAGACATCGACCATGAAACAAGGGAATGGTGGCATCTCCATGTATCGGGGTAAGTGAATTAGTTTTTCAATAATCCGTTTCTTTCTCAGTATCTAGCGGGATGTCATCGTGTCTTCTCTTAGGTGTGGATTTTCTGGATTTGTTCAAAACCTTACTAACTTCATGCATTATTTTATCGAGCAATTGTGGGCCCCAACCTCTCATGTTTAGAACCTCATTGATCTGCTTTTGAGTCATATTTGCGACATCGTTTGGATTCCTTATTCCCTTGGAAGATAATTCTCTGGCTCGCATCCTACCTACATTTGGAATGTTTACCAGCGACAGCAAATCTTGCTTACAGCCATGCCTTACCCTTAATCTTAGAATGTCGAGTAGTTTTACTATCTCAGCGATTTGATTCATATGTTCATCTGAAAAAACATCATCTGTCAAGATTATTTCCCTTGATGCGTGAATTAACCATTCCATAATGTCAACCCTGTAGTGTATATCTCCCGGATTAACATCGAGTTCCTTCTCTATAGAACGTATGTTATCTTCGTTTGTCCACATTTCAATCATCCATGCAGATTTGACATTAGAAAGCAGCATCTCATCATAACTTGAATCGGACAATAATTCCTTCTCAACAGCATTAGTCTTTATCCACAAGTTAGAGTTAGCATCCATTTCAGAATTTTTTGCCCACAAAGATGTGAAATCTGGAGTTGATGTAGCAAGATGAAGTAATCCGAAGTTGGTTACTGGACCTATTCCCCTCACAATCCTCCTGACAGCCCTGCGTAGACCGGTTCGAATTAATGAGGCAGATAGTGGATCAAGATAGAGTTGAGTAACTCGCTCTCCCATCGTGGTAGATTCGTAACGCATTCCTGGTGAGTTAGAATTAGACTCTTGTTGCCAACCGCCTGAATTACTCAAATTTGTTGCAACAGAAAAACCAAACGTTGGTTTAGTAAATGCAGATTTACGAGGCATTTTTACTGTTTGATTAGTGTCTAAAATCTCGACTCCGGGTATATCTTTAGCAGTGCTAGCCCAAATTGGAACGTTATCATCCCAATCATCATATTCATCGAAATTAGAATCTGCTCGTTTTGCTAGGTAATCATCATCTACACCTAATTTACGTATGAAGCGTTCTTCAAGCAACCAATTCAATGTATCATCTATTTTCTCAGTCAAGATATGTTTTGGTGTTGAATGACCTAAGAATGTCGATTCAAGAAAATCACCAATTTCTCCCCGGTGATTTATTCCACCTGTCGAAATTATTGACAAAATATGAGTTCGTAAAGCTGGCTCTCCAGATAATTTAGAGATGATTGGTTCGACATCTCCAAAAAAGTACTTTTCGCTAACTAAATCTGCAACTTCCCACCCATCTGTGCCTTTACAAAGAATCCATGCTTCTCCATAATCATCGTATTTAGGTCTCCCTGCCCTACCTAACATTTGTCTTATTTCCATTACTGGTAGAGGTCTGCTCATGCCGTCATCCCATCGTTTAATGTCCCTAACCAATACTCTCCTTGCAGGTAAATTGACACCAGCGGCTAATGTTGGAGTTGCAGTTAAGCAATAGATTATACCGTCTTTAAACGCCTTTTCAATCGTTTTTCGTTGGCTGTGAGTAAGACCGGCATGATGGAATGCAGTACCTCCTTTCAAACATTCAACCAGTTTATCTGCCATAGCAGATTGTCTATTACCCTCTATAGATAGTGCTAATGAAGTCAAATCATCTAATTTTTGTGGATTGGTTTTTGCTAGTTTCTTACTAACCCTTTTGGCTAATTTTAGCGCCTCAGATTCTGCACTTTTCCTAGTTCCGACAAAAATCAACAATTGTCCATTCCTTTCTATTGAATCATCTAAAGCAACCCATGTTGGGTGAGATTTAGGTCCTGCTAATTCTCTTGGCGGATTTAACTCACTTGGTTCAGACGATAAAGCAGATGATTGAACTAACCTAGGCTCTAAGTGTAAATCATGAAAAGTACTGTATTCCAGTGCCACAGGACGCCAATCAGACGTGATTAAATCTGCACCAAGCCAGTCGGCTAACTCTTGGCAATTGCCGACAGTCGCTGATAATGCGATAATCTGTGCATTTGGTTTTAGATAACGCAACTTAGTTAGATTAATTTCAAGAGTTGGACCTCTAGAAACATCATTGAGCAAATGAAATTCATCTGCTACAATAATGGATACGTTTGACATTACTTCAGACCTATTTCTAATGATTGAGTCTAATTTTTCTGAAGTACAAACTAAGATGTCGCATTCGTTTATTTTCTTTGCCTCCGATGTTGAATCACCAATTCCAAGTCCTATTGTCAAGTTCAAGGCTTTACCTAATTGTGATAATTCTTCAAATTTCTCTGTTGCTAGAGCCTTCAGTGGCACAATATAAACGGCTCTAGAACCGATGTCTTCAAGCAATAAACGCCTCAGAATAGCTATGTAAGCTATCAAAGACTTTCCGCTCGCAGTCGGAATCGCAATCAATGCATTGTTACCAGAAAAAATCGGCTTCATTGATTCTGCTTGAGGCGGGTGGAGGCTTTCAATACCCCATTCACTGATAAAAAAATGCCGTGCTTTGCTAGGCAGATTCAAGTCATTTACTGACATTGGAATGCCTGCCATGATACGAGTGTGTTGCCAATAGTCCAAAAGGACAACGCTAGTTAATTTCATTCCGACATCAATAAGACCTTTCGAGTTCTGCAATGCACAATGAGCGATGACATTGACTCCATGGTTGAAGAAAGACTAGCGGTCTTTGATGATGAACCAGATCTAAACGATTGGGTTGAAGTTATGTGTGGAGCAGCGATGGCTGTCTTAGGAATTTTTCACTTGATTGAGCCCGGTGACTTGGTCGATCAAAACATAATGAGATGGTTCGCAGCAGCAGTGGTTGCTGCTGGTGCAGTTTGGGCTGGTCATGGCCTAAAGGACATGGCTGTGAAAGAAGTAAGAAGATCAATAGCAATTTTAGAGATGTCTAGTTCTATGGATTCGAGTCCCAACCACGGCTTAATCAGGGATGTTTTACTCAATCCAAGTGCTTACCGTGATTTCCTCCTTGAAGCATATGAATCAGCATGGGAAGATGGCGTAATTACTGAAGATGAACTGAATGAATTACGATCATTCCAATCTGCTTTAGGTATATCTGATGAAGATGCTGCAAGAATGAATGTTGAAGCTGCCATGAAATCTGCGGCAAAGGATGGTGAAATATCTGAGGATGAGAAAGTTATGATCTCAACTGCGGCTAATGAGGCGGACATGGATGCTGATGAAGCTATCAAAACCGCAGAAAAGAAGGCTGAAAGAAAGTCAAAAAAATAGTTCAACTAGATTTTGACATCAACTAAAGTAGTCATACATTTCCTGCATTTATACCTACCATTGCTGGGTTTTTTTCTAGGAAACTGTAACTCACAACTAACACAGTTCCACATCCACTTTGCCGATTTCCTGCGTAGAAATTCTGTAAACTTCGAACCCAAATCACCTGCATCCTTTCCTGGCCACGAATATTCTAATGTTCTAAACAAGGAATCATGATTCCTAAATCCTAGTGCGTGGATAAATTCGTGATGCAGGACAAATGCAGCGTAAGCACTCCATTGTTGGTTGAGTAATTCTGGATGCAATTCAATAATTTCTATGTTATCGATACTGATATTATCATTGGTTATACCTCTTTGCCATCTAGTAACTCCATGTCTTTGTGTTGCGTTTTTCCTGAGTAATCCAAGTTTAACATTTTGTAATGGGGCTAAGTCATAATTTTGCCAAATCTCCATGTCAAGCATTATTCCGATTACTAAATCTCTCAAATTTTCTAGCAGAATACTTTGAGATTTATCTGGTTTAACCATACGATTAATTCCACCTGTGATATGCTGGATGACCTTCCTTTACCGCAACAAAAAGACCATCACCACTAGCGCAAATTTTGCCATTTGCCTCCAACAATAGTTCAACTTTTACTTTGTTGCCATCAATCTCTGTGATTTGACTTGTCACAATTAACTTCACACCAAGTGGAGTTGGCCTTCTTAGTACCACGGAGTATGATGCTGTTACGGTACATGGTGGCTCAGACAAATTATTAGTATCCATTAAGGCAACTGCAGCAGTCCAGTTACCATGACAATCCAATAATGTTCCAATTATTCCGCCATTAATCATGCCAGGGAAAGCTTGGTGAGATTCATTCGGCAGGTATTCCATAACTAGGCCATTGTCAATCCTATGGCTCTCTATCCTAAGACCGTCTTTATTTGCTGGTCCACAGCCATAACAGATGGAATTTGGAGCGAATGTTTGCTGGACAGATTTCTCTGGCATATTTCGTCTATCACAATTATGTCTTTGTTACTTGTGTTTATTTTGCAAACAATCGCATCATTCATTGATAGGTTACGATTCCCCCAACACATGGGCGGAGGGAAAAAAGTCAAGAAGACAAAAGTTCGTCTTGCACATGAATTGCCTAAACGTCGCAAAATTGCTATTCAGGAAGCGCTTGCTGCACACCAAACCGAAGATCGCCCCGAGTGGGACAGAAGTGCAAACTGGGGAAATATCAAACTGTTTCGGAAAACCATCAAACCAGGTTCAATAAGAACCATTTCACTACCATTGCTCGAGGTTGATTTAGGTGACCCATGGCCTATTCCGGTAACTGTTTTACACGGTGTGAGGCCCGGACCAACCATTACGATATTAGGAGGCATACATGGTGATGAACTGACCGGCGCATCGGCTTGTACTCATTTACTATCAAACGCATTTACTGACATAGGAAAAAGCTTGGACCCTAAGCAACTAGCTGGTACAATTCGTATTGTTCCAGTTGTTAACCTACCGGGATATAGAGGCAAATCGAGATATTTTCCTGACGGTAGAGACCTAAATCGAAATTTTCCAGGGGATTTCAAAGGTTCAACAACAAGGAGAGTTGCTGCTCAAGTATGGAAATACTTACTAAAAGACAGTGATGCCATAATTGATTTACATAGTGCAGCGAAAGGTAGATCAAACATGCCTCAATTAAGAGTAGATTTAGCTCATGCTGGTTCGAACATATTAGCCAAAGCATTTGGCATTGAAATCTTACTAGATTCAAAAGCTCCATCTGG
>WTIT01000068.1:77122-112222 GCA_011526375.1 Methanobacteriota archaeon
ACCGTAGATATCGTAGCCCCGGAAGATGGTCTGCTAATCGGTGCTGCAACTAATCCTTTCACAGCATCTGGCATGCCTGTTGGCCATTTCTTACCAGTGTCTAAGCATATTTCACTGCTTCAAGAACAAATTGATTCCAATGGAAAATTCATGGTAAGTGGCTCGGATGGAAAACCATCATGGAGAGAAGAAGTAGATATTAGCGAAGTTGCATTAGAAGGCGAGTGGAGTGGTGGCAGTGTCGATTCTGAATGGGTAAATGCTGTATCTAATCAAAAGAATCTTGATACATACCAAGAATTTGAGTAATTATTGGTTCAAGAACTGATGGACTGCAGATTCAACTTCGCTATCTAGCATGTTTCTTCTTTGTGATTTAGCAACTTCGAACAAATGGGAAACCAATTCATCGCTTGCTTCATAGCCATTTTGTTCCAACCACCAAATTATGTTTGAACGTCCTGCCATATGTCCTATTCTAATTACCTGTTTTAATCCGAAATCACCGGCAGGTACACCTGAATAAACTCTGTCTGCTAACCAATCATCACCCTTCCTCATGGCCTTGATTACTGCAGACGCATGAACTCCAGTACCTGTTTCAAAGGCATCTTCACCGAATACCGGGTAATTTCTCGGCAATGGAACCTCGATGTATTTATTTGCAGTTCTCATGTACTCATCTAGTAATGTTAGGTCGTTATCAATAACACCCATCAATTTCAAGTTGACCAAAGTCTGGTCAAGCGGTGCATTTCCTGCTCTTTCACCAACTCCTAAGGCAGTTCCGTGAATAACATCTGCACCTGCTTCAACCGCTGCGATATTGTTTGCGACACCTAAGCCACGGTCTTGATGACCATGCCAATTAACTTCGATTTCGTTTCTCTTATACCCTCCATCTTTGATTACTTCCTCATCGATGAAATTGAGTAATTTTTTGACGCCATTTGGTGTCACATGGCCACATGTATCACAAACACATAATCTTCTGACCCCTAGTTCCATCGCTCTTTGATAAATTGCTTTGACATCATCAGGATTGGATCTTGTGGTATCTTCCGTGACAAACATTACTGGAACTTCATTTTCTACTGCATATGAGACTGCTTTTTCCATTGTTGAAATTAGTTTCTCCATTGTCCAACCTTCAGTATATTGACGAATTGGACTTGTTCCAAGGAAAGCTGATGCTTGTATTGGTATTCCATGATTTTGTTGCATCTCAACAAGCGGTTCGATATCTTGCATCAAAGTTCTAACTGCAGCACCAGGCCTAATTTGAAAATCATTTTCAGTAATGTGAGATAGCATTGCGTTGATATGTTCTCGGTGAAAAGGTCCTGCTCCCGGCAATCCTAAGTCTACTTTCTGAATACCAAGTTTCTCCATGTAAGTCAATAGTTCTGTTTTTTCATCTATTGTCGGATTCCGAGCGCTTGGACTTTGCAAACCATCCCTTAATGTTTCATCATCAAACCAGACACCATGAGGATGGTTGGCTGGATTTCGATTAATTTCATAATCAATTACGTTCCAGTCGTAAATCAGTTTACTTGTATCCATTATACCTCACCCAACACTTCGGTTGTATCAACCACACTCGTTATGCAATTTGAATCCGTCGATATCAATTCACTCTTCTTCAAGTGAATTTGATTGTTTGGCAGCTTCAAATTCTTCTCTACTGATAACACCATCACCATCAGTATCCATAGTGTCAAATTGATCATCTTCTAACAATTCGGCGGGCAATCTAGCAGTGAATATGATTTCATCAACATAACCATCTCTGGATTTATTTCTCAATTCCATAATCCTAGTACCTTTGGATTTCTTTGTTTTCGTATCCTTGGTTTGTCCTGTAACTATTCTTATCATCATACCCTTCTTTGTCAAGATAAACAAGTTATCCCCTAAATCTGGGATGTGCTTGGCTGATATTATTTCATCATCAGGATCAATATTCATAGTGAATGCTCCTTTTGCACCTGGCCTTGTTTTCCTGTAGCCATCCGTTTTGTACATTGGTTCATTTGTTTCTTTATGCAACCTGTGAGAGCCATCTTCATTCAGTATTGGTAGACGTTCAGCAGTACCCAACCTACTTCTCTTGGCCATACCATTCTTAGTTACTGTAAGGATATTGGTTTCCGGGTTATTAGTAGCAATCATTGAAACGACATGGCCACCATCTGCATCCTTTCTATCACCGGTTTTTATGCCATATACTCCGCCAGAGACTCTGCCAGAGGCTCGAATGTTAGAGCATGCGAATCTGCTGGCAAATCCGGTGCTAGAAATCATCACAATATCCGATTCATCAGTGCCCGAGCGAACGTTTACCAACGAGTCACCATCAAGTTTGAATCTTAATGCGTATTTTCCATTGCGGTTTATTCTAACATATTCCTCAAGTTTAGTCTTCTTAATCAGGCCTTTTCTTGTTGCAAATAGTAAGTAGTGACCTGCTGGATTTTCTAGTATATCTCTACTTAGGGGTAGGATTGAGACTATGTTTTCATCTTCTCTCAAACTTTCAAGCAAATTGCGTATGTGTCCACCTCGAGAAAGCCTGCTACCAAGTGGTGTTTCCCATGCTTTTAGACCGTAGACTCTACCTTGATCGGTAAAGATTAGTAGTCTATCCTTACTGAAACACGTGATAATTAATTGAGGCGTATCTTCTTCCTTTGTAGTCACACCTTTCAAGCCTTTACCGCCTCTATTTTGTACTCTAAATGCCTCAACTGGCAGATGTCTGATGTAGTTATCTTCACTTAGCGTAATAGCAATTGCACGCTCTTCGATTAAATCTTCTCTATCCATTGATAATGGCATCGGATCAATATATGAGCGCCTTTCATCTCCATGCTTCTCAACCATTTCATTCAATTCATTCAATAAAATTGACAATCTACGAATTCTTGAAGAGATAATATCTTGTAAATCAGCTATTTTGTCCTGTAATTCAGTGTACTCATTTTGTACTTTCTCAACATCCAACCTACTCAATTGGTAAAGGCGACGCTCAGCTATTGCCTTCGCTTGTGGTTCAGTAAAGTCAAATGGTGCGATTTTCGGAAAAGTCTCTTCGCCTTTCAATACGTTCTCAAACTGTTCTCTAGAAGCACTGCCCTTACCCACTTCAATAACATCATCGATTCTATCCTGTGCTTTGACTAGACCTTCGAGGATATGTGCTCTTGCTTCGGCTTTCTCGAGTTCAAACTTGGCTCTCCTTTCAATAACTGATTCTCGATGCTTAACATAGGTATGAAGCATTACTGGTAATGTCAGTAGTACCGGTCTTCCGTCAAGAATTCCCATCATGTTTGCTGAATAAGATTCTTGCAGCCTACTCGACTTGTATAGTTGATTCAATACTGCATTAGGGTCTGCGTTGTTCTTTACTTCAATTACAACCCTTATCCCCTCTTTGGATGATTCATCTCTAATATCTCTAATCCCAACAACGGTTCCTTTGGTTACCAATTCTGCAATTTGAACTAGCATGTCTGCCTTCTTAACTTGATATGGAATTTCGTGAATTATAATTCTCTTACCATTTGAATCATCCAAGACATCACACTTTGACCTTACATGAAATCTGCCTTTACCACTAGAATACATATCATAGATCCCATCAACTCCATGAATGCCCGCACCGGTTGGGAAATCCGGGCCTTTTACGTGTTCCATGTAATTTTCTATAGAAATTTGAGGCATCTCATCAGATTCGGCGCCTTCCTCTAGAATTGTGTTTACATGCAAGTTTACAGCACCTGCGACCTCAGTTAGATTATGTGGCGGGATTCTCGTAGCCATTCCTACCGCGATACCATCACTACCATTCAAGATTAAATTGGGTAATCGTGATGGTAAAACTGTTGGTTCTTGTTCAGAATCGTCAAAATTTGCTTGAAAATCTACCGTATTTTTGTCGATATCTTCTAGCATATGTTTGGATATCTTGTCTAATCGACTTTCTGTGTAACGCATTGCTGCAGGTGGATCGCCATCTATCGAACCAAAGTTTCCTTGCCCATCTACTAACGGATATCTTAATGAAAAATCTTGGGCCATTCTAACCATCGTATCATAAATTGATTGATCTCCGTGAGGGTGATATTTACCCATAACTTCACCAACAGAACGAGCTGATTTACTGAATTTCTTATCAGAGGTATGCCCGCCTTCGTGCATACCATAGAGAACTCTTCTGTGAACCGGTTTTAGACCGTCTCTAGCATCTGGTAGAGCCCTTCCGATGATTACAGACATAGCGTAGTTGATGTATGATGTCTTGAGTTCATCATTAAGTGGTTGGTTCAACAGGTTACCTTGGACTGTTGCTTCTCCATCTTCCTCAATATTATTTTCTTCCTCAGATGTCAAGGTTAGTCACCTCCTTGGCGTGTTTTTCGATAAAATGCCTTCGATCTGGTACATCTTCACCCATCAGTATCTCAAACATACGATCAGATTCTTCGGCATCAGCAACAGTGACTTTCAGCATAGTCCTAGTTTCTGGATTCATGGTCGTATTCCACAACTGTTCTGGATTCATTTCACCAAGACCTTTGTATCTCTGTATACCAATCTTAGCATTTGGATTGTCAATCTTCATTTCATCAATGATTTTGTCTCTTTCTTCATCTGTAAAGGCATATTTGCTGTTCCGGCCTTTGGTTACCTGATAAAGTGGAGGCTGAGCAATGTAGACATATCCCTCAACTATTGCTCGCTTCATGAAACGCCATAGGAATGTCAGCATTAGGGTCCTAATGTGAGCGCCGTCAACGTCTGCGTCTGTCATAATGATTATTTTTCTATATCTAAGTTTTTCAGGATTAAATGAACTTTCATCTTCCGCATCATTGCCAACACCTGCTCCGAATGCCCTGATAATTGTCTGAATTTCATTATTCTGGAACACTTTGGCAACATTTCTTCTTTGCCGTTCAACATTCAAAATTTTTCCTCTTAGTGGTAGAATAGCCTGTATTCTACGATCCCTTCCAGTCTTGGCAGAACCCCCTGCAGAGTCTCCCTCAACCAAATAAATCTCACATTCATTTGGATCCCTAGACTGACAATCGGCTAGTTTTCCAGGCAAACCTCCACCTTCGAGGACTCCTTTTCTGCGAGTCAAATCTTTTGCTTTCCTGGCCGCTTCCCTAGCTTTTGAAGCAAGTACCGCCTTGTCAACAATTAATTTAGCCATAGATGGATTTTCTTCGAAATATTCACCTAACTTTTCATAAACAACGGTTTCAACAATGCTCGAGACTTCACTGCTAACCAATTTATCCTTAGTTTGTGAAGAAAATGATGGGTCCGGGTGTTTTACGCTAACAATTGAGGCTAGTCCTTCTCTGACATCTTCGCCAGAAAGGGAGTCACCTTTGAGCAAATTCTTCTTCTTGGCATATGAATTAACACTCTTGGTTAAAGCGCCTCTCAAGCCTGAGAGGTGAGTACCTCCGTCTTTGTTCCTAATTATATTCGTATAACACAATATGGATTCGCTGAATGCATCAGACCATTGTAATGCTAAATCTACTGTTACTGTTCCAACTTCTATTTCTCTTTCACCTGAAATAATTATCACATCTTTGTGCAATACTTGTCTATGGCTGTTGATTTGAGAAACGAATTCGCTTATTCCTCCCTCGTAAAGGTGGTTACTGATGTGAGGTTCTTCTCCACGGTTATCGGTGATGATTATCTCCAAGCCTGCATTCAAGAATGCTGTCTCTTTCAACCTAGTATCGATTTGCTCGAATTCAAATTCAGTAACATTCGTAAAAATAGATAAGTCCGGTTTGAAGGTTATTTCCGTACCCGTATCATCACATTGACCGACAACGGTTAATGGAGAGACTGGAACTCCTTTCTCGTACATCTGCTCATGGATGTTACCATCTCTGTGTATTGTCACTTTCATCCACTCAGAAACCGCGTTCACAGCAGAAACACCCACTCCGTGTAATCCTCCTGAAACTTTGTAAGAACTATTGTCGAACTTTCCGCCTGCGTGAAGTTTAGTCATAATTACCTCTGCGGCAGAAATTTGGTATTCTTCATGCATTCCCACCGGTATGCCTCGGCCGTAGTCTCTTACAGATAGAGTTCCATCAGAGTTAACGTCAACTTCTATCTTGTCATTGTACCCAGCCAAATGTTCATCCACAGAATTGTCTACTACTTCCCAAATACAATGGTGCAAAGCAGAGCCATCATGTGGATCTCCGATGTACATACCTGGTCTTTTCCTAACTGCTTCAAGACCTTCCAATACTTGAATGCTAGATGCGCTATAATCTTCACTCATTACATATCACCTTAGGTTTGGGATTTAAACAACATATTTGTTACTAAATTAGGTTAAAACTATCCGCCGAAAAACTGTCAAACTTGCCCGCTGTAAGCCGAAACTTGTCAGTCAAAACCCCTACCATTGTCAATCGGAGAAGGGGGTACTTTAAGGTACTGCAAATCACAGAACTAACAGGCGCAATTGTCTACCAAATTTTGCGTTTCAATTGCCCATTTTTGATAAATCTCATTGGTTGATATGGCCGTGAGCATTAATAACATATCCAAATTGGGCAACCCATGGCAGAACCAAAAGTGTGTGTCTCATTGGAAGCAATCACAGTCGAAGATATGATTGATGAAGCTACAAGAGCAAATATTGCTGGAGCCGATTATGTAGAGGTTAGATTCGATAGACTGTACCTAAACAAGCCTGAACCTGTTACTATGGTAAACAATGATGGCGAAGAATATAGCAAAATGCCACCTGTTGAAGAATGGGGAGTCAAAGATTTCTCGGAAATTGATGTTGAGCAAGCTATATCAACCCTTAAGGAAGGTATTCCTGTACCTGTAGTATTCACTGCAAGAGCAGTCAGAGAAGGAGGATTCTTCGCCGGAAACGAAGAACAACGTCTTGAGATATTAGAAAAGGCGATACAATCAGAAGTTACATTTGTTGATCTTGAATTATCAATAGAAAAGAAATCTAGAGATAAATTGTTGAAACTAGCCAAGGATTCTAACTGCAAAGTAATCGCCTCGATACACGAAACAAAAGCCACTCCAAAAGCCGATGAAATAATTACCATGGTTGAGGAAAATGCATCCCAAGGCGATGTCGTAAAATTCTGCTCTGCTGTGAACAGCCACCAAGATGCATTGCAAATCTTTGAAGCCGCAAACTCCCTTGTTGGCAAGGACTCCAAACACTCAATCATGGGACTAGGTAACGGTGGAGATTGGGTCAGATTACATGCCCCAGTACTTGAGCAAGAGATTGTCTATGCGACAATGATGAACAATTTCAGGCTATCCGACAAAGGTCTAATCAATGTAAGAGACCTTAGAGATGCATGGGCACTAATGGAATACTAATCGCCTGAATTATCGTTTGATATGTCGGGGTAACTCTTGCCTTCTACGGCCTCCACGCCACGATCTGGCAATTCGGCATCTACTTCTAAAGAAGGTACTAATCCAGGTTCTGTAAGGCCATTATCAACATCTAAACCTGCTTTCATGTACCTTGCATTTAGGATGAATGGGAAGATCACCATGCCAACTATCATCATCAAGAAAATTATAGCAACAGTGTAATTCGGTAATATAAACGATCTTTCAGTAGTTATTATTGTAACATCTGCGGCAGTAACTACTCCTGGAGCAGGAGCGTCATTGTCGTGATTATTGTCCCACGTGTCGATAACGATGTAGAAGTCTTGCCACCTTTCAGAACCAAATAACGGCGTATATGATTCTGGACCGTCTAAGTTTAAGGCAAAATTAATTTCGTTTACCGACTCATACTGGTGAGCATCTCTGTAAGACCGCCATCCAGTGAAATCTAAACTACGCCACTCTGGTGAAATTTCGCTGAGGGCTTCTGAAACATCGTTGTAAAAACTTTGTTCAGAATGTGAAGAATAGTATAACTCAGTGTACTTTTGGTACTCGGAAGTCGTCATCAAATATACATCGACTGAATAATCATCATTGGTCTCATTGAGTGCTTGAACTGTTATACACACAGTAGTTCTGTGCTGTTCAGATAAGTTAACTCTTAATGCACCAATGCTATCATTACCGACAAGCATTGTTGAATGGTGATTGGATGTCAAAGTTTGGAGCCTAGAATCACGGTCCCAATCCATATACATCCATTCCTCTTCGGGGTTTAGTTCGGTTTTCTCCCTAGGTTCTTCAATATACCAATCGTTGTTGGTATCGTGGTCTCGACCCTTTTTTCCATCATCCCCATAATCACCAAAACCAAAGTAACCGCTATAGTAATTGTAATGTGGAACTAAGGCTGAACGACCTAATGTTTGATTCCACACTATTGGTTCAATATTACCGCTACATGAGTCTGCAGCCGAGGCATTGCTAACAATAGGATTGCCGCTTGAACCAAGCAATGGAAGAGTAAAAATCAACACCAATAGGACAACAACTTTCCTACTCATGTCAATCCCCAATTGCCCCTAAATTAAATCAGTTCAATATTATAGCCATCAAATCCTTCTGCGAAGTGGCCTAATATACCCACTTTCTTCGCTCCTGCGTTCATCTTTTGATAGGATTGCAGGAGCGGGAGGTGGAGTATGCTGGTCCATACCAAGTAATCCACCTTGAACTTCGACATGCTCAACATCTGTATAAGTCTCCGCAGCTTGCTTTGCCTCATCTTCAACTTCAGATGACTCTCTCAATACCAACCAGCCAAGTATTAGAGCAACTGCAATTAATGCAATGTAAGTTGCAAGATCTGAACCCGCATCCTTTACCCAGGTAGACCAATCTTCCAATTCAAAATCTGAAAGCGAGGGTTGGGGATCTGGCTTTGGAGTCACTTCAACAGTATCCCTAAATTCCACACAAACACCAATTCCATCACAAACTTCAATCAATATCTTGTAACTACCAGATTCGTTCCATAATGCAGAGATTCGATAATTGACTGCTGTGTCTTTTGGAATAAGCCAATCATCCTCTAGTATGCCATTTTTGTTGGTATCTCGCTCTGTGTTGATATCCCACTGAACTGCTAATTCTGTATTCAAGGTCTCATCTTCATCATATAGAGAACCGTCTTCTATATTCAGATCCCTGTAGACGATTAAATTTCTATTCATTTCATAATCGGAAACATTGGCGCTTAGATATGTCGATTCCCCTGCAATAATTTCATCTGGAATTTCGACTCTTAGAATTTCTGGAGGTTGGTCAACAACTATAGTATACGATTCCTTACTTACATCACCGGTACCGTATGAGTCCCTTACTGTGAGCGTGACAGTGTAAGTCCCAGGGTTTTCATAAAAGTGCCAAGGAGATGGTTCTTTGGATAGCGGGGTAGCATCACCAAAATCCCAAGTGTATTCTACGATTCCATTCCAATTGGAATTTTCTTCATCATTAACTGGGGAATACTTGCCTTCATACCTCCTGTCTCCATCTCTCGTGCCCTCAGAATCAAAGTACAACATGTAGCCGGGTGCAGTAAATGTATTGCCGTCAGAATCAAATGTGTGCGACCATGCATCAGGAATGAAACCTGTTGGCCTTGGAGAGTTACGATCCATCTGTTCTCCGTCAACATAACCATCAAGTATCCTCACGCTAATTATTGGCAATGGATTCTGCACCCTGACTGTAATGGTTTTAGTCAAGCTTTGTGCACCATAGTCATCAGTTACATACAGAGATACCTCGTGGATACCAGGTTCTGTAAAAGTATAGCTTGCTATTGCACTATCTCTGTATTCTCCATCACCAAAAGACCAGTTGTAAGACAGTCCTGAAGAATCTCCTGTTGTTGAATCAATATCGTATGATGAAACTCCATCAAAAGTGTATGGGACATCGACAAAGCCATCCTCTGCTCTGAAATCTATAGCAACTGTTTCGCCATCATCTGTTGTTCTAACAGTGAAGTCAGCCACAGGTACTTGGTTAAGCACATTAACGAATAATTGAGCATTTGATTCACTACCGTCATCATCGGTTACTTTCAGGGTTACTGATTTTACCCCGGGCGTATTCCATGACGGTTTTGGATATGGTAAATCAGATTCAGTTTGAACAAAATCATCTTCTTGGTCGGTTATGCCACCATTTAGATTTACACCATCGGCAAAGTTCCATTCATAGCTAACAATAGTTCCATCATCATCAGTAAAGATATCAGGCATTGTAACCGATGTGTATGTGTAAGTGGTTAAATTTTCAGCAAATATTTGGTAAGGCACCCTGTTGTTTACATAGACTGTTATATTCTTGATTCCAGTGTTGATGCCATCAAAAACTGATAATGTAAGATTGTAAGCCTCTACTTCACTGTCTATTGAACCCCATTCATGTTGAGCGATGTAAAGCCCATCACCATTGTCAAACGTTCCATCACCCCAATTCCATTGGAATACAAGATTTTGAATCGGAACATTATCTGCTGTCCTAGATGCAGAAAACTGTATCATTTGATTGGTCAATATGCTTATGTTATCTGTGATCACAATATTATTCACAGTGATAATTGGTTGTGGAACTGAATCATCCGTGACATTGATGACTATGACATCAGTTTCTGACCATGTATTCCCTTGGTCCATTATCCTCAGCGTGGCGTTGTAAGAACCAATGTCTTGATATGACCTAGTTGGAGATTTTAGATTTGAAGTAACACCGTCACCAAAGTCCCAAGCATATGCTACTGGCTGGTCGAGGTATGGCAGGGTGTTGTTATCCAAGGACAGCCCCCATGCATCAAATCCACCGCCGATGAATTGGATATTTTCCCATGTTTGACTTGCATTACTGGACACCGAACCATTAGCTACTGGCCTCATATTTGCCAGATCCCATGGTTGTGTCTCGACGCTGTCTACCAAACTACCAATCATATCATACATGTCAAATTCGACGGTGTATTGACCATCAAGCGGTGCAGTAAACCAAATGTTACTGTTAGAATTAACACCGCCGCCTGCTGAAATTCTCGAGGTTATTTCATCAATTACTTGTCCTTGTGAATCAACTATTCTTGTTTCGACATCTAAGTCCTCGAAAAAGGCGTTTGAGAAGACGTCAAAGTTGACTTGAACTGTATCATCATCACCGTCGCCATCACGATCGGTAAGCTCCGTGGTATTGATTGTCAAAGATGCTGGAGCGGTTATTCTTGCGGCTTCTATATCGACAGTACCTTGAGGATATGAAGGGCCACAAGAAGTATAGTCACAATCTGCTATTGTGCTTCCATACCATGTGATGGCCCAAACCTCATCAGTAAGATTGCCAAATCCAGGGATTAACGCTGTTGCGATATTATTTTGGAAGTCAAGATCAGAAACAGAAAGTAAGCCATCAACCATTGATTTGCTAACAATTACACCATCAAACTGACTAACATCAGCAGTTAGCCTGATGGTCAGCGGAGCCGGCGATGAACCACCAGGAGTAAATTTGAATGCTCTAAGCCCCCATCCTTCGACAGTATGTCCAGTTGAGGAATATGGAGTACTCCAATCACTGTTAACATCGGTAGGCTGCGCTCGGCAGAATGAACCTGATGAGCAGGTAGGAGTTAAGTCCAAATTTGAAAATCCATAAATTCCTTGTTCGGAATCTAGGAAGGCTGCAACTGAAAAGTTAGCAAAAATTTCGCTCATGGTTCTACCAAGCATGCCCGGTTGTCCTGATGGCGGGGATAATGCTAGATTCTGTACAGAAACTCCTCCGGTCGCTGAATCCTGAACCAGTTGTCGAACCGCTGGGCCGCCTCCAAGATGGTCAGCCAAATACATTGTGAAAATGAATCCTGCACCATAATCAGCAAACCTTTGATTCCACCATCTTATAGATAATTCAGGAGATTCTGTCCATTGATTCAAGTGACTCACCAAGGTAGAGTCAGAACCAAAACATAGGTAAATTGCAACATCTGCATTTCCTTCGTCAATCCATAAGTTTTCGTAAGGATCCTGCGCGTTGTGGAGTAGATGTTGCAATTCATGAGCAATAATTGACTTACCCCAGGATAGAGTTATGTCAGCAAAATCTACGAACACTGCTTCCCTTGAACTAGCAAAAGATGGAGCAAAATAACCACCTGTGTTAAATGCACCATCAATGTCATAAATCACAATTTGGACTTGGCAATTATTATCAACGTCTGGAGCTGCCAGGCCCCTACCATCTTGGTAATCTTTGCCGTAATATGTTGTCATTGTTGGATATATTGTTGAATCCCAAGATGATGCTAAGTTGTTGAGTACTGTAGAGGAAAGCGTCCTACCGTTTTGTACAATAAATGCCACCGTGCTTGTGGTTTTTGCCACATAAGCATCTAACGAACCACCAGAAATTGGCACTGTTAGAGAGTCTCCTACTAAGTGAGGATTACATGCTCTTCCGCTCGTTCTCCCATGAGTTACCGGCTCATATTTCATATCATCAACACCAGGCATGCCAGCATCAATCCATGCTTGTTTCATGAAACCATAGGCAGATACTACCGGAGTTTCCTCATCAATTAGTAGATATTCACGTCCGCTATTTACGTCGAAATTTGCTAAATCACCGATTATTACTCCTTGAGCATCATATACTATTTGTTCCGAGTTGGAGCCTGAATCTGCGGAAACAGAAGAAGACATTATTGGAACTACTAAAGAAAACAACATTAGCGCGATTAAGAGGCATGATTTTGTAGAGCGTTTTTCCGACATATTTCATATCCCACTAAATGCGTTATTGCATTCAAATTGAGCAGTAAAAAAGAAGTATTTAAGGGTCAGTCTGTTAGGATTCTATAATGCTCACTGGCAATCACCCAGTAGAAAGCCGTTCAGTGGTTGCTTTTCTACTGATTTGTATCTTTTTGAATGGGTTTATTGGATTCTCGAGTGCTAATAACTCTGAATATTCATATCAAGGTACTGAACCTTGCTCATCAATACAACAATTATCATTTAATTCTACTGCAGCAAATGCATCAATTACTTGGCAAACTGATTTAGGACCAAGGCTCCCTGGCTCAAACGCATCTGCAGTCTTGAGAAATTCAATCTCTGAAAACTTGACATCATTTAGTTTCGAAGAATCTAGTCACTTTAGAGAAAATTTCACCCTCACTAATCTTGTAGGAACATATAGTCCAGAAAACTCCACTGGTCAGAATGTCATTTTCGTTGCACATTACGACAGTAGATACATCGCTGAAAGAGATGATAATGAGTCAAAAAGAAATCAACCTATAGACGGTGCAAATGATGGTGCAAGTGGCGTTGCAGTTCTCATAGAACTGGGTAAAATCATTCCTAATCTTGAACTAAATCATGATGTTACTTTATTTTTTACTGACGCTGAAGACCAAGGAATCACTGGAGGATTCCACCCCTATACATGGTCGTATGGAGCATACGCATGGGTAGAAAATTTAACAGAAGATTACAAAAATAATATTTCTGCATACATCGTTATTGACATGATTGGGGACGCATACCTTGATTTTACCAAAGTAAAAGATACCTCTTCAGACTTATGGGACACAGTAACACCGATAGCCGGAGCTCTTGGAATGATGGAGTCGGAACTTGACTGTGAGGGCAATTATGGTGAGCCAATATATGACCCAAACAAAACTAGAGGAGTGATCGACGACCATGTTCCGGCAAATAATGCCGGAATCCCAGCAATTAATTTCATTGACATAAATTATGGCGAGAATGCTAGCATGTTTGGTGGCCATTGGCATACTCACAATGATACTGCAGACAAAGTCAGTGCTGAATCCCTTGGCTACATTGGAAATATATTGGAATTGGGTTTGATCACCTCTGCGTGGACATTGTTACCAACTAATTCAGATGAGAATTCTAACACTGTAAATCAAGATGAAAATGTAATGCAGCAGTTCGACAATGAAGAAGAAGATGTTGAGAAAAGTCGCTTTGTGGGTTATATATCAATAATTTTGGTTTCAATTATTCTTGTTCTAATTTTGATGGCAGACATCAGTCTTAAACTCTAATGTCGGGCGCGGACATTTAGGGGAAGAGGTATTATCCGCGCACGGTAAGGGTTAATCAACTCGGGGGTTTGGTTGTGTCTGAGAAGAGTTTTGATGAACGAAGAGCCGCTCTAAGAGAGCGAGTTCAAAATCAACTCGAAAGCAATCAATCAAACGTGATGGAATTGAATGAGGATTCTTCAGTTTTTCATGATGATGCGGATATAGTAGTTAAGCCGATGATTGATCTTGATTATGATGACAGAGAAAGACTGAGAGTGATTGTTGCAATTTTGGTATTAGTCGGCAGCATTCTAGGAATTGTTAGTGGGGGTATTTTAATTCAAGGTAACCCGGATGATTTACTCAATTCGACCCTCTTCAAAGAAGTTGAAACTGTTGATCTGACAGGGCAAGTACTAACAGTGGATGGTGTTACATTAGAAAACGCAACAATTGAATTGTACGAAGAAAATAGCGTTATTGTAAGCACATCTACTGTATCAGATGAGAATGGTTACTTTCAATTCTATGACATTAAACCAGAAATTATGGAGATACGAGTAGTTATTTCTGGATATCAAAGCGTCGAAAGAACCCTCAGAGCAGAAAATGGATTAATTGCTCCATTTACCATGGTTGAAGGGAATTCTTCAAACATAATTCAGGAAAATACTGTAGGGAGTGAAGGCGGATGGTCGCTTGAAGCCGCAGTAGCATTATCGACGTTCCTTGGCGTATTAACTATCATTACCGGCTTTGTTGGCATACAAGCATCTGTTGAAATTAGAAGAGGGCAGAAATATCGTAGAACACAATATTTAGCCGGGATTGCCCTTTTTAGCAGAGGATTGATTTGGATAGGCCCAATATGTATTCTTGCCGGGATGGCACTAAACAGCCTTGTAAAGGACCAATATGAAGACTATACTGAGGATTGATCATGTATCTAATCTCAGTTGAGGGAGGAGATGGTTCTGGTAAAGGAGAAGCTGCTAGAATCATTAGTGAATTATTAACCAGTTTTCCATTCCCAAAAATTCATTCAACTCACGAACCTAGAAGGCACAGTGAACTCGGTAAACTGGCACTAGATTCGGTTATGAAAGGTGATAAAACCCCCCTTGAGGAAGCTGGATTATTTGCCGCAGATAGGCTTGATCACTCCCATACAATAATCAAGCCATTGTTAGACAAGGGCCACGTTGTAATATCGGATAGAAATATACACTCATCACTAATTTATCAGGGAATAGTTGGTGATTTAGGAATTGATGATGTAGTAAAAATGAATTCTGCCGCCATGATTCCTGATTTGGTCATATGGATTGACTGTGACCCGGCAAAAGCGATGAAGAGAATACGCTCTGGGACATTAAGGATGACTAGCAATAAGCAAGAATACTTTGAAACTACCGAAATTCAAAAGAAAATAAGGCAAGGATTTAGTGAACTGTTATCTGGCAAGATAAGTGTCCCTGAACCATTTGATAAATGTGAAATCGTAGGCCCAATTCTTAATGAATCTGGATTGGATGATTTAAAGAAAAAATTGGCTGAAACACTTAGGACATTTTTTAACAAAAAACCTGCACCTTTGAATGTCGATTCTGACAAAGTAGATAGATACTTACTAAGTCGTCTGATTAACAATCTAGAAACACAAACAAGACTTCCAGGTGCTCCGTTGAACATGAGTGCTGTTCACGAAGGTTGGCTCAATGGGAAAAGCCCTGCGCAATGGATGAAATTCGTTGAAGATAATTGGCCAAAAGAATCTGCAAAAGAATTCGATGTGCCAAGTAATCCTTTTTCATTTTCCGCATGGTCAATTATTGGTACTCTATCACTAATAGGAGGTTCAACTGAAGTTCCTAAACTACACAAATTATTAGGTCCGCATAGAATGATGACAAAACGGCATACTCAGAGGCTTGTTAAGTGGTTGGAAGAAGAAAAATGGATCAATAAACAGTTTAATCACATACCATTTTCTGATGCTAAGGTCTTCAAATTAAAACAAGATCGTGTTGGCTTTGGAAGACTATCTCTAGCATTGTGGCCATTGAGGAGTACTATCTCATCTTGGAGAAGAGCTAATTCTGAACTAGAATGGGAAGATGCCTTGGAAGACATCATTGCCAACTCAAAGTTACCTAGTTATCAAATCAAAAAATCCCTTAATGACGTTTTTGAGCGGTTGAAAATTCTAACTAGTGGACATAACGAATGTCCCGTTCCTAGCACAATACAAGAATTAGCCATATGGTGGAAAACTCCCCCTCCATAATCACTCTTCTTCGACAAGGCGGAATTTCATTCCACCCGGCAAAGACACTTGAGCGGCTGATTTGAAAAACTTTGACCGAGCAGAATAAGCAGCACTGATTAACACGCCAAGGCCAACACCAAAACCAACTCCGGTTATCGGACGAGTGATATTGTTTGACTCATAAGAGGTCAGTAGTTGGGTAAATCCATCAACTATGAGCGGCAAACACAACAAAATTCCGCACAATAACCAAATGAGTGTTCTTCTATTTTTTTGATAAGTACCGAGCAACCATTTGTCGGGTAGTAGAGACAGGCATGTATCCTTAACTGTCCATCTGTTGTAACCTTTTCTAGAAAACCAAAAACCGCCAACTGCAAGTCCGAAAAATATTCCTACATCCCTAGTACAAACCGGCATTTGATTATCATTAATTTTGATAGAACGTTCTGGTTTGTTATGACAATTTAAGTCGCCAAAGGCGTAGATAAATCCAGAATATGGATCTAATTCTGTCCAGGCAAATGTTTCGTTAGGGTTTGAGTTATCATTTCCTGAGGACCAAAGTCCGTCTTCTGTTGCAAAGTCAAATGCATTTGCTCGCCCATTGTTGATTTCCGGAATTTCTCCAGTATCTACAACCATTGGCGCAAAAAAGAATGAAATGAAAAAAAAACCGGAGATATAGAACACCCAATTTCCAACTTTCTTTTCTCTCTCCCTAGACGCAAGGCCGTTCTTGTTCACGTTCTGGGCACCAATTGACAGTTAAAAACAATTAACGTCAAAGTGTTCATCTATCCCCATTAATTGCAGTTACATATGGAGGATGCCCAAGGTGAGCCAGTCGGACTTGGAATGGGCTTTCAAGCAGGTGGGCTAATTGGACTCTACCTCGGGTTTTCATTGGCCACCATTTCAGTTTTAACCGATGCAGAAAATATCCAAAGGACTGTATCACTAATGTGCATACCCCCATTTTTGTTTTCAATCCTTCTTGGCCCATTTTTAGCTAGACGCCGCAAACCAGTAATACTCACTAAGGAGCCGTTGATTGAGGCAAGAGAAAAATTGGCACAATTCAATGAAGGACAAGGAAAATGGCGGGTATTAAGCCATGTTTCAAGTGACGGGGTAAATCTAAGAATTGATATGCATAATTTAGAGAATATTGAGGGGGTTGTTGATGCAGCCCTTGAGTTAGCAGAGCGAACAACTGTCAAGTTTATTGTGGGAAGAGGAAATGTCAAGAGTTCATCTCCAAAACTTCGTAATAGGGTCCTTAATAGGGTTGAAGATCGTGTTGGAGTTCTACGAAGAACCCGCAAAGCAAAGTCTATAGAAGTTAATCCTGTAAAGTCAAGTGAATATAATGAATATCAAAATAGATTGAACCGTATTTTGTTAATTTTATTGCCAATTGTTTCATTTTTGGCTTGGTTGGAAATGCGAAATTGAGCAATCAAGTAGGAAAATAAGTTATCAAACAATCAATACACGGAGTGTCATGCGAGAGGTCACTTTGTTTTGGAAAAGAGACCGAATCAAGCATCTAGATATTGGAGAGTTAACCAATATTTTCAAGCAAGCAGAATTCATCTCTTATGTAAAAAGAGTACCAAAAGATATCAGAATAATATTGAAGGTTAATTTTTGCGATGGAAAATCACCTGAAGACATAACTGACCTACATTTTCTTGAATTACTTGATGTAATACTAGAGCCGAGAGATACATCAGATAGTTATCTGTTGTTAGTCAAATTAAATCACTCAGTCTCAAACTTAAACGCTAGAACAAATGGTACTAGTTCTATCCCAGGTAGTAGATTGGATGGAGAAGGCTTGACTTACATTATTCAAGGGCCACCAATCAAATTAAGATTAGTATCAACTTTAGCGAGATTAATCGCTCAGCCTGATCGAGTCAGTGCTAGAAGTCTTGATTTCAACTCAACGCTAAACCATTCTGCTCTTTCCACTAAGCAACTAAAGTTAGCGAAATTTGCCTATGATAGAGGATTCTTTGACATTCCTAAGCGAACGAGAATTTCTGATTTAGCGAGTGAAATCGGTCTCGCTAGAGCCACAATATCCGAGCATTTGGCACGTATCGAATCAATACTAATGGATGATATGTTTTCATCCTATGATGAATCATACACTGATCCCAAATTGGTTAAATCGCTAATTGAAACTGTTACAATGGAAATAGAAAATGATGATATGAACTTAGTAGATAACATGATTCACCTGTTATCGAACATTAAGCAATCAATTTCTGAACAAATTGCTGAATTAAACAAAGAAGATTTCGAACCAAAAACTGATGATGAGCTGATTGAGTTAGCGGTCAAAGAATACGAAGAAAACTTGAGTTTCATTGATGAAATTGTGGAAGAGAAATTTAAGTCATCATCAAATTAATGGCATCATTTACAAGATACGAAGTTATAGGTCCATTATGACCCGGGCAGCGGACCTCCTTAGGCGGCTGTCTAAAGAAGGATTCATAGTTCCAGAGCAAGTAAAAAAAGCAATGCTAAAAGTAGACATTGAGGACTTTACAGATTATGATGTAGCACCATTTTATGCTGACCGTCCAGTCCCATATATCGAGTCAGATTCTGGTAACATCAAGACAATTTCAGCACCTCATATGATTATTACTCTGTTACATCATATGGAACTTGCCTTGGGCCAAGAGATAATCGTAATAGGGTGCAAAGGCGGCTACCTATCTGCATTAATCGCGACAATAGTTGGAGAAGATGGCCGGGTTAATGTTCTGGACCCATCGAGTGAAGTTGTCAACCATGCTAAAGAAAGATTATCTCATTGGCCAACAATAGAAATTAGATCTGTTGAAGATTTAGATATCGCTCCAGTCGCTTTTCCTGGAGAGTTTAATCGAGTAATTTTGACCGGACAAATCGAAGCAATACCTGAATGGATAAAATCAAGAATCAGTGATGGTGGTTTTGTTATCGCACCTTTAGGTGACATCGATTCACAAAATTTAATGAAAATTGAATTCCAAGATAATATAGAACTTGAAACAAACCTGGGAAATGTCTGCTTTGGCCCAATAGACCTAGATTCAACAGACAACACACACCTCCACCCAAAAGAACTTGCAGACCTCATTGAATTGTCTATCGAAACCTGTGAAGAGTTAGAGATAATCGATTATGAAGAGCTGCAAAGTCTACAAGACTTAGTTGCAAAATTGAACAATTTACCTGACGAAACACCACCAATTGGTGAAGGAGGTATACCAATATCAGAGCACCCCATGGTTAAGTTGCTTTGGCATTATTCACCTTCATTCTTACGTCTATGGCCAATAATCCAGGTTATGTTACACCCAATGATTTCAAACTTCAATTTACAAACCTGGAATCAAATTGATGATGATGAGGATATTGACTGGTGATAAACTTGTCAACGAGGTTTTCTAGTGTGACAAATCTGAACAGTAAAGATGATCGAAAGAAAAGACGGGCAGTTAGAGAACTTTTCGAATTGGATGACGAAAATAACTTGTCTTCATTCATTCCTTTACTGGACGATAAGGATTCTTGGTACAGGTCCAAAGCACTAGACGCATTTAGGATGTGGTCAATTAGATTAAACACTTCGCACTTAGCCCCATTGATTAATCACAATAATCTTGATTACAATAGAGCAGCTGCTAATTTATTGGAGAAATTTCATAATATTGATTCTGAAATAGTTATGCAATTATTTAACAAAGAAGATTTCATCTGCCAAATAAAATCTGCAGAATTTATTTTACAATTTGATAACCAACAAGAATTCTATGACAAATTGATTGTACACCAAAATGCAAAATTAAGATTGATTGCCTTGAGTAGTAAATATTCATCCCAAGATGTACTGATTAATTCATTAGATGACGAATCAAACACCATTGTAAACTTCAGCCTGATTAAACTCTTTGAATCTGACTATGATATTAATGATGAAAAGTTATCAGAATTAATCTCTAGAGGGGCTGAGTTTTCAACTTTTGCGCCTCATTTGCTAAAGCATAACCCAGCAAAATTGGTCAAACAATTTGGTAACATAAATTCAGCAAACATGAAAATTATTGTCAAATTACTGAATCAACAATGTGATAGCGTAGACAATGAAATTATCAAGTTGTTAATCAAAAACGAATCCTATGTAGTCCTAGGCAGGTGGTTACAGGGTAGAAGAGGCGATAAAATTGATGAATTGCGTTGGAAAATTATCGGCAATGATGATGTTGATGAGATAGAACGAAGTAGGCTTATCGAAAGATTATTTGCGCGCTGTGACGAAGAAAAAATCAGAGAAATGGCCCATTATATTTGTGAAAATACTAGCAGTGAATTAATCAAAGTCACAGCGCATAACCTTTCAACCGCCGGTGACCAGGCTAAACCATGACAGGGAGTTCTGGTGTTAAGTTCGCCATCGATGCAACTGATGGAGCAAGTAGGTACTTGCATGTTAGGGTAACTATCTCTCCACCTTTCGATGCCAATAAATTAACTCTAAAATTCCCAAGATGGGTCCCGGGATCATATTTCATAAGGGAGCCAATGCAATATTTGACCGGAATTTCATGCCAACAAAACGATCAAGATGTGAGTTTTTCCCGTAAAGGAGTAGATTCTGTAGAGGCGAAAATAAATGATCATTCAAGTGATTTAGTCGTCAGTTACAAAATACTTGGTATTGAATTATCTGTTAGATCAACTCATATAGATAAATCACATTTACACATGATGCCACCATTCACCTTCCTCCTTCCTACTGCGGGAATTAACATGTCACGAATGGATATGGAACACCAAATTGAACTTTATTCCCCCCCAGGATGGACTCCAGCAACACAATTACAACTTATCAACACAAGCCAGCGATGTGATTCGTTAATCAATAACCTAGCAGATAGGTTCACATTTTCAGCGCCAGATAGGGACCACCTACTAGATGGTATTATGGAAGTAAATAGTAACAAAAATATTGATTTTGAAGTAGATGGAAGAGCCCATATTCTTAAGTTATGGGATAGCGGTAATTTCCCAACTGATACAACAATGGTAAACCGCTTTATCGAGGATATGAAAAAAATAATCAAAGAATATCATGCGCTTTTTGGGGTTCCAAACTGGGGAGATTATGTAACAATTTTACAATTGACTGAAACCTCACGAGGAGGATTAGAACATCTAAACTCCCAAACATCAATGTTACCTAGAGTATGCTTGATCGATGGTTTTGTCGATGAGTATCGAGACCTTATCAGCCTTTTCAGCCATGAATACATGCACCAATGGAATGTTAAGCGATTGAGGCCAAAGAACTTCATTCACTATGATCTGCAACAAGAAATTCACACTGATTTACTTTGGTGGTTTGAAGGTTGTACCTCTTGGCTAGGAGACATGTTGTGTGTCCGTTCAGGAGCATGGTCTGAAGAGGATTGGCGCAAAGATATGGAAAGAAAACTATCTAGACACACAATTAGGAATGGGTCCAAACATGAATCCCTAGCTGAATCGAGTCATGACGCATGGATACACCTCTATAGAAGCCACAGCTTCTCTAGGGAAATTCAAATTTCATACTACCTTGAGGGTGAATTGGCAATATTTTGTCTAGATGCAGAATTAAGAAAGAGGTCAAAAGGTAAACATGGAATTTGCAACCTTATGGTAAGTTTGTGTGAAAAATACGCCTTGGGATATCCTAACTCACTTAATACCGGGATCGATTACAAAGATATTAGGAAAGAATTGGTAAATATGGCAGGGGGTAGAAATTTAGGAAAGTACCTCGATAAATTAGTTTTTGAAAAATCTCCACCAAATATAGCCGAAGCGCTTGAATACTACGGACTGGGTCTGAAAAGTAAAGTCACTAATGACAAACAGCTATCATCATCTTGGTTGGGACTTAATTTAGCTGAGAAAAATGGTCGTGTAGTCGTTAGCAGTCATCAAAATAACTCACCAATACGCGAATTGATTATGCCCGGTGATGAATTAATTTCGATCAACAGACTTAGGATAAATGGTGTTAAATCATTAAAGTCAATACTCTCAAAACTAGACCCATCAAATGTAGAAATTTGTTACAATCATGAAGGGATAATCAATTTCAGCAAGATAGATCTACGTGTCGAGCCTGAATTGAGAAATATCTTAGATGGTAAAGGTAATACAAAATGGCGTGAATACATCTCAACTAGAATTACTTAAGTTCTTCAAGACTAACTAATATAGGTGGTAAATCAAAGATTGTTGTATGCTTAGTAGTCTTTGGCGGGAATAATTCGTTAGAATTGCACATTTCAATCACCATAGATTTAGTAATTGAGCTATAACCTGAATTTGGCCATAACTCTAGCGTGATGTCATCTGATGAAAGATAGTCAAGACATATTGCTGGAATTTTTGACAGTCCCAACTCCTGAGCAACTGATAACCTATGGTGCCCATCTAGTAATGAACCCGTTATACTATCAACAAGTACTGGTTTAGTAAATCCACCCCAACGCTTTGTCATATCAAGCAACTTGTCCCTCGCTTTGATTTTTATCTCTTCATGTGGTTTTAACCAACTGACATCTACTATGACAACATCATCTTCAGTCCACATGAAACTGGGAACAGTATTTCAAGGATAATACTTTGGCAATTACCATAGGGATTGGAGATTAACTTGACGCAACTTATTCTGGGCAATGAATCGGATGTTAAAGGAACTCCTTTAACCGACAAGATGACTAAATTTGTCGACGATTTACCAACTGAATTAATTGAAGTGTTAAACAAAATTGCACTTAATGGCGGTGGAGCTTGGATTGTGGGTGGAGCTGTACGCGATGCTTCAATGGGATACATGCCAACAGACATAGATTTAGCAACTGATTTAACACCTGACAAGCTTCTTTCTATATTTCCCGATGCTATCGAAACGGGAGTTTCTTTTGGGACAATTACCATAAAATCTGGAGGATTTCTTTACCAAACCACTACGCTAAGAACAGATGGTGATTATCTCGATTCGCGCAGGCCTGTTGATGTAAAATGGAATTCATCACTATTTGAAGACCTTAAAAGACGCGACTTTACAATCAATTCGATGGCCATTGATGTTGCTAGAAGGGAATATTATGATCCACACAATGGAGTAAATGACATTAAAAATAAAATTATCCGTAGTGTTGGAAATGCTCACAAAAGAATAGATGAAGATGCGTTAAGAATCCTTAGAGCGTATCGATTTTTAGGCCAAATTGAGGGTAATGATTGGCAACTAGAAAGCAAACTGAGTACTGCTATGATAGATAACTCATTCAAAATTGGTGAATTGTCCAAGGAAAGAATATGGCAAGAATTAAACAAAATACTTGCTTTCAATAATTCTGGAGAGATATTGATCAAGATGATGAACGACGGAATTCTAAAAATCATTTTCCAATGGCAGCAAATTGAATATGTAAATTTATCATCTGCCCTAAGTGATTCGAATGAGCTTGATTATATCTCTAAGTTTGTTCTGCTAAATCAACAACTTGGATTAGAAGGAATTACACAGTTATGTAAATCATTAAAATTATCCAAAAATGATACTAAGAGCATAATATTAACCTATACTAACTCTCTCATTATTCCACAGAAATCAGAATCATATCTACGGTTATATAGATTTATAATTGGAGATAGATGGAGACAAGTATTAATGTTAAGCAAAGTAATCTGTAAATATGGATTAAACAAGAACGTCCATGAGATAAATGTTGACTTTTTTGACCAAATCATATCATTAATCGTTGATTTACCAAAAAATAAAATCCAGTCTCAATTAATAGACGGCAATTGGCTAATGAAAACAACCAATATCGGCCAGGGGCAAAAACTGGGTCGTCTTAAAGAGTGGTTGTACCGTATCCAAATCGAAAATGACCTTTCTGAAATCTCGGACATAAACCGCTATTTAGTAAAAATTCAGTGGCATAATAGCGATTTTGAGTCGTGGCCTAGAATGTCTCTACAATGAAGGCATCATATTCAAGAATAATGAATACTACGCTTGAGCATGTTCAGCGGTAGGATATCTCAGGCAGTTGCCAACCAAATTGAGAAAAAAATATCAGAGAATAACGACTTAAATTCACTATCTAATTCTGAACTTGCTGATTTAGCAATAGAATTCGTTGGAGATGCACCGCCATCTCATGTTCCAAGAGAAACCGTAATTGAGATTCTTTCTCAACAACCTTCAATCAATTCCTGGAGAGAAGAAATCAAACAGAAAGCTATTGAGGCTGCCAAAAATAAGGTTAGCAATGCATCAAGTAACGTTGATCCTAGGATGGCAAAAATGATCAAACAACAATTTGGCCAATGGCTACAAAATTCTGGACTTAGTACAGTTGAGATTACAACCAAAATAGATACAAACTCTGACGGAATGATAAGCAGAGACGAATTAGATCACTTCATTCATAACCTCTCTGGAACTAAACCACCAGAATGGGTTTCAGAATCTCTAATTTCCATATTGGATACGGACAAGAATGGTGTGATTGAAGTCCAGGAACTCTGGGATTATCTTGGAGCAATAGGGTTCCATGTTCCAGTAATAGAAGAACCAGTAAGCGAAAAAATCGTGAATGAGGAATCAGTTATTGATGAAACTCAATCAACTGTTGCTGAAGAAGATGTGTTTGAGGATGCTGAATGGTCTGAAGATTCCGAAATCAACATTGAAGAAGAAATCGCACAGGTCCCTGACATTGAGCCAGTTAATGAGTCCTTAACCGAGAACCATTTAGAAGATATGCAAACAACAAACGATAATTTGGATGAAAATATTGAGTCGGTTCCTAGCATAAACACCTCTATAGAAATAGGCATAGAAAGACTGCATTCCACAAGACTTCACAGAGAAGCGGTTGATGTAATTGATTCAACAAATCCAGGAAATTGTACGCTGATGGTTGAAAGAGTTGAGAGAACTTTGATGGTAATGGATAGTTATAGAGGCGGAATGACTGCTATTGGTTTATTAGATAATGGACCATATACCGTTTCAGTTCTATTTGAACCAGAGTATAATGACCAAGTTGAATCTCTTGAAGGAAAGAAAATTTCATTCATTGGAACACTATTTGATTGGTCGAGTGGTTTGAGACAAGCGAAACTCAAAGGTTCGGAGTTAAGATCTTAATCACTTCAGGGATCTTGCAATTACTATCCTTTGGACCTCTTGGGTGCCCTCGTATATTTGAGTAATCTTAGCATCCCTGAAGAACCGTTCCACTGGGAATTCTTTGGTGTAACCATAACCTCCCAAAACTTGAATCGCTCTTTCTGAAACCCACATTGCGGTATCTCCCGCATACAGTTTAGCCATGCTAGCTTCCTTGGTATGTCTAGGCCCATCATTCTCATAATGTTCTTGCTTTGCCCAGGATGCTTGGTATACAAGGTGCCTTGCAGCCTGTATTCTTGTCGCCATATCTGCTAGATATGACATAATCATTTGGTGATGGGCAATTGGTTTCCCAAATGCTTCCCGCTCATGTGAATAATTTAGTGCAGCCTCATAGGCGCCTTGTGCAATGCCTAGGGCTTGGGCGGCAATACCTATTCGACTGTTATCCAAAGCATTCATTGCGATTGGAAAACCATTACCTACGCCTTTCAAAACGTTCTCAACAGGGACTTTACAATTGTTCAAAATTAATGTGCAAGTGTCAGATGAGCGAATTCCAAGTTTGTCTTCTTTCTTTCCGACCGAGAATCCTTCGAATGATGACTCAACTATGAATGCAGTTGTTCCACCATGTTTCTTGACGCCGTAATCTGGATGGTCAACATCTTTAGCAAATAGTACCAGTATCTCTGCCTGAGCACCATTAGTGACCCACATCTTTTCTCCATTCAGCAAAAAGTGCTTACCATCATCTGATAGTTTAGCTTTGCAGATCATTGCTGCAGCATCTGTTCCCGCACCTGCCTCGGAAAGTGAGTATGCACCTACTTCTCCTGCTGCAAGCCTTGGGAGGTATTTTTGCTTCTGTTCGTCATTACCATGAAGCGCGATAGTTTTGGCACACAAACCGACATGGACACAGAACATAACACCAAACGATGGGTCGACTCTTGAAAGTTCTTCAACAATAATCGATTCAGAAATATCATCTACTGGAGAACCGCCATATTCTTCTGGTATCGTTACTCCCTGTAAACCATAATCGAGGAATTGTTGCCATTCTTCCTTTGGAGGTATTTGATTTGCATCTCTATGCTCAACTGTGGGTGATAATACTGTCTCAGCAAAGTCTCTAACAAGTTCTCTTATCATTTGCTGTTCATCGGTTTCGGCGTAGTCCATAAGTCTCCCCAATCAAGCCAATAAGCCGACTCACTTAACCCGTTTGCTAATTTTACCAACTCCCTATTTCCCAAATTATTCATATACGATGCTTTTGAGGCGCGGACAGGAGGAATCATTTTGGATGAAGAAACCGTTGAATTTAATGTAGCACACAATAGAAAATACTCCACAGACCACCTGTGGTATCAAGAAAAGGACGAGCGTCTTATGATTGGAGTCAGTGAATTCCTAAGACTAGAAATTGGTGACATTTTGGAAGTCAAACTTCGACAAGCTGAAACTGAGATTGACAAAGGAGATTTCATGTTTTCAGTTGTCACAGAATCTGAAAGGATGCCATTTCCTACTCCATTCTCTGGACTCATTGCCGAGGTTAATGGTGAAGTTGAAAGTAATCCAGAGCTAGTCAACGAATCTGCTTATGACCTTGGATGGGTCATCATTCTAGAACCTCATGATTTTGACACTGAATTATTACTAGATCCTGACGAATATGTCGAATATCTCGCAGAACTTTGATGGTATTGGTGACCATCATGGAAGAGATAGATATTTTGAAGCAAAGCCTAATCAAGGCTCCAATTATTTGGAAAGGTGATTATCCATATTTTATACATCCAATTACCGATGGCGTTCCAAGGCTAGAACCAAAAGTCCTCGAAGCGATAATCGAGTTGTCTGTTCCACTAATCGACTGGGAAAACATCGATGTGATTTTGGGTATCGAAGCGATGGGTCTGCCTCTAATGGCACCTCTTTCAATGCGAACCAATATTCCAATGGTTATCGCAAGAAAGCGCCAATATGGACTCGAAGGAGAAGTTGAGGTAAATCAAGAAACCGGGTATTCGAAAGGCAGCATATTCCTTAACGACATTAAACCAGGAGAAAAAATTGCCATTATCGATGATGTTTTATCAACTGGTGGCACAATTAGGTCAGTCATTGAAGGAGTAAAAAGAACAGGTGCGATAATTCAGAATATTGTAGTAGTAGTCGAAAAAGGCCCTGGGATGGAAATTTTGCAAAATGAGTACCCAAGCATTAAGTTTGACTCGCTTGTAAAACTTGAGATGGATGGCGAGAAAGTCGTTATTTTAGATTAGGGTGTGAATTTTTGGATTTAGAAAGACACGATTTTCAACTGGATGATTTGGTAGAGAAAATCAAACAAAACGATAACCGCTTAATCGCTCTGCAAGTCCCGGAGGGCCTCAAAATGCAGGCTCTTGAAATGATGGATGAAATTGAGACGGAGACTAGTGCCAAAGTAGTTTTAGCTGCTGATCCTTGTTATGGTGCCTGTGATTTAGTACATGATAAAATGAAAATGATGGGGGTTGAGTTAGTTGCCCATATGGGTCATTCTCAAATGAACATAGATTCCGGGATGCCAACTGAGTTTATCGATGTGAAATATGATGGCGACCCTGAGTTAAAACCAGTACTACCAATCCTGACTAAACACCTTTCAATGGCTAAAGAACGAATGGCCAAACAAGATGATAATGAACAATTATCTGAGGAAGAAGCCCAAGATCGATTTCTTGATGCGGTTGGTAGAATGGCTCCACTTACTGGCACCAAACTTGGACTAGTCGGCTCAATTCAACACCTTCATCTGTTACCTGATTTCCATGACCGTCTGGAGAAAGCCGGATTTGATGTGACAATTCCAATCGGTGGAGCTAGGCTGTCTTTCCCTGGGCAGGTACTCGGATGTAATTACTCGGGTGATGATTCCAGCATTGGCCACTATCTTTTCTTGGGCTCAGGAGACTTTCACCCAATTGGATTAGTACTTCATACGGGTAAACCTCTAGCCATGCTTGACCCTTACTCGGGCTCTGCAGAAGAAATGTCCTTTGAAAGAATAGAACGAATATTGAGGCAGAGATTTGGATTGATAATGTCAAGCCAAGACTGTCAGTCATTTGGCATCTTAATTGGTGAAAAACCTGGACAAATGCGACGTACTCTAGCTCTAAGAATGAAAAGAATGCTTGAAAACCACGGTAAGAAAGGCTATTTGTTGGCACTTGAGCATATAGGACCGGATTTGATTGATTTCTATCCTGTTGATGCATTTGTCAACACTGCTTGCCCCAGGATTGCCATTGATGATGCTGTGAGGTACCGCAAACCACTGATTACGCCCTTTGAACTAGAGGTCGCACTAGGAGAAAAACAGTGGGAAACTGGCTATATGTTTGACGAAATACCTTGAGTGCAATAATTGACTAATCTAGTCCAAATCAAAGCGTATATTCAATAACGGTTGGCGTAAGCCTTCAGTTGTTATGAGTAGTTATCTAGACAGGATTGGTGCGGGTTATGTGATTGATAACCCTGACCCTCTAGATTTTGATTATGTTCCTGAAGAATTAGTTTGTCGTGAGAAATATCAAACCCTTCTAGCCACAAGATTCTCTTCTATAGACAAAGTTGATTCTAGTTGTCGGGCTATAATAACTGGTCCGGTCGGTAGTGGAAAGACAGTGCTTGTCAAAACCTTCTGTCGTGATTTACAACGACATCTAGCAAATCGTAGAAGTATAATCATCGCACACGTCAACTGTAGGAATGCTTCGACAAGTACTAGAGTTATCCAAAGAATACTACATGCAATTGATCCTGGACACCCAGATAGAGGTTTGTCGATCGGTGAATTACTACTTAGTTTGCGTAAATTAACTAGGAGAAACTCCTCACACTTGATTGTGATACTAGACGAAGTAGATCACATGCTTAGGAAGTCTGGAGACGATATACTGTATCAATTATTAAGAATTGATGAAGACCAGGAAGGAAAGGGTACCTTATCACTAATTTTGATTAGCCAAGAACAAGTTTTGGATGTTTTGGAAACGGCAGTGATTTCTAGAATCGGCAAGACTAATCTGATAAAAATACCAGCATACAATGAAGATGAATTGTTCAATATCGCTATGCAGAGGGCTGATTTGGCTTTGGTAAAGGGCTCTTATTCGGAAGAAATAGTTAGGCTCATTGCGGAAAAATCGGCACCTGTTGGTGATGCTCGATTAGCAATTGAATTGCTAAAAGCTGCTGCAGAATCATGTGAAATAAGACAAGATGACCACACTGAAAGAGAAATAAGCATTGAAGATGTTCATGCCAAAGATGAAATTTTATCTGTAGACATGGTTTCTGAAATTGATGCTATTGATGGTTTGAAACCACATGCAATGTTGGTACTGCTAGCGATATGTAGGCGTCTAAAGAAAGTTAGTTCAATGACCACCGGTGATGTCGAAAGCCTCTATGCCGTGGTATGCGAAGAATACGAGCAGCAGATGAAAAGTCACACTACATTATGGAAATACCTGAAAGAACTTGAACACAGACAACTAATCAAAACACGAATTTCAACAGTCAGTGATGGTCGTGGAAGAACAACCCACCTAAGCATGCCTCATTTCCTTCCTAGTGACATTGCCAGTAGGCTAGAAATGTTGGTAAAAAAGCGCTTATAAGCAATCTTAAACCCAAGATAATCATCCGGTGAGCATAAATATAGGTCACTGTTGGCCAACCTGTCTTAGAGGCGTAATTATGGCTACTGGTACACAAGGAGAGTTCGTTGCTGTCGTAAATGATACTGACCCAAAAAGCAACGGCAAAGCATACTCACTGAAAATTTCGGGAAATAACTATTCCCAAATCCTAGGTAAGAAAATCGGCGATGTTGTTGATGGTATTTTCGTTGGTGAAGGTGATAAAACCCTATCCGGCTACAAGCTGCAGATTACTGGTGGAGCCGACAAGACAGGAACTCCTCTGAGGAGAGATCTTGAAGGTGGTTCTAGACAATCTATTTTGGTAACTCAATCAACTGGTTTCAAAGGCCACAACCTTGTATTCAAGACCAAAGGTGGAGAGAAAAAGCGTTTCCGCTACAAACCAGATGGCCTTAGAAAGCGTAGAAATTTCCGAGGCAACACAATTACTCAAGACACCAGACAAATCAATCTCAAAGTCGTAGAAGCCGGCAAGAAAGCGCTAGGTGATATTCTTGCGGCTGAAAGTGAGGAAACATCGGAGTGAATCCCGAGAGGGTTTTCGTAAATAGGAGAGTGTAGGAATGGCGAGAAAACTTCCTACACAACCGACTGTTAACATTGGACTAGTTGGCCATGTAGATCATGGCAAGACTACACTCACTAGAGCCCTTTCCGGAGTTTGGACAGATACTCACTCTGAAGAGAGAAAGCGAGGTATATCAATAAAACTAGGCTATGCTGATACAGCATTCTATCAAACTAAAGACGGAACCTATTATGCTTCGGGAAAGAACCCTAATGGCAAAAAAGACGTTAATGAAGAATTACAACGTGTAGTTTCATTTGTTGATGCTCCAGGTCACGAGACACTAATGGCTATCATGATTACAGGTGCTTCGATAATGGATGGAGCCATGTTAATGGTCGCAGCAAATGAAAAGTGTCCCCAACCTCAAACTCGAGAACATTTGATGGCATTGAATATGTCTGGAATCAAAAATATAGTCGTAGTACAAAATAAAATCGATCTTGTTAGTAGAGAGCGTGCTATTGAATCTTATCAGGAAATTAAAGAATTTCTGAAAGGCACGGTTGCAGAAGACGCGCCAATAATTCCTGTTTCAGCCCATCATGATGTAAATCTGGATATTCTTATTGACGCAATTGAAAAAACCATTCCAACTCCAGAACGAAGTGACAAAGAAAAACCATTGATGCACGTTGCTAGATCATTTGATATCAACCGACCCGGAACCAGGCCAACTAAACTCAGAGGTGGAGTTATTGGTGGTAGCATAGTCAAGGGTGAATTCAAAGTTGGTGATAAAATTGAAATTGGCCCGGGCAGGAAAATTCAACAAGGCTCCAAAGTAAGGTGGGAGTCAATCAAGGCAACCGTGACTAGTATGCAGGGTGGAGGATTGAGCCTAGACAAAATGCACGCAGGCGGATTATGTGGACTTGCTACAGAGCTAGACCCCTCTATCACTACATCAGATAACCTTTCAGGACAAGTGGTTTCATTATCTGGCGAGCTTCCAAAAACAAGGGACAAAATTGAAATTTCTGTCCATTTAATGGAATCAATGGTCTCGACTGATGGTTCAAATCCAGAAAAAATCCATCCTCTGCGCAATAATGAGATGTTAATGATAAATGTTGCAACTGCAACATCAGTGGGTGTGACAAAGAATGCTGAAAAAACGAGAACTGGTCTCGAATTGAGACTACCAATTTGTGTTGATGTTGGAGAAAGAGTCTCCTTGTCTAGAAGAATCGGCTCACGATGGCGATTAATCGGCTACGGAATTATCCAATAGGGGATTGAATGACTCACAAGATTATTGTCGACAGTTGTGGCTGGGTGGCATTGATTGATGCTAAAATCAATCTTGATGTAGAGTTAGAAAGAATATTTGGAACATTTCAGTTGATTCTCTTAGATAGCGTTGATAATGAACTGAATAATCTAGAATCTAGTAGACCAAACAGAAAATCGTTACTATTAGAAATGCTTAGGAGTAAATCAAACTTGGTTTCGAGCAGCTTGAATTCTCATACTGATGATCAAATTTTTGATTTAGCATGTAGTGATTCATACTCAGTTTTGACTATTGACAAGATATTGAAAAAGCGATTATATGAGAGCGGCATTTCAGTAGTCGAGGTAGCGAAAAGTAACCACCTAAGGTTGATTGAAGGTCTATAGAACGATTACGGCAGTGTAAATAAATTGTCATCTCCGTGACCATCAAGCAATTTTAACTTGATACCTGCATCTATCCATGCATGGGCATAATTTATCGCACCAAATGCCCTGATATAGTCGCCGTTCTCCATGAAATAATTTGCATCACTTGTGTAATCATCTGCCATTCTTAGTAACACCGCTAACATCTCAGATTCTTGTGAACCGTCTGGATGAATGGGAGTTGCCTTCGCCCTTGCCAGTTTTGTTAGATTTAGATAATGCTGTAATTTCTCCTGAGAAATAGTATCCTGGATAACTTTCACTCTCCACCCTCCTTCTGTCTCTTCAATAGTCTTCTAACATCTTCCCTGCGTCCAAGTGCTTGATATAGTTCAACTGCTAGAGACAATCTGCCTTCTTCCTCTGCCTGAGATGCTCGATCAAAAATTACTTTCCTTTCATCCCAATTCCTCGCTAAGGCAGCCTCTGCAGCAGCTTGGAAACGACTTTCTCTCTCTGTGTTTGCAAGATGCGGTGCTTTCCACATCCTAACTAAACCATTTCTGGTTGCGGTAACCATGCTATCTGTAGTAACTTTCTGCAACAAGTCACCAAGATTCATGTTATTGCCTAGGATTGTATCATCCTCACCCTCTAATCCTGATAGTAAGTAGAGTAACCCTTCGATTCCCAAAACCCACCAGCCATCGCCACATCTTATGCCTTCCATAGGCTCTAGAGAATCGGATTGCAGTTTCTCGATATAATCCCATCCAAATGGATGAGGAACACCCTCCCAAATTTCTCCGGAACTTGTTTGTAATAATAGACGGCCTTGATCCAATCTTGATACCCAACTCCAAACCCTGTCTTCTAAGCATCGCTTTGAGTAATTGTTGCCAAGCCTACCACACCACAACTTTCCATCAGCGGATTGCCATAAAATATGTTCTCTATCAAGCCAACCCACCAATCTCCTAATTTTTCCTGTTTGAAATCTTTTGATTCCGACACCTTCATGAGAGAATAAATGCATTTGGCCTTCTTTACCAGTCAATATCCAACCGCCACCTGGCCGATGTAAAACATCGGTGAATCCACCAAATGTGGACCTGCCGTCGTGCAGCATACTACCATCTGTAGTTGAGATTACATAGAAACCATGAGCGGCGAGTGCTGCCAGTATACCGTTGTTGTAATTAATTGAATGAACTTTGAATGGTGTCTTTACTGACCACCTTATATCTCCATTAGATTCAATTAACACCATTGTTAAACCATGACTAACTACAATTCCACCCTCAACTGCAGCAATTGCTGATATTCTCTCTGTGGCTTGCCAAGACCAAGATATACTCCAAGACATCATTCATCACCTCCCATAATCCCCCAAGCAATAAGTTGGGCTTTCGCGGATTGAGTTAGTTTGTAATACCTGCTCCGTCCTTTAATACGCGCATCTAAGATACCAGCTTTTAGCAGCCTATTACTAATCTGAGACAATCTTGGACGCTTTATTCCTAAATGCTGAAGAATATCCTTATCGCTGGGTGAGTAGTCCCTTACTCTTGCAATAGAAAGCACATATGATTCAGTTGAATTGAGTGAGGAAAGTACGGAAGGATTCAATGGATAGTCAATTTTTTGTCCAAAATTATTTGAAGACAAATTCATCATTTTTTCAAGAAAATTATCTTCAATTGGACTCTGATTAGAATTTGATTGATAAACTAAACTAGTCAGTATGCTAACCAATTTCTGCATAGTTTGATTGTCGCTATCTAACTCTTCAAAAGATTCTGATTGTACGCTATCCTCAGGCTCAACAAACTGCAAATCATCATTTATTTCCATGCCTATTTCATCATGGATTAGTTCTGCAGAATTATGTTCTTCGAATTCTACCCTTTCTTCAGGTTGAATCATCTCTTTAGAAACCCATAACTCAGTACCATGTTGATTGTGTTGATTGACCATTTCTTCAGGTTCCGATTTATCCATTTCATCAAAATCTCTTGTTCTACCTAAAAGGCCTCCAAATGCCCCTGCATTGATGATTGGCTTGGGTTTAGAATCTGCAACAATAATCTCTCCTGTATCGGGATTGGCAGAATAAGCAAAGTCTTCTATTGGTTTATCTGAATCTTGAGATTCAGAGAGCCCATCTAAATCTAATTCAAATCCAAATGGATTAGCATCTGTTATCAAGTGATTTGTATTATCCTCGGCATCCCTTTCATCCCAAGGCACTGACGCATCAATAATCTCTGATTCATTGGTTGCAACAATATTTTGTAATTCATCCACAGAATGATTCGTGATTTGAGTATCTTGTGAGTGAGTTTGGACTGGTAAATCTTGATCCTGTTCTCTAAAACCCGAATCTCTAAGTCGGTAATTATCAATTGCATCTCGCATGAATTTTACCACTTCTAGAGGTATACCTCCGGTCTTATCATGAATTGCTTTGGCGTGATTAAAATCCAATTTAAACTCTTTATTACTAGCAGAGGTTATTCGTTTTTCGATTAGTGCCTGTACTTCATCTATTGATAATTGAGTTAATGTTTCAACATTATCAAAACTATGCAATACGTTATCTTGAATATTCATCCTTTGCTTTGATTCAACTACAACAACAATCACGGCTTGTAG
>WTIT01000068.1:112322-115396 GCA_011526375.1 Methanobacteriota archaeon
TGAACTGATACTGGCGCCTCTAAAGCAGCACAACGCAACAAAGAGGTCCTTCCGCTTCCAAAATCTCCAACCATTAGTATCCTTCTTGTTGACCTGAATTTGATGTGTTGAGCTAATCGTCTTCTAATATCTAACCTGCCGACATAAAGATCTGATTTGCTACCCTCAAGTGGCATTGCAGAGAATGGGTTAGAACTTAATTCAGGAATCTCAAAACCAAGGCCGTCCACACGCATTATCGCCA
Source organism: Methanobacteriota archaeon (assembly GCA_011526375.1). Classification (GTDB taxonomy): domain Archaea; phylum Thermoplasmatota; class Poseidoniia; order Poseidoniales; family Poseidoniaceae; genus MGIIa-L1. The sequence goes on from WTIT01000068.1 coordinate 112,567, forward strand.
TATCGAACAATGAGGTATTTGATGTTTCACTTAGAATTGGTTAAGAATTATGCGTTATTTGGTGTTAATCGTGATATTCAACTATTAGTTTAATTGGATTTAACGCATAATTAACGCATAATTAACGCGTTAGTAAAAGCGTTAAAAGCGTTAATTTGAATGGTTCCTGAACCCATTACTTATTTGCCAATAACTCATGGACATAGATAGTGAGACGATGCCGGTAGAGAACAGCAGATTGAGTGGATTCTTCAAATTGTCAGTTGATGAGAGAAGAAAATTGGTTCAAAGGTTATCCGGCATATCAGATGACCATGTAGCTGCTTTGGCAAATAATGGAGAACTATCTGATGAAGCAGCAGATAGAATGATCGAAAACGTAATTGGAACCATGTCTCTTCCTGTTGGCATTGCTACCAACTTCGTAATCGATGGAAAGCATTACTTAATCCCATTTTGCTTGGAAGAGTCCAGCGTTGTTGCAGCTGCATCAAACATGGCAAAAAGATGTTTGAAAAATGGTGGTTTTCAAACCCAAAACGATGCTCCAATGATGATTGGTCAACTTCAAATCCTCGATGTCCCAGACCTAGAAACGGCTATGAAAAACCTCAACCAAAACAAAGATGAGATCATAGCATTATGTAACAGCTTACCGTCGACCATGATAAAATTGGGCGGTGGTTGCAAGCGTATTGAAACAAGGGTTATCGAAACCTTATCAGGACCAATGCTTATTCTGCATATTATAGTTGATTGCAGAGACGCAATGGGAGCCAATGCTGTCAATACTATGGCGGAATTGATTGCGCCTGAGGTTGAGCGATTAACAAGTGGCAGAGTTCATCTCAAGATTTTATCAAATCTAGCAGCCCATAGGTTAGCTAGAGTTGAAGCAACATTTACTCCCGAAGAATTAGCTAATGACGGTAGTATCGAAAATGGCCAGGACGTCATCAAAGGAATCATTGAGGCTCATCATTTTGCTGTTTCCGACCCATTCAGGGCAACAACACATAACAAGGGTGTAATGAATGCCATAAGCAGTGTTGCAGTTGCTTGTGGCCAAGATTGGCGAGCGATTGAAGCAGGATGTCATGCTTGGTCTGCTCATTCAAATCATCACTATTCTTCAATGACTGATTGGAAGATTGATTCAAATGGGAATCTTGTTGGCAGTATTGAAACTCCAATGGCTGTTGGAATTGTTGGCGGTGCCTCTAAAGTACATCCAACAGCAAAAGCCAACCTTGCAATCCTAGGAGTCGAATCTGCCAATGAATTGGCAGGAATCATTTGTGCTGCAGGATTAGCACAAAATTTAGGCGCATTAAGAGCATTAGCGACTAGTGGAATACAGGCCGGACACATGAAATTACACTCAAGAAATATGGCAGTTAGTGCTGGTGCTGTTGGTGAAGAAATCGAACTAGTTGCGGCAAGATTGCAGGCTCACAATGGGCCAAAAACTCAGACAACTGTGAAAAATATACTTGAAGAATTGAGGAGTCAATAACTACTCTTCTTCAAACTTTAATGTGTCTTGTACCGTACCCTGGTACTCTGACTCATCTTTAATTACATCACTTGACTCAAGATCATCTAAAATTCCTGTCTTCTGAACTTGTTCCCTAAACCAAGCCTTAACCTTCTTTCTATCAGTATATGGGCATCCAAAGGCCTCTGAGAACCTCCTAGTAGTTGTTAGTCTCCTTGTATTACCATCTTTTCTACGGTCAATCATACCATACTGAGCCAATTCCCTAACATAATCATAGGCTTTTTGCCCTAATAATTCTACTAACCTTGATTGAGACATAGGTTGATGATAAGCAATTAATGAGGCTGCCTTGAGTAACTTCTTTGGTAATTCAGTTTTTGCTTCCTTAGGGAGGTGCTCAGCTATTTCTGGCTTAACTTCGATAGCCCAACGATCACCGACTTCAGCAATTTGTAATGCTCCACCGCGGCGCCTTTTCAAGGTTGAACGCAATGAATAAAGACAATCCAACATCTCATCTTCATCATAGCCAAGAGAATCGCATAATTCGGTAACTGACATAGACCTACCTGCTCCAAACAAGGTAGCTTCTAACAAGGTATCAAGTTGTAATTCCGTCATGTAATCAAATCCTTACTCAACCAACCATTCATGTGTTGTCAGTTCGTCTTGGGTTATTTTCTCAGATTCCAATTGCTCTCTTGCCTCACGTTCTTTTTCTTCCTTCAGCCGTAATTTTTCTGCTCGCTTCTTAGCAAATTGTACGGAACCTGTCTCTTCACCATCACTAGACTGAGATTGTATTTTCTTCTTCTCCTCGATTCTAAGGTTTACCTCTTCAAAATCATCTATTTCAGGCCATAAATCTTCAAGCATTATATCGCCGTATGGTACTTCGTCTTGGCTGATTAAAGCATATCCTCTATGAGTGAGGAACAAACTAGCAATAAAGGAAGCTACTTTGGCTTCTTCATCATAACCATGGTCATTTTGACCATTTTCATGCTCTAAGATTATTCCTAGCTCATTCATGACATCGATTACTTTGACTTTACTCGACTGATGTTTTTTACAGGTATTGCGCAATGCATTCCAGCATCGATAAATATCACCTTCAAGATCCTCATTATGCATTCTTCCCCCAACATTACTGAGGTATTCTCCCAATTCTGCTTGATGTGCTAGACGGTTTTCTTCACGAATTTTTAATTCTTCAGCGTCCTCTGCTGCATCTTTGAAAGCCGATAATAACTCTCCTAAGGTTACAGGACGACCTTCTTCTCTGCGTATCCTTTCATCGAATAATGCCGGGAGAATTTCATCGGCTTG
>WTIT01000068.1:115496-122993 GCA_011526375.1 Methanobacteriota archaeon
GATAGCACAAGAGCGACTGACCTGTCAAATGGGTCTTCTAGTGATTGATATTCGGATTCTTCAGCTTCTACAACTGGCATTATCCTTTCAGCGAATTTCAAAGCTTCTTCGGATTCTTCACCTGACTCCAGTAATTGATTAATGATATCCTGCCTGAGGAACCATTTGTCTAGTACTGATTGTCTACTCGCCATATTACCACGCTCAAACTTCTTCTTCAATCTCGTCTGTTGCCTCTAGTTGTTCCAATTCCTGGTCTATAGAATCAATTGCTTCTGCGAGTTCCCTTCTTTCTTGGATATCCTCAGTCGTTTCGCTAGCCCTTTCAATGAGGCTTGGCATAGTGGTTTCTTCACCATCCAATTCTTCAGTAAAGTTTAGCAATCCGCCTAAACTCTTCGGCGGTGGCAACGGTTCAGGCACAGTTGGCATGTCTGCATGTGCATCTTGCTGCTTTTCTAGGGCAATTGCACTAATTCTTTCATCAAGTGGGTTATCTTTTGCCGATTCGATTTCACTCAGTTTAATTGCTGTTTCTCTATCGAAATCAACAATTCTCCTACTACAACCGTCTCCACCGTGAGTTATTCCGATATGGTGGTCTGCCAGCCTTAATGACACCTTTCTGAGAGTTACCATCAAGAATTGAGCCTTCTTACTTCTTTCTCTACACATTTCTGCAATTCTTTCTGCATTAATTGCATCTAGATTTTGGTCAACCTCATCAAAGTAGTAGAATGGACTTGGATCGTAATCTTGAATGGCAAAAATCAATGCCAGTGCTGCCATTGATTGTTCACCACCCGATAATTGCAATCGATTAACTTTGGAAGATTTACCCTTTGGTTTCGCCCATAATTCTAAACCACCTTTGAATGGCTCATCAGGATTTTCAAGATACAATTCACCCTTTCCGCCATCACTTAGAATATTGTACGACTTTTGGAAGTTTTCGTTAACCTTGTCTAATACTTTAATGAGTTTAGCTTTCCTTTGTGATTCTAGTTTTTCGGTAATTTCTACCAAGTTTGCCCTACGCGATTGAAGTTGTTTGAATTCAACCTTCATGGACTCAAGCCGTTCTTCACACTCGGCATATTGTTCGATCGCCAACATATTAACTGGACCATGTTTCTCCATTGCTCGCTCTAGAGACCTGACACGCTTCTCAGCATCACCTACGGAAGGTAAGGTAACATCCGCACTTGCCGGGGCAATTCCGTTGACTTGCATATCTGAATATAGTTCATTGATGACCATTTCTTTGTTGATTATTGACCGACCTAACTCATCACTAAGCCTTCGTCGTGATTGAGCGTCTGTAGATTTTTGAGTCAATTCAGTTCTGAGACTGGCTCTCTCGTCAACCAGAGCAAGTCTTTCATCTTCCAATCCTTTGTTTTCTTCTAATAGTTGAGTCCTCTCCTCTTCTCGGTCTTTTAACTCTATAGAATCAGTTGCTATTGAGGCTTGTAGATTGTCAATCATATCTGACCTGTTGATTATGCTAGAATTCAATGATTCAATTCTTGAACTTAGATCGGTTACTCTTTGGGTAAGAAGAACCTCATGTTCATTACCACTTTCGAGTGCTGCAAGTGCTTTTGACATCAAACCTTCAGAATCTAACCGTTTCATTTGTGCAGCATGCAGTCTATCTTTCAGATGCTCAGGGCTAGCAGATTCCATTTCTTCTCTAGTCTTTGCAACGCTCACGTTTAGGTCGGCGACAAGGGATTGGGCATCATCCAAAGCATCAATTTGCTTACTAGCAATAACTTCTAATTCAGCAAGTTTGCTCTCATGCCCGTTTACTTCACCAAGTGATTTGTTGTAAACTGATTTTGCTTGCTTTAATTCTGCGCGCCATTCTTGTAATTTTACCGCCTGATCGCTATCTGTAAGTTCATTGATTTTTGTTCTAAGTTGCTGTTGTTCCCTCCTTGCTTGATGCAAGGCGGCGGAAACGGTATCAGACATCAATTCTAATTTTTCGATCTCACCAGATAGTTTTTCAATCTCGCTTGCACCTTTGATACCTCCACCAAATGAAACTCTCATCGGCCTCTTAGAACCACCAATCATGGCACCTCCCGCTTCTGTTACATCGCCTCTTAAGGTCACCAACCTAACTCCACCCATGTAATTCCTGGCAGTTGAAAGCGAATCTACGATCAAGGTATTCCGCAACACAAACTTAATTGCAATATCTATTTTAGGGTCATAATCTAAAAGTTCATGAGCAAAACCTATCACTCCAGGCTTCTTTGAAACCATTAATGCTTTTCCAGCAGCACGGTTATTGTTTAACTTGTTTAGTGGCAAGAATGTTGCTCTTCCAGCCCTTTTTTCAGCCAACCACTTAATGGCTTTTGCAGCAATTTCATCATTTTCAACTACTATAGAAGTCATGCCTCCGCCAATAGCAGTTGCTAGCGCGTTTTCATGTGATGAGTCAATTGGAGCACATAATTCTGCGATCGTTCCAATGATTCCTGTTAGTTCGCCACTATCTCTTGCTGAAATTACTGCTGCTGCGCCTCCAGCCATTCCTTTGGCACCTGAGGAATTCTCCATTTCGGCACGTAATCGTTCCCTAGTTCTTTCAGCCTCTCGAAGTTTTCCTTCGATTAATTGGGATTCTCCAACAAGTCTTTCTTCGGTTCTTTGGGCATTGATTAGGTCTTTTGATAGTTTATTTCTATCCATTCCTGAATTGTTGCTAGATAACTCCTCACCTTGAATTTCCAATTCACCTAGGGCCAGTCTGTTTTCTTCTGCTGATTCTTGGGCTTTTGCTAATTGTTCTGAGATTACCTCAGCCTGAACTGCTGTTTTATTGACTTCAGATTGAGCGATATTGAGTTGTTCAGTCGCTTGGTCTAATTCTGTTAACAAACTGGTTAGTTGTTGCGAGAATTTAGCGCTTTCATCGCCCGAAGATTCCATGATTTTCTGGATTTCCAACTCTTCTGCTTGTGCTTCATCTAGAGATTGTTTCGAATCTTCCAAATCTTGCTTTGCTGAATTTAGGTTGTTGACGAACTCCTCTAAAGCACTCTTAGCTCCATCTAGTTGTTCTGATAATTCTTGGACTTCTGCCTTGTCATCGATGTCTTTAGACTCTGCCTCAGAAATTTTGTCTTTGTTGGTATCAATTCGCAAATGTAAATCGAAGATTATTTTGTTTAATCCCTTGCTCTCTCCGCCTGTTAACTCTTCAATTTGTTTCTGTAGTTCGCCGATTTGATCGTCTAGAGAGAGAAGTGTTTTCGAGCCTTCTCTAACTTGTTGTTCCAAGTTATTAGCCTCTTCAAGATATCTCGATTGTTCGTTAACTTGGTATTCTTTTTCTGCTAACTGACTGGCGTAGTTGGCCTGGAATGAGGTTACTCTTGCTTGATTAAGTTCCTCGACTAAATCCTTTACCTTGACAGCTAAATCCTTTTGCTTCTTCAGCTCCTTTAACCTAATTTTTTGACTGTCCTCAAGCAGTTTAATTCTCTCAATATAATCATCAACACTGTCCTTCTGCCGATCTGCTTTTCTTATTTCGTCATCGTATAGCGTTACGCCGGCAACACTATCCAACACTTTTCGACGTTCTTTTGCAGTCATCTTTGCCAGACTTGTTACATCGCCCTGCAAGACGATATTGTAGCCATCTGGTCTTGCATTGGCTGCTCCAAGGATTCTATGGAATGATTTTTGAGAACTCTCCTCGCCATTCAGATGGTAATTTGTAACTACGTTACCCGTCTTGGTCAATCTAATCGACCTTGACATCCTAACTTCATCCATGTTCAAAGGCAATCTCCTGCGCCCGTTATCCAAAGAAGGGTTGGCGAACACTAAAGTGACGCTGCATGACCTAGCAGCATTGTGATTATTGCCTCCGTTGAATATTAGATCCTTAGAGTTCTGTGCTCTAATCGTTTTATTTGACCTGGGTCCAAGAACAAATTGTATTGCGTCTCCACAATTCGATTTACCCGAACCATTTGGCCCTGTGATAGCGGTAAATCCTCTTTCTAGAGGGATTGTTACCTCTCCTCTGAATGATTTGAAATTTGAAACTTCAAGTGCTTTTAGATACATCCCAATCCCTCTAGTGGAAAATAATTCCAACCTTGTTCCTTAGAGCGGGTCTGTAAGGGTCTTAAAGTATACTAGTGTTGAGCACTCAATACGGCGTTTTTAACAGGTCGAATTATTCACCGAAATCGGCTAAATTGAACCCGAAAAATCACATTTTCCACAACCAGCGCCTTCACAATATGGACAAGTAGCCTGTACTCTCAAAGAATTATTACTTCTCATAGTTAATTTTGAGTCCCTATGCATCAAAGGAGATCTTGCTACTCGCTTCTGTTTGCCATGCAATTCGGGGAGTGGTTTTGCTACAGTTCCATACTTAGAGCGAAATTTCTCAGCAACTACTCGCCGCTTTTCCAATCTCTTATTGGTCAAGTCTATTGCTTCAGCCTCCCAATATTTTGGCCCTCTCATCATAAATGCGCCTATTATTGCCATTCCTAATTGGACAGCTAATGGTGAAACATCTAACGGAATCAAACTTGCAATCCCTTCCGAACTAACTGATGTTGGAAGCAATTCCAATCTATCTAAAATTGCCAAGCCAAACAGCGTACAACCGCCAATGAATGCCATTTTCCTAAGACGTTTTGCCCACCTACCTTGTTGAGGAAATTTGAATTTACCGACAAAAATCATGAACAATCCCTCCGCCAATAACAGCAGGTCTGCACCATTCCAGTCACCTGAATTACCTAGGCAGAAACTGTCGTTACCCTCTGCAAGTTCAGATTCTATTTCCGATATTGCGCAGTGCGGCTCCAACATTTTCAAAACATCCAGTTTATCATTATCTGCTCCTTCTATGAGTTGAGGCGCAACTAGACCAAACTGAACATTTGCGATAACAAAGGCAACCATCGAAAAGCCAACAATAGTGGCTATGTTACGACGGATGCTCCCCATGAACATCCTACACATAACTCGTTTGATAGTGCTGTCGCTCAAACAGTTCAAAAGTGAGAGTAATTTGGCCTAATTTGCTCCCTATGACGAATATAGCCATTATCGGCAGCGGCATCGCTGGACTGTTTTCTGCAATTAAATTAGCAAATAATGGACATTACATCACTATTATCACCAAACAGAGAGTAAAGGATTCTTCAACAAATTGGGCTCAAGGAGGAATTGCTGGCATTCTTGATAAAACCAATAGTTTGGGCAAAGAGGCACATATCAAAGACACTTTACGATCCGGTGATGGATTGTGCAATGAAACAGTTGTTAGGGAAGTTATCGAACAGGCTGCTGATTGTATCAATGAATTGGTCAATATTGGAGTTAAATTCGAGAAAGATAATGATGGTGAGTTTAAACTTGCCAAAGAAGGAGGCCACACTGAGCGTCGTATTCTTCATGCAAAAGATGCAACAGGAAGGGAAATTGAAAGAGCATTAATCGATGCTGCCAAACAACATCCAAATATTACACTAATGAGAAATACTCTCGCTGTTGATTTGATTCAAAGACAACACGGTAATGCAACAAAGGGAGTATGCGGCGTCTGGTGCTTCAATCAAGAATCAGGAGAAGTTATCACATTAGCAGCGGATTCAGTGATTATAGCTACCGGAGGAGTCGGACAATTATGGGCAAAAACCACCAATCCAAATGTCGCAACAGGTGATGGGATTGCCATGGCATTTCGTAGTGGTGCAGCGGTAAAGGATATGGCTTTCATTCAATTTCACCCCACTGCACTTGCGATTGAAAACGATAGACCATTTTTGATTACTGAAGCATTGAGAGGAGAAGGTGGCGTTATACTTGATGAAGAAGGTCTAAAAAGATGGGAGATGCAATGTGAGCAAAATCTTACTAAGGGTCTAGAGGCACCAAAGCCGGATGATTATTCATTTACTCTTGAATTTTCGAAGCTTGGTTCGATGGCAACAAGAGATATTGTTGCTAGAGCAATCGACCAAAATTTGAAGCAGACTGGGCAGAAGGCAGTTTACCTAGTTACCTCACACCTCGACAAAGAAATGTTAAGAAATTCATTTCCAAACATGCAAAATTACCTAGATAAATTTGAATTGGAACTTGGAGTTGATCACTTACCAATTTCCCCCGCAGCACATTACATTGTTGGTGGCCTTGACGTAGACCAATACGGAAGGCCAAAAATTCACAACTCAACTGAGATTATCCCGTACCTGTATGCAATAGGCGAGGTAGCATGTACTGGAATGCATGGAGCGAATCGGCTCGCATCTAACAGTTTACTAGAGGCAGTTGTATTCGCAGATAATGCTGCAAAACACATAATTGATAATCCGCCGACCGAAATTAACCATGAATTACCAGATTGGCGTGCTGATGGACTAGATGTGTTAAATGAACACGCTCCAATCATTAATGACTTAACAATGCTAAAAGATACGATGTCAAGTGAGGTTGGAATAGTAAGAAATAACCAACGCTTGAATAGGGCAAATAGAAGGATAAAATTACTTGAAAAAGAAATTGCAATGATTTGGAAATCATCCAAACCATCTAGAGAAATCGTTGAGCTAAGAAATCTAATCCAAGTTGCTAATTTGGTAATCCATGATGCTATTAACCGAAGTGAGAATAGAGGATTGCACTTCAACACTGACTTAGTATAAACTCAATGATTCAATCAATTCGCTGAGTAATTGATTTAATGGAGTAAATAATCCATATTTCTCCGCTTTGTTTACTATCATACGGTTTAGAAATTGTATCTCGGTAGGTTTTCCTAACCTCACATCTTGAAGCATGCTACACATGTTATCCTTGGTTTTTTCAAGTACGGACCGCAGGTTATCGATTAAGGTATTGTCGTCACCTAAACTAACGCCTTCCAATCTTGCAACCTTAGCCCCTTCCAACATTACTTCAGTGCATGTTTCAAACATTCCGTCTTTGAGTAGTTCACCATTAGTTTTCCCAGTAATTGCAGCAATTGGGTTAATTGCTATGTTTATCAAAACTTTTGACCATATCAATGCTGACCCTTCACCACCCCAAGTTGGGTTTAAGCTCGCAGATTCAAGTATCCTCATCAATCCTGACAACTGTTCCATGTCTGGACTGTTCATAGTTTGGCCGAAATTAATCGAACCTAATCCTGCCCACTCAATATAACCCGGTTCTTTTCTCCATACACCGTGAGTAGTTGTAGCGGGAATTATTCGATGTGAACCAAATTCACTTGAACCTGATTCGATATGTCCAAGCCCGTTACTCAAGATAATAACTCTAGTACTATGGTTGCTGAACCGTTTTGCTAGTTTGAGTAAATCTTCAACATCACCAGCTTTTGAGGTTATGAAAATGTAATCAGCTAACCCATCGAATACTGAGTTAGTTTCAACGTCTGATATGGAAAGTAGATATTGATCTGGCGACAAATTAAATTTATCAATTCCATTTACA
>WTIT01000068.1:123093-127381 GCA_011526375.1 Methanobacteriota archaeon
TCTCCGTTTGCAGCAGAAGCCCAAAGTGAATTCCACATGCGATAGAAATTGTTATTTCTTTCAAATATGAGTTCTGGGCCATACTCTATAGAGATTATACTATCTGGAATAGGATACAATTGTTGAGAGCATATTGATGCTTGGTCATCTTCATTCAAGATGATTAGTAATGAATCATTTTCTTGAATAGCAGGTATCATAGAGCTTGAGCGATAGTTAGTATTCCATACCCATTGCTGCGATTGATTACTTGGTTTCGTTGGAGTACTGGCCATGGGATTAAGTCGACATGTTTGATCGGATACTGAAAGAATATCTCCTGAATTTAACTCTGACCCCCAACCTCTCACAGCAGTGGAATCAATTAACGTACCATTCTCTGGTGTAATGAACCTCATTGGAAGTGTTGGGTTTTCAGGTGCGAAGTTATGTTCTCCAACCTTTATTACATTCAGAACATAAGATCTCAGTAATATTACTGGGTCTCGACCTTTGATACAAATTTCATTGATTCCTTCCGTTATCTCCACTTCCAGACCCTGGTAACCTTCAATCCAATACATCCTAGTTTCAAAATCAAAATCCGATGCTGAATTAGGGAATGATACATTGTAGGGTTGGTCACTATCCGAGAATACTTCTATACATCTCATAACATCATCTGACTCATAATTCATGTACCAACTAGAATTAACGTATTGAGTTAAATCAGGTGTAAGTTTAATCGGTGAAATGGATGGCTCATTGTTGATGTATGTGACCAAATAAACCTCATCTAAAGTTGGGCTGTATTGAGATGACTTCCAACTTACATTCAACAAAACTGTCGAGACCATGCCAGGTGAAATCTCATCTCCACAGCCTGTTGATGTTGATGAATTGCGTTCATCATCGCTACATATCCATGTGAAAGTCCAGCTTTGTGATACAACGCCATCGGAAGCGGCCAGATCAATCTGCCAATATTGAGTAATTGATGCAACATTGACAATATCTATCTCCAGAGTACCATCCCATGAACCATTGGTTTCGCTTATGGTAACAGAATTGTTGAATTCGTATGAAATATCTTTGTCCCAATCCTCATCCATTGCATAAGGGGTTTGACCAGGCAGTGCTAATAGAAAAATCACGAATAACAAAATCCCCATCCGCTTTAGACTATCATAATCCACTTCTTTTGGCTCATCCAAAATTAACGGAACCCGCCTATCAGCACCTAGTAGAAGTAGCAACGGGAAAATTATACCAAGGATAGGCAGCCAAATATTGAAACTAGCAAATGACTCAAACATCCAGGCAAAGGCTAGGATAATTGCAAACAAGAATAATTGATTGGTTGAATTTCTTGCCTCTGACATACTGGTTCTAGCAATAAGTAAACGACCACCTGGGAATGTAGGAATAGGAATTAGCGAAATCCAGCCAAAGAAACACAACATTGAACCTGCTTTGGATAATGGATGTGCCCAAACAATTTGGGTTGTCACTCCGTCAGAGAATAATGGACTCAATAAGTTGACAATAAGCGGCATTTCTGGCACATATTGCATAGAGGATACTGCTACTAATTCCGGGGTCAAATATAACCCGAATAACCACAAAACTACTCCTGTAGCAACCATTGTAGTTGGTACTATCAAAGCGCTCCAGCCTAACATTTCTCGGTTCTTCCATGGTCTTGCATCCATTCTTGGTAATGAAGGAATAATCAGAATTCCAAACGGCCAAATTAGTAAGGATTTAGGCATTATACCTATGCTAAATAACGAAATTGAAGGGTCAGGTATTGGTGTTAGATGACCTACTCTTAACCCATGCCTTTCAGCATGAATTTTTTGGAGGAATGAGGCTAGAAAAATGGCAGCAAAGATTGGTAACGTGTAACCAACAAATGCGTCAAGGAATAATGACTCAACAAACCAACCACCACTCGGCCTAGCATCTTCAATCCAAAGCATACCAGCGATAGTAGCGGTGATTAGTGAAAATGACCAGAACCCAATCGTGGTTTTTGATGAGGGAAATTGCCTTTCTGGGCTTGGAATCACTTGAATAAACCATGGCTCACCAACCTGTAATTTAGCCAGCCAGCCTAAATTATCCAAATGGAGGTTTAGTTTTTCTAATTGAGTGTGCACTTCGGTTGATTCTTTTTCAGTCACCTTCCAAACAGGCCACTTAGTCCCTCCAAGTTGGCCTGTGACAACAAAAAATCGAGAAATTATACTACCAAGTAATTCCTTTTGTCCCCATGCTTGCTTGTGAGCCTTCAATCCAGATAAATCATCTTCAATAATCGTAGCCGATTCTGCATCATCGCTACTCATTGGACCACCTCACAAAGAGTGTGTGTAGTTCTTTCCTACTTTAATCATCGTTGAGAATTTCAAACTTATTTATTCTTGAAACGCTTGAGTCTAAATGTTTCTTCACGCTCCATTTCCTCAAGTCTTAGTTGAATAAACACCTTTGCTTCTTCTAATTCTGGAATTACTTTGAATTCTAGCGCGTTTACCCTACGCTTGGTCGCTTCAATTTCCTCAAGTAGCCGCTTTAGTGTTGCTTCCATCTCTGAAGCTGTAACTATTTTTTCGATTAATTCACTGAATGAATCACTAGCCTCGTCAATATAAGGTGACGAGCCAATATAACCTACTCCGCGCTCTTGAAAAGTGGATTTTAGATTGGTTCCACTAACACTTGGGACTACAACACCCATGATATTTCTTCTTTCTACTTCTACTTCTGGATGGGCACTATTAGCAATTGCTGCCGCTCTTACCGCTAATCCACCTTCGATTGCATTCGCAAGATCGATTCTTTGCTTAGCTAATCGATAAGCTTCGGTAAGTTCACGCTTTGCTTCTATCATTTTTGACAATAATTGTCTAAACTCGTGAAACAAACCATCTCTCTTCATCTTCAAGAGTTTGTAACCATTTTTGGTTTGTTTAATTCGTGCCTTCAGTTTAATCAATTCACTGCGGGTTGGTTTGATGTCCAATGCCATGAATATCTCTCCTAATTCACTCTTTGTTTTCTGGGTGATACTTTTCAATCCACTTTTGATCTAATCTAACTAGATATTTGGTATCAATCGATGACATCAAGGTCCAACATAAATCGAGTGTTTCATCTATAGAACGGTCTTCATCCCTAGTTTGACGCAAGAACTTGTCTTCAAAGACTCCAGAGAAATCAAGGAGTTGCTTGTCACGCTCGTTTAGTGCATCTTCACCAACAATTGCCACAAGACCTCTCAACTCTCTACCTTGAGCATATGCAGCATACATTTGGTCTGATACAGATTTGTGATCCTCTCTTGTAGTCTTTTCACCAATACACGAACCCATAAGTCGAGATAGAGAAGGTAATACATTAATTGGCGGATAGATACCTTGTTGGTGCAATTCTCTAGAAATAACAATTTGTCCTTCAGTAATATATCCAGACAAATCGGGAATCGGGTGAGTAATATCATCACCAGGCATGGTCAAAATCGGGAATTGAGTAATTGAACCCTTTTTGCCCTTAACAATTCCAGCACGCTCGTACAACATTGCTAAGTCGGTATACATGTAACCAGGATAACCTCTTCTACCAGGAACTTCTTCTCTCGCTGCACCGATTTGTCGCAATGCATCACAATAGTTTGTCATATCTGTGTAGATAACTAGAACGTGGTAGTCTTTCTCGAAAGCAAGATATTCTGCGGCGGTTAGAGCAAGTCTTGGAGTAATAATCCTCTCAACCGCTGGGTCGTCTGCTAAATTAACAAACAGTACAGCATTTTCAAGAGCACCTGTTCTCTCAAGGTCACTTCTAAAGAAATTATATTCTTCAGCAGTAATACCCATTGCACAGAATACTACAATAAACTCTTCATCCGAATCCTTCAACTTTGCTTGTCTGGCAATTTGCAGAGCAATATCGTTGTGAGGCAAACCAGATGCTGAGAAAATTGGCAATTTTTGCCCACGTACAAGCGTAGTACAGCAATCAATTGCCGAGATTCCTGTTTGAATGAAGTCGTGTGGACTCTGTCTACTGTATGGATTGATAGCTGCACCGATAATGTCAGCATTCTCCTCAGCAACAATTGCAGGTCCACCGTCTCTTGGCCTTCCAGCACCATCGAGAATTCTACCTACTAGTTCAGTACTTACTGGAAGTTTAAACACATCTCCCATAAATGTGACACCAGATTCCCGGTTGATGTTGGCAGTTCCTTCGAAAACTTGAACGATGACTAATTCATCTGATGTATCAAGAACTTGTCCGTTCT
>WTIT01000088.1 GCA_011526375.1 Methanobacteriota archaeon
TCCGGGTAGATCTCCTCGTTCTGGTGCGTGGGCACCTCGGAGGTGGGCACGACGTCGCCCTTGTGGTTGATCATGCCGCGGTCCGGCGTGGGCGAGCCGCCGATGAGCGTGGCCATGCCCGTCTGGTCCTTGTCGTGCGAGTTGCCCGCGAGGTAGGCGTCCTCGAGCGCCTTGTCGATCCACTTCATCATGCCCACGAGGAGCTTGGCGCGCATCGCGTCGCTCGCGGCCTGCGCGCCGCCGGCGTCCTTGTCCAGAACGGTCTCGGCGGCCGTGGGAGCCGCGCCGTCGGGCCGCGCGTACGTCACGCGCGCAGGGCCGTTCTCGTCGCTCACGTACAGCAGGTCGGCGTTGCCGTCGAGGTCCTGGTCGACCACGAGCAGCCGGCGCGTCGAGCTCGTGTCCTTGGTGTCGGCATTGAGGCCCGCGCCGTCGGCGTTGGGAGACAGCGTCTTTTCGGTGAGCAGCAGGTCGGTGGCGGTGGGCGAGGCCGCGTCGGTCGAGACGTAGACGATCGAGCGGTAGATCGTGTTGGTGGCGTCCTCCTCGTACGCCAGCACGAGGTCGGCCAAGCCGTCGCCGTCCATGTCGTGCGCGTCGGCGCTCGTGATGGTGCGCGGCGTCTCGGGCGCGGCGAACGCGAAGGTGCCGTCGGCGCCCACGCCGCTCGTCGCGTCGCGCTTGCTGAGTGCGGCGCCGTGCAGCACGAGCCCGCCGACGGCAGCCGCCGGCGTCGTGTGGTACGCGCCCGCGATCAGGTGCACGTTGCCCGTGCTCGTGACCACCGCAATGTCCGCCGAGCGCGGGTCGATCTCGTTGGGATGCTGCACGGCGCCGGCGTTGTTCACGAGGCCCGGGTTCTTCTCGGTGGCGGCCGGGTGCGGCGTCGCGTCCTTGGTGTACGTGCGCGAGTCGCCGAGGAAGTTGCCCACGGCGAGGCGCTGCGCGTCCGTGATCGCCGCAAAGGTGTTGGTCGTGCCGCCATCGGAGCTGATCGCCGTGACCACGCCGGTGCTGTCGAGCACGACGAGGTCGAGCCCGTCGCCCACCTGCCCGCTGAAGGCCACCGCCTTCATGTCGAGCACGCTGCCGCCGAGCGCCACCGTCGTGCCCAGCACGTACAGGCCGGTGGCGGGGTCGTAGTCGTACATCTCGACGCTGCTCGTCTTGGCGATGGCGATGTCGCCGTTGCTCAGCGCGATCACGCGCGGCGTCTTGGCGGGGTCGAACGCCTCCAAGTCGGTGATGAGGGCGTTGTTGCCGGCCTCGCGCCGCTGCGGCAGCGTGCTGAAGACGCCCGAGCCGTCGTTGGGGATCTTGACCAGCGCGCCCTTGCGCGTGAGCACCACGAGGTCGACGTCGGAGTCGCCGTCGTAGTCGGTGGCCACGACGCCCAGCGGCGGCGGGCCGTGGTAGTACGGCTGCGGCTGGTACGTCTCCTCGCCCGAGGCGTCGTCGTAGAAACCCTGCTTGGAGAGCACCGTGTACATGCCCGAGAGCGTGTCGGGGTAGCCGTCGCCGTTGAAGTCGGCGCTCAGCAGCAGGCCGTGGCTCGCCTCGACGTCGCGCACCTGGTCCTTGGTGGCGGCCGGATCCAGCACCGTCGAGGCCTCGCCGCTCGCCTTGAGCAGCTTGACCTGGTGATTGCCGCTCGAGCCGTCGTAGACGGGGGCGCTGAAGGGCGCCGCGGCCGTCAGGTCGTGCTGCGTGACCACGACCTGCGTGCCGCCCGAGGTGCCGAAGATGACCGACGGCGGGTGGTTCTCCTTGAGCGCCACCACCTCCATGGTGGTGCCGAGGAGGTGGGGCGCGGCGTTGGGGCTTCCGCTCGTGAGGCCGGAGACGATGTCGGTCATCGTCGCACCGGGGTTGTGCAGGTAGCTGCCCAGCGTCTCGTCGGGCGTGGTCTGGTCGTAGCCAAAGTAGAGGCGCGACGCGTCCTCGGTCGAGCCGTACACGGCGGCCTTGACGTTTGCGACCTCGACGGTGTGCGTGTGCCGGTTGGGCGCGCCGGGCACGGCCGCGGGCACGTCCGTCGGATTGGGCGTGTCGCCGTTGGGCCCGTAGTTGGCGAGGGGGATCGTGACCCATTCGTCGACGCCCTCCTTGGCGAAAACGATCTTGACGCGGTCGTGCGGCGAGGTGAACCAGCCGGTGCCGGCCCCGGGGGTGTTGTGCGAGAACGTGGCGATGTCCGTCGTGGTGGTCGCGCTGCCCACGGTCCACGGATTGCTCTCGTCGCCCTTGAAGAAGACCTGGTCCTCCTCGTTCACGTTGGCGATGACAAAAGAGTCGTCGCCGTCGACGCCGTCCGTGTCGAGGAGCACCACGCGCACCGAGTCCTTGAAGCTGCCCGGCGGCAGCGCCGGGTCCTCGAGGGTCTTGTGCCGCAGGCCGCCCACGGGCTCGCCGGGCACGCCGCCCACCGGGTTCTCGGTCGTGCCGGTCGCCGCGTGCACGTCGCGGCCCATGAGCTCGAGCTCCGGGTCCCTCGGGTCGCCGTAGTAGATCTTGTTGGGCGTCGCGCCGTCGGTGACCACCACAAAGTCCAGCGCCTCGTCCTCGGGGTTGTACTTGAGCGCGACCACGTCGCGCACGTTGTCGTTCTCGTCGCTCAGCAGCACGGGCGGGTCGTAGTCACCCGCGTCGCCGTCGCTGCGCACGACGTACGCGCCGTGCTCCGTGCAGATGACGAGGTCCTTGACGCCGTCGTTGTTGACGTCGGGGACCTCGACGACGCGGTTGACGTCGGTGGGCAGCGCACTCGGCTCCTTGGTGGGATCCTTTTGCGTAAAGTCCACAAACTCCGTGTCGGCGGTCCACTCGTCGGTCGTGGGGTCGTAGTCCCACACGGTGCTCGTGCCGGGCGTGACGAGGCGCGGCGGCGCGCTCGGCGAGCGGCCGCCCTCGCCGGGCCAGAGCGGCACGAGCCCGCCGCCGTCGCCTTCGGGCGGCGTCTTGGGCGTCTTGAGCGCGCCCACCTCCGTGTGGTGGCCGCTGGGCGTGCTCGGCGGCGCGTGCGTGTTCTCAAAGGTGGACTTGCCCTGCTCCGCGTCCGGGTGCTCCTCGAGGCGCGAGCTCGTCGCGGGCACGAGCACCTCCATCTCGACCCAGTACGAGTAGTATTGGAGCAGCGGGTTGCCGTCTTCCTGGTTTGTGGGCGTGGTGTCCTTGTACTCGTTCGCGGGCGCCCACGGCGGCTGTGGGGGCCAGTGCGCCGGCGGCGGCGAGGGCAGGGGCGGCGAG
>WTIT01000109.1 GCA_011526375.1 Methanobacteriota archaeon
AGATCCAACAGCGTCGGGGCCGTTCTGTTCCGTAGCTCGGACAGATTTAGCACCCCTGAGCCGACCCAATAAATGACTTATTGGAAAAATTTATTGGATTTTACAGAAACGCCGCCCTTGTGCGCCCACGCGCGTGAGCGTTGGCACGATGGTGCGCGTCGCGTGGAAGCCCGGGTCCAAATACGCGACCAAGTCCGAGCCGCAGGAGGAGGCCATGCGCGCGCTGCACCGCGCCATGGACGAGGGCGTCGGCGGCATCGTGATCCTGCCGTGCGGCAGCGGCAAGTCGGCGCTGATCGTCGAGGTCCTGGCGCGCGCCGGCACCAAGTGCCTCGTCCTTTGCTACGAGAAACAGGGCGTCGTGCAGATGGCGACGCTGCTGCGCGAGCACACGAATCTGGTTCCCAATCAGGTGTGCATGCTGACCGGCGAGAGCAGGGACGAGCCGAACAGTCTCGTCTGCTTCGTGGTGATGACCTACGGCCTGTACGCCGCGTCCGTCGGCGCGACCAAGAAGAGCCGGGCGAGCGCGATCGGCGAGTTTTTGAAGGCGCAGCGCTGGGACGGCGTCGCGTGCGACGAGGTGCACCACGCAAACGCTGCGACCTACCGGCCGTGCATCGAGCAGCTCAAGGGGTGCACGAAGCACCTCTTTGGGTTCACGGGGACGCTCTTTCGCGGCGACGACGCGGTGGCCGGCGAGACGCGCGAGGAACACGAGGCGCGTGTCTTCGGGTGGTTTGGCGAGGTCCTGTTCCGCCGCACGTGCCAGGACCTGGAGGAGCGCGGGCTCATCGCCAAGGTCCGTAGGCGCACGATCTTCACGCCGTTCACGCAGGACTTCAAGCTGGCCCACGCCATGACCACGGGGGCCATGCGCGTCAACGTGCACGCGGTGCACCCGGCCAAGCTCAACGCGGCCGTGCAGATCTGCGCCGCGCACAGGGCCGCGGGGCACGTGGGTATGCTCTTCGTGACGCACCTGTACGCGGCCAAGGTGGCCAAGCGCGTGCTCGGCGAGCGCTGGGAGATCCTGGCCGGCTCCTCCTCGCACGGCGACGAGGGCAACCACACGGCGCTGCACAATGCGCGCCTCGTGGCCAAGTTCAACGCGCGCGAGCTCGACGGGCTCATCTCGACGGCCGTGGGCGAGAGCGCGCTCGACGCCCATCATCCGTCGTTCCAGTTCGTCGTCGTGCTCGACGCGCACGGCGGCGAGGCGGCGGCGGCGCAGCGCGTCGGCAGGCTCTTCCGCACGCCGCGGATCGAGCGCACGCCCGGGCAGAGCGACGAATCGCTGCGCGCCGAGCGGCTGCGGCGGCAGAAGCACGGCTTCTACTACGACCTGGTCACGCCCGAGACGGAAGAGGCGACGGCGGCGCACGCGCGCGAGGGCAAGTTTGCAGCGGAGGGCTACGCGCCGAGCGAGGACGTCGCCTTCCCGCGGATCATGGGCATGGCCAACACGGCGGGCACGGCGCTGCCGTTCAAGAACCTGCGCGACTGCCTGGTTCTGCTCAAGGAGACGCTCCAGTACCAGGAGCTCGGCAAGAGCGCCGCGCTCGGCAGGGTCGCGGCGGCGGAGGTGCGCGCGCCGCACCTCGAGAAGCTGGCGGCGGCGCGCAGCAAGGCCAAGACGGCGAGCGCCATATTTAAGCAGCGACACGAGGCGATGGCGCAGAAGATTGCAAAGCAGCGGCCGAGCGTACAGGAGGAGGCGCGCAAAGCGAATCGCGAAGTCCTAGAGTCGACCGAGTTGCCGCCGGAGGCGAAAGAGATTTTCCGCGCGCTCCGCCTCAGCGAGGCGCTCCTGAGCGAGCTTGGCATTGAGATAAGTGGAGCGGAGTAAGGGTGTAGTTATATGGGAACGTCATGCAAAACATTACGTTCTCCATCAACTCCGATGCCGTCCGCAAAGGCGTCGAGGCGCGTGCGCAGTCGCGCGCGCGGGCCGACTTCGAGACGTTGCGGGTCCAGGCGGTGCGAGGAGGCCGTTGCACCAGCGGACTGTGCGGCCACGCGACCTGCGCCTCCGTGCCCAACATTGCTCCCATGGAGCACATCTCGTTCCCGGGAATCGCACGTGCGTGCACGACGACCGCGGCGACGGCCGTGACGACAGCGGCGACGATGGTGGTGAATGCGGTGATGGGAGAGGCGCCTCCAGACAAGATGATGGACCAGTACGCGGTTGGAAACGAGGCCGCGCCCAAACGCGGGCTCGCGCGGTTTGTCGAGTTGGTTTACTCGGTCGCGATCTCCAACGACACGACTGGCCGGCTAGGACGCGTGTCAACGCTGCTTGGGCCGACGGGCCACTACGAACGAATGGCCTATTGGAGTCACGTTGTCGGCGCGCTGCTCTTCATCTGCTACGCCATCCTCCGCCAGGCCAACGCCGGCAATCACGCAACCGTTGAAGGCGGGTTGACGACGGCGGCAGGGTGGGTCACCGCCGGCGTGTTTTTGACAAGCAGCATCTACCACGCCACGGCGCCCGACCCGCATTTTGCGTACGTCACGCGCGTGCTCGACTACATAGCCATCTATGTTGGGATCACCACGTCTACGACCGCGGACATCGCCGTAGCGACGCGCGGCTTCCAGAATGTGCCCGTCGAGACCGTTCTCGATCTCCCGCTCGCGGCCGGAATCATTATTGTCTTTTTTGTGTGGAGGCGCTGGCTTGTGCCTTTGGAAGAGACCTGGGAAGAGCACCAACACCGGGTCAACGCCAAGAAACGCGCCGACTGCAGCTTGTGCATAGGGCTTTTTTCGCGTGGCCATTGCGACGGCCCGCACGCGCACAGCCGACAAGCGACGAGTCTATTGATATTTGCCAACTTCTTCATGTCGGCGCCGGTGGCCTTTGCGCTGCTCGGCAATGAGGTAGCGTCCGTCGTGCTCGCGCTGCAGATCTTTGGCTTCGTCTTGGTCACTTTTGGAATGGCAGTCGATCGTGTTTTGGAGTGGCCGGATTCTCATTTGTTAGAGGAGGAGGATACCTGCTTTGCATGCCCAAAGACATGCGGCGGCGTGATGAATAGCCACGCGGTCTGGCACGTGATAGCTGTCCTTTCAGCTGGATGCACCGTGGCGTCCAGAGAGTATGCTCTGGCTCATTACTAAGTCCTTTTTTTAAAAGAAACGCTCACTCCGACTCGGACGCGTCCGACTCCTCCGAGTCGGACTCGGCGGCGCCGGCGCGCTTCTTCTTGTGCCTCCGCCGAGGCG
>WTIT01000107.1 GCA_011526375.1 Methanobacteriota archaeon
TACTTATAGAAGTGTTTTTCAAAGTTTCAGAGCAGCTGAATTCAGTCCTTCTGAGTTCGTGCAAATATTTTACTTCAGAGCATGAACTTAATACGTTCTCGGACGCATAAAATTCTCTCTCATGTAAACTTTTTGCAAGGTTACAGATCGGGCTTAAGACAGTTCTTCCAAGGTCATGAAAATTGAACAAATCTAAGTTCAGTAAACCACTCTCTCTTGTAAATAGTGTTTCCCAAATTTTCAGATCGGGCTCAGAGGCTTGCGCTTGAGTCCTTCCGAGGTTATGGAAATTGAACAAAATTTACTGCAGAGACTCGTTCACTACTTATAGAAGTGTTTTTCAAAGTTTCAGAGCAGCTGAATTCAGTCCTTCTGGAGTTATGCAAATACTTTACTTCAGAGCATGAACTTAATACGTTCTTCATTTCAATTTCGGGGTTGCCAGCCCCAGGAATTACCCCATTAACCTTCTATTCTCGATTGATATGCAGGGTAGAAGAACTGTGCCTACCCACCAATACTTGAGAATATTTACGGGTACCTAAGTACCCGAGGGCCGTTCTACTGTAGTTCGAGCCGGTTCTGCTTATTTGGGAGCTCTTTCCTCAACAGAACGTGCCACCAAATGATGCAATTTTTATAGAGCTCAGCATCATACACATTCTGAGAGATTGAGCTCTTTTTCACCTTAAGTGTGCCCGCCAATGATGTCTTTTTTATTATAGAGCTCGACATCAAACACACAAAAAGGTGATCCCAAACTACAGTACAGTTCTTTTTTGGGGACTAGAAAACTGGTATTTACCAGAAACTAGGCCCCTGTCTTGCTACTTGCTACTATTCCTGAGCTCTTCTTTCCCCCTCTGAAACGTTATCATGATACATTTTGTTTATAGAGCTCTGTATCATGCGCTTCAGAGTTCGACCGGTTCTGCTTATACGGGAGCTCTTTTTTCTCTCATAGAATGTGCCACCAAATGATGCTATTTTTATTTCTAGAGCTCAGCATCATACACATTCTTAGAGAGTGAGCTCTTTATCACCTTAGTGTGAGCACCAATGATGTCTTTTTTTTATAGAGCTCGACATCAACACACTTAAGGTGATTTCTTAGGAACAGTGTAGCAGGACTTTTTTAAATCACTGATCCTTCCGCAGGTTCCCCTACGGAAACCTTGTTACGACTTTTACTTCCTCTAAACAATGAAGCTTGTTCCGCTTATCGGCCAAGTCATCAAGACCGAAGTCTCGACGACCCAGTTCCGCAAGTCTTGCTTCATCATTCAATCAGTAGTAGCGACGGGCGGTGTGTACAAAGGGCAGGGACGTAATCCCTAGGAGTTGTTGACTCCTAAGTACGAGGAATTCCTGGTTCACGAGTGCAAGTTACAACACTCGATCCCCTTAACGCACTTCACTTTTAGGTGATTACCCGAACCAATTTGGCTAAGGTTATCATTTCATTTTAAAGTGAACAGTGTAGCGCGCGTGCAGTCCAGAACATCTAAGGGCATCACAGACCTGTTATAGCCTTTCTTACTTGTGCTATTTTTTTGCACATAGTTCCTCTAAGAAATTTTTTGACACATATAGTGTCAATTTTTAGTTAGATGGATAAGATCTCGTTCGTTATCGGAATTAACCAGACAGATCACTCCACTAACTAAGAACGGCCATGCACCACCGCCCATATAATCATGAAAGGTATTCAACCTGTCAATCCTTAAGATGTCTGGACCCGGTGAGATTTCCCGTGTTGAGTCAAATTAAGCCGCAGGCTCCACTCCTGGTGGTGCCCTTCCGTCAATTCCTTTAAGTTTCAGCTTTGCAACCATACTTCCCCCGGAACCCAAAAGCTTTGGTTTCCCGAAAGCTTCCCGCAGAGCCTACAAATGCAACTCAGCGGATCGCTAGCTGGCATCGTTTATGGTTAGAACTAGGGCGGTATCTGATCGCCTTCGAACCTCTAACTTTCGTTCTTGATTAATGAAAACATTCTTGGCAAATGCTTTCGCAGTAGTTTGTCTTGCCACGATCCAAGAATTTCACCTCTAACGTAGCAATACAAATGCCCCCGGCTGTTCCTTTCAATCATTACCGCATATTAGCCACCGGCATCAAACAATACGCGGGTCATTCTCCATTATTCCATGCTTTATTATTCAATCCCAAAGGATGCTTTGAACACTCTAATTTTCTCAAAGTGAAAACACCGTTTCCACAGTTCGTCACATTTAAGTGCAAACTATTTCTTCGATGCGAAGGATGGGAGTAACGAGTGAACAGATTTAACTGAACACCATGTTACCGTTACGCCCAAACAGATCCAACTATGAGCTTTTTAAACGCAGCAACTTTTGCATACGCTTGTAGAGGCTGGTATTACCGCGGCTGCTGGCACCAGACTTGCCCTCTACTCGTTCATCAAAGGAGCTTTTGCATCCTTTCCATTCTGATTACAAACCATTAAGGTTCATATCATTATTTCTCGTCACTACCTCCTCGTGCGGAGAGTGGGTAATTTGCGTGCCTGCTGCCTTCCTTGGATGTGGTAGCCGTTTCTAAGGCTCCCTCTCCGGAATCGAACCCTGATTCCCCGTTACCCGTCACAACCATGGTAGTCCGTTACACTACCATCATAGGTTGATAGGTCAGAAATTCGGAAGTTACGTCCCCAAGGAGAAACTTACACTTTGTGGGATCTTTCAGTTACTTTGGATTCATCCGGAATGCCCAGGTTCTTCGCCCGTTAGCTCGGTGAATTCTTGTAAAAGTTAACGACCAGAGGCCGATCAATCTGCATGCATTAGCTGCAGGGTTACCGCAGTTATTCATATAGCGGCTACTCAACTAATAGATAGTAACTGATTTAATGAGCCATTCGCGGTTTCTCTTTGGCAAGATTCACTTACACATGCATGGCTTAGTCTTTCAGACAAGCATATGGCAACTGACAGGATCAATCAGTTTAATTGCACTTCGAACGATTTCTTGCGAAAAAGTTCTTGAAAGAAAGGCTAACCCGAAGGTCTGCCAATCTTTTTTCTACATCACGTACTGAGTGGTTCAATTGAGATATTCTGAGGTTATGAAAATTGAACAAATCTAAATTCAGTAGTTAACCTTTAAGTGTTATGATCAAAGTTTCAGATCGGGCCGAAGACAGTTCCTCCGAGATTATGAAAATTGAACAAATCTAAGGTCAGTGAACCACTCTCTCTTGTAAATAGTG
>WTIT01000128.1 GCA_011526375.1 Methanobacteriota archaeon
TACCCACCGCATATTCTTTAGCGGAATACTCAGTGCCATCCACTTGGCCTGTAGTCTCTACTGCCCAATCCTTTGCAGGGCCAGCACCAGATGCGTCAGTTACGCCAGTACCACCAATAGCCCAAGCCTTAGATGAATAGTCTGTACTTTGGACAATGCCATTTGTCTTAACAGCCCAATCATTTGCATTTGTCTCTGATGTTGCGGCATTTGTTGCGGATGTAGCCGCATTACTTGCACTTGTGGCGGCATTAGAAGCAGATGTAGCCGCATTGGTAGCTGATGTAGCGGCTGTTACAGCATCCACAACCAGCTCCCAATAACTTGTATTTGTAAGCAATGTGCCGCTAGGACTATCTGCAATACAAATATATACATTATTTAGTTGTGCTGTAGTCGTTGACTTAACCAAATCATGCTTAACATAAGCGGCTGTAGTCGTTGTGGTATCAGTTCCTTGATATGTGCCAATAGTGGTTGATACCGTTACAGCACCGTTGGCATCAAATGATAGAAGCTTGTTCGCCCTGCTTGCTGATGAAGGTAGAGTAATTGAAGCGGCAGTATCAGAATCTGACAGCTTCATTGTACGGCTAATTTTAGTTTCTAGCTCTTGCTCAATAGCAATAATCTTGTCTAACTCAGTATTGAGTGACGAGATATTAAAAGGTCCTGATGTCGGGAAGTCTGTAGTTCTAGCTACAGGTATGTCCCTAAAAATAGTGAATGTATCAGTTCCTGCGCTATAATTGTCGCCAAGAGTAATATATCCACCAGAAAATCCATCATCTACCGCAGTTCCTGTAACAGCAAATGTACCAGTGCCTGTACCTCTGGACAGCGTAGTATCAACACCAGCCGCAGTTGTTACAATAACATTGATGTCATCAACGTCAAAGAATGGGAAATCAATCGTTAATTGCGTAGTATTAGCAACAACGGCCTGTGTGTATTGGACTCTAGCGTCATTATCTGCAATTTCTATAGTAGCCATACTTAATCTATTCCCTATTCAAGTTTTCCTGTCTATTCACATTACCCTGACCAAACACTCCATCATATATTGGGTCTAAGTAAGGTAAATTGCCTGTAGGCATAATAAACCTAAAATCATTGCCAGTTCTGTAATCAACATTCCCAGTAGCAAAATCACCTAAAACATTGGTTGCGTTGATTGCCGCACTAGCACTTGGACCGAATACAGCACTAGCTTTAGCGGCTGTATATACAGGATATGATTGTTGATCAGTTAAGAATGGACGCATACCCAACTGATAATCACTTACTTTTTCTATAGCGTTATTTACGTCAGTAAACCATCCAAGCAAACCAGACCTGTCAATTGCATTGATTAGCTTCTGGTCAAAATTCTCATAACTATCAATACCATATTGCGCTCTCTTAATCTCATTTACTATGGCGGCTAGTCCAACAATTAAGAAAGCACCTTGCCAAAATGCCGCATCTTTTTCTTGCAAACCAGATGTAAGCATCCTTGTCATAGCCCCTTGGCCGTAAGATTTAAACTGTGTAAGCAATGAACCCATCTCTGTAGATGTCCACAATGCTCTGTCACCAGCCCCAGGTGTTACGATAATACGCTCAACATTCTGATTTAAAGCGTTTCTAAACTTTAAACGTTGTGTTGCATCAGTCCACGCTTCGGTATTTGGCAACCATTCGTTACCTTCTTGCTGACCAAAACGCTGTATATTATTACGCATAATTGTGTAATCTTGCTGACCTATACCATTCTTTAGTAGCTTTTCTTTTTCTATTCTTGTTAGCCCGTTCCATCCACCAGACTTCATTATAGATTCAGTCATTCTTAGCATGGTCACGTTACCAGCTATTTCTTTAAGTGCCTGATTCCAAATGTTTAAGCCATTAAGCAAGAAGAACATACCAGTTGCATCATTAAGACTACGTTCAATAGCGTATCGATTGCCAAACAAATCACCAATATCTGACATAGCATGCGCTCTTAGGCCTAGTGTAGCATCAACAGCAACAGCCGCTTTCTCTAACTCTTTCTTAGACATAGTTCTAATGATACGAGCTTGTTCATCAAATGCCGCAGAAAAACCCTTGCCATAAGCATTAACAAAACCTTCTACCATGGCAATTCTAGCTATATCTGGTATAGAAGAAATCATTGCACTGCCCATTCCTGTAAGCACGTTAAATGATTTCATAACTCTAACAAAGCGGCTAGAAAGGGCATGTGGGTCTTTGGATGCACCATAAGTCCCTCTGAGCCTATCTCTCAATCCTCTAATATCTCTAAGGTCATTTTTTAGTGCTTGTGACAATTCAGAACGCAATTGATAGTCACTTGTTTCCATAATCAGTCTTAAATATTCATCTTCAACCTGTTTAATAAGGTCATCCATAGATGCACTACCAAACTTTTTTGTAAGTTCAATGTCCATGCCCATAGTGCGTGTATGACTTCTAAGAAGAGACTCAATGTCATTTTCAAGAAACTCTTCTATTAAATCATCAGGTATCTCAAGACTTCTTGCTTGAATACCAGATGGGTTCTTAATCCAATCAAGGGCATCTGTAGCATGTTCATAATCAATAAATGGTCTTCTTCTTGTTACTGTATCAAGAATTTGTGCGGCAAATTGGTCTGCTTGTGTCGCATTCATTCTTTGACTTCTCATTGCCCAATCTTTAATAATTCCTAAAAATCTTGGTATGTTTTGTTCAATTTTATCTATTCTGTAAATGCGAGGAACATAAGAAATAGCAGTGTTTACTGTAACACCTTCATCTCTAAGTCTTTGTAATTTTTCATTTAATGTACTAATTAAAGCTTGATTGCCAGATGCTCTAGCTTTGGCTAAATCATCAGCAAGCTCTCTTTCAAACAACCTAACAGAATTAGCTTCACCTTTAATTTTGTTAAAAACTTTTCTATATTCTTGAGCCGCTTGATTAACAAAAGGTGTTGCCGCATCATCAATTACATCTGCATCACCTCTACGCATAGCCATGCCAACACGATTTCTAAACTGTACCTCAGTTAAAGAACCATCATGTCTTTTTAGCAAATCATCTACTTTGTCGGTAATTCTTATTTTGGTCATCTGCATTGCTCTTTTTGCAGGACCTGATGCCGCTTGAACATTTCTATAGGCCATATAAGCCAAATCAGACTTAGTAATGGCTTCAAGTAAATCTGGGTAGTATGTAGTTCTAAATGTGGTTTCTACAGACTG